>DATNAR010000213.1:0-6350 GCA_035607385.1 Casimicrobiaceae bacterium
CGCGGCCTTGGCCGATCTCGGCGGGCCGGGTGCGCACATCTCGGTGCTCGCCCATTCGGTCGCGCAACCGCCGGAGTTCGAGGGCGCATGGTTCGACGCCCCAGGCGAGAGCGCGCGCTACGCGCAGCAACTGTATGCCAACCTGCGCGCACTGGATGCGCGCGAGGCCGACGAGATATGGATCGAAGCGCCGCCCGATGGACCCGACTGGGTCGCCATCGGCGACCGGCTGCGGCGCGCGACGCATCGAAATTAGGGACCTCAGCAGCGCGCCGCGAACGCGCGCGCGAGGAATGACGCGACGCTTTGCGCGAGCTCTTTGCGCCGATTCGCCATGAAGTGGTCGGTTCCGGGAATGGTCACCTGGCGCGAGCAGGCATCGCGCGGCAGGTCGTCCGCGCGCAGCGGCGCGACAGCGAGAATCTCCGGCAGGTCGTTTTGCGCGACGACGTCGAGCAGCGGTTGCCGCGGCTGTGCTGCGAATTCGCCTTGCATGCCGATCGGCACTTGCGCGGCGACGGCCGCGCCCGACGAGGCCAGATAGCGGTCGGCCATCACGGCACCGAGGCTGTGCGCCACGACGGCGATCTTGTCGATGCCGCGGCCGCGGAGAAAGGCGACGCCGGCCGCGATGCGTTCGCCGGCCTCGGGATAGAGCGTCGCGTAGTCGGCGCGAGGAGCGTCGGCCGCGAGCACGGGCATCTGCACCGACAGCGTAGCGATCCCGGCTTCGGCCAGATCGGTGCGCAAGCCGTTGATCAATCCCCAATCGGCGTGCACGCCCAGTCCGTGGACGATCACCGCGCCGCCGAGCGGCGTCTGTTGCGGCATCGTGAGTATCGCCAGCACGCGGGGCCGGCGCGGCGTCGGCAGATAGACGGGGTCGCCGACGACGATCGCGGGGACGATCTCCGCAACGATGCGATCCTCGCGCGCATAGTCGGCGCCGGCGGCGCGCACGTCGCATAAAGCGAAGGCGAGTAGCGCGATGCCGAAGCCCGCTGTCAGGCGCGTCACCGCCAACGTGTTCCCGCTCGCCTGCTACCATTGCAGCGCAAACCCATCGATCGATCATACCCGCAACCCATGCCGCGACGTCCGCCCGCCGTTGTGCTCGCTCCGGATTCGTTCAAGGGTTCGTTGTCGGCAGCGGCGGCAGCGGCGGCGCTCGCCGAAGGCCTGCGCCGCGTCTGGCCGGACGCCGATCTGCGTCTTTGCCCGATGGCCGACGGCGGCGAAGGCACGCTCGACGCCGTGCTCTCGCGCGGCGGACGGCGATCGACCGATCGCGTCAGCGATGTCTCGGGCAAGCCGCTAACCGTCGCTTACGGATCGATCGGCGAGCCGGCGACCGCGGTGCTCGAAGTCGCGCAGGTCGTGGGACTGACCGATCCTGCCGTCGCCACGATCGACGTCGAACATCGCACGACCTTGGGCGTCGGCGAGCTCATGCGCCATCGCCTCGACGCGGGCGTCCGCCGCTTCATGATCGGCTTGGGCGGCAGCAGCACCAACGACGGCGGCGCCGGCTTGCTCGCCGCGCTCGGCCTCTCGCTGACCGACGCGCGCGGCCAGGCCATCGCGCCGACGCCCGCCGGCCTCGCCGCACTGGCGGCCGTCGATGCGAGCGGGCTCGATCCCCGCCTTGCCGACGCCGAGATCATCGTGATGTCGGACGTGAACAATCCGCTGACCGGCGACCGGGGCGCGACCGCCATCTTCGGCCCGCAGAAGGGCGCATCGCGCGAGCGCATCGCCGAGATCGATCGCCGCATCGCGAACTTCGCCTCGCTTGCCGAGCGTGCGCTGAACCGCCGCGCGCAGGACGAGCCCGGCGCCGGTGCCGCCGGCGGTCTGGGCTTCGCGCTGCAGTTGATCGGCGGCAAGATGCGCTCGGGTGCGGAGGTCGTCGCCGATCTGGTCGGACTCGATGCCGCGCTCGACGGCGCCGGCTGGGCGATCACGGGCGAAGGCAGGAGCGACGCGCAGACGGCACTCGGCAAGACGCCGCTGATCGTGGCGCTGCGTGCGGCAGCGCAGCAGATTCCGGTCAGCTTGATCTCCGGCAGCATCGATCGATCGGCTTTGCCCGCGCTGGGCCGCTATTTCGCCGGCTGCTTTTCGCTGCCCTCCGGCCCGGCCAAGCTCGAGCAATGCCTGGCCCAAGCCGCGGAGCTCCTCGCCGATCGTGCCGAGCAGGTCGCGCGCCTGTTCGACATCGCGCGCCGCTAGCAAAACGTCAGTGTACGGCGCCCATCAGCTGATCGGGCAGCCAGGTCGCGATTCCGGGGAAAATGCACAGCAGCACGATCTGCAGCATCATGCAAAGCACGTACGGGATCGTGCCCCACATGATGCGCGTCACCGGCACGTCCGGCGCGATCGCGCTGACGATGTAGATGTTGAGGCCGACGGGAGGATGGATCAACCCGATCTCCATGTTGATCGTCAGGATGACGCCGAACCAGACCGGGTCGAATCCGGCCGCCTTGACGATCGGATAAAGTATCGGCGCGGTCATCAGGATGATCGCCGCCGGCGGGATGAAAAATCCGCAGACCAGCAGGAAGACGTTGATCATCCCCATCAGGACCCAGCGGTTGACGTGCATGTCGGCGATGCCCTGTGCCAGCGTCTGCGTCAGGTACAGCGAGGTCAGCATGTAGCCGAAAAGCACCGCGGCGGCAATGATCATCAGGATCATCACCGACTCGCGCGTCGTGTCGCGCAGGATCTTCCACCATTGCCGCGGCCGCCACATCCGGTAGATGACCATGGCCATCACGACGCACAGCGCTGCACCCACGCCGGCGGCTTCCGACGGCGTCGCGACGCCGCCGTAGAGCACGTACATGACGCCGATGACGATGGCCAGAAACGGCGCCACCTTCGGAATCGATCCGAATTTCTGCTTCCAGGTATAGCGGAAGTCCAGCGCGTGGGAGCGGAAGCCGCGCTTCCAGATGATGAACAGCGTCCACAGCATGAACAGCCCGGTCAGCATCACGCCGGGCACGACACCGGCCAGGAAGAGACGGCCGATCGACGTCTCGGTCGCGATGCCGTAGAGGATGAACGTGATCGACGGCGGAATCAGGATGCCCAGCGTCCCACCGGCGCAGATCGAGCCGGTCGCGATGTCGTCCGGATAGCCGCGGCTGCGCATTTCCGGAATGCCCATCTTGCCGATCGCCGCGCAGCACGCGGGTGACGATCCGGTCAGCGCGGCAAACAGCGCGCAGGCGCCGAGGTTGGAAATGACCAGTCCTCCCGGCAGACGGTAGAGCCAGCGGTCGAGCGCTTCGTACAGGTCCTTGCCGGCGGGGGATGAACCTATCGCGGCGCCCATCATCACGAACATCGGTATCGACACCAGCGTGAAGTCGTTCAGCCCGGCATAGAAGGTTTCGGCGACGACGTGCAGCGCGTCGAAGCCCTGGAACAGCATGATGAACGCGATCGAGATCGCGCCGAGCCCGAAAGCGACCGGCGCGCCCGAGAGCAGCACGAGCAGCGTGGCGAGCAGCACCAGCGCGCCCTGGGCCCCCGGACTCATGCGTCGCGTTCCTTGCTGATGCCGAACGGCGGCTCGCGACCGGTGACCAGCGCCAGCAGATCCGCGACGCTCTGCAGGGTGAGCAGGCCGAGACCGATCGGCATCGACGCGTACGGGATCCACAGTCGCGCGCGCCACATCGTGTCGGACACCCACTTGTTGTCCCAGGCTTCCTTCCAGAACAGCGAAGTGAGCACGGCGATGACCATGCAAAAGGCGATGGTCAATGCGGCCGCGAACAGCGCGAGCCGCCTGCGGCTGCGCGGCCCGGCGTAGTGCGGCAGCACGTCGACGTTGACATGGCCGCGCGTCATCAGCACGAACGGACTGCCGATGAACGTCGCGGCGATCAGGCAGTAGGTGACGAAATCGGTCTGCCAGATCGTGTTTACCTTGAGCGCGTAGCGCACGAACACCATCTCGCAGACGACGAGGACGCCGGCGGCAATCAGCGCCGCGGCAACGAAGCCGCAAAGCAGCGAGACGCGCCGGACCTGGCGAATGAAGCGGTCGATCGCGTGAGCGGCCATGCTTCGCGGGCGCGTTGGGGCCGGCGGGGAAGGCAGCGCGTCCCGCCGGCGATGGGTTCGCTCGCTACTTGACGCTCAGCGCTTCGTCGATGAGCTGCTTGCCGTCCGGGACTTCCTTGGCGAACTCGGCGTACGAGCTTTGGCGCGCCACGTTGACCCACGTATCGTATTCGGCGGAGGTCAGCGTGACCACCTCTACCTTGTGGTCCTTGAACACCTTGACCATCTCGTCGTCAAGGCCCTTCGCCTCCTTGCGGAAATAGTCTTCGGCCTTCTGCCCGGCCTTGAGCAGCACGTCCTGCTGCTTCTTGTCCAGCCGGTCGAAGCTCTTCTTGGACATCAGCACCGGCTCGTACATGAACCACAAGGCGTTCTCGCCCGGCGCGGTTACGCACTTGACCTGCTCGTAGATCCGGAACGAGACAAAGCTGCCGGTGCTGGTGTCGGTACCGTCGATGACGCCGGTCTGCAACGCGTTGTAGACCTCGTTGCTGGGAATCGAGACGATCGACGCGCCGGCCGACTGCCACATCGCCGCGAACGTCGGCCCGGCCGAGCGAAGCTTCTGGCCCTTGATGTCATCGGGCTTCCGGATGCAGTCCTTCTTGGACGCGACCGCGCCGGCAAGCCATGCGTCGGAAAGCACGATCACGCCGGCCTGCTCGATCTTGGCCCTGATGTCCTTCATGAACTTCGAGTCGTGCAGCCTCGCCGCGCGCTCGTGGTTGCGAACCAGGCCCGGCATCAGCGTCGCGCTGAAAGCGCGGATCTTGCCGCTGGCGTAGTCGAGGGGGAACGACGAAATGTCGAGCCGGCCGTTGACCAGCGCGTTCCACTGCTCGTTCGGCTTGAACAACGACGCGCCGGGGTAGACCTGGACGTCGAGGTCGACTCCGGCCGCCTTGGCATCGCGGGCGATGATCTGCACCATTTCGTCGCGCGCGTCGCCCTTTCCCCCGGGATACTGGTGCGACGCGCGCAATGTGATCGGCGCTGCCGCGGCCGTGCCCGCCGCCACGGCCGTGGCCAGCGCGGCCAGCAGGCCAAAGTGCATCAGCTTGCCCATGGTGATTCCTCCTAGTGTGTTTGTGGTCGATGTAGTCGAATGCCGGGCGGTCCAAGGCTCTGGCGGCCGGACGCTTCCGGTTGCGCTGCACGATTGCACGCACCGGCGCGTCGCCGGCATGCCGCATGCGCGATGCCCTCGGGCTTTCAGCCGTCGTAACCGATGACCTCGCTGGTAGCGCCGCCCGCGCTGACACGAACCGCACAGTACTTGAACTCGGGAATCTTGCCAAATGGATCGAGCACCGGATTGGTCAGCAGATTCGCCGCAGCTTCGTAGTAGCAGAACGGGATGAACACCGCGCCGCGCGGCGTGCCCTGGTCGGCGCGGGCGGACAGGGTGATGCTGCCTCGCCGCGACGCAACGGTGATCGCGTTGCCGGGATCGACACCGAGCTGCGCGAGGTCGTCGGGGTTGATCGACGCGACCGGGGAGGGCTCGATCGTGTCGAGCACTCTCGCTCGCCGCGTCATGCTGCCGGTGTGCCAGTGCTCGAGCTGGCGCCCGGTAATGAGAACGAACGGATAGTCGCGGTCCGGCCGCTCGGCCGCCGGAATGATCGCGGCCGGCACGAAGCGGCCCTTGCCGTCGGCGGTGGGAAAATCCTCGGTGAAAACCACCCGCTGTCCCGGATCGCCCTCGGTTTCGCAGGGGTAGGTGACGGCGTGCTCGCGTTCGAGTCGATCCCAGGTGATCCCGGCGATCGACGGCATCGTGCGCCGCATCTCCTCGAAGACCTGGCTCGGATGATCGTAGTGCCAGTCGAGACCGAGGGTCCTCGCCATCGCGACGATAATGGCGAGGTCCTGGCGCGCCTCGCCCGGCATCTCGAGCGCCTGCCGGCCCAGCTGCACGCTGCGGTCAGTGTTGGTGAACGTGCCGGTCTTTTCCGGAAATGCCGACGCCGGCAGGATCACGTCGGCCAGATACCCAGTCTCGGTCAGGAAGATGTCCTGCACGACCAGCATCTCGAGCTCGGCGAGCGCCTGCCGCGCGTGGCTGACGTCGGGATCGGACATCGCCGGATTCTCGCCCATGATGTACATGCCGCGGATCTGCCCGGCATGCACGGCGTTCATGATTTCGACGACGGTGAGGCCGGGCTGCGGATCGAGCGCCGTGCCCCAGATCTCTTCGAACATGCTGCGCGTTCCGGCGTTGTCGACGCGCTGGTAGTCGGGATACATCATCGGGATCA
>DATNAR010000272.1:0-16535 GCA_035607385.1 Casimicrobiaceae bacterium
CGGTTTCGGCGGCATGCTTTCGCTCCGGGTGCGCGGCGGCGAGTCCGCGGCGATCGCCGTGGCAGCCCACGTCCGCTTGTGGAAGCGCGCCACGTCGCTCGGCGGCATCGAAAGCCTGATCGAGCACCGCGCGTCGGTCGAAGGTGCCGGCTCGCCTTGTCCGCCGGATCTTCTGCGCCTGTCGACCGGCATCGAGGACGTCGACGACCTGTTCCGGGATCTCGACCAGGCCCTGACCGCGGCGGATCGCCCCGGCTGAACGCGATCGCTGCGGGCTAGGCCTTCAATCCGCGCACGCGGTACGCGATGACCGGGCGGCGGAACCCCTTCAACGTCAGCGCTTCCTGCGGCTCGACCTCGATCAGCGCTTCCACGCCCGCATACACCTTCTGCGAGATCAGGATCTGATCGCCGGGAGCCTCCCCGCAAAGCCGGGAGGCCAGATTGGTGACGGTGCCGATCGCGCTGTAGTCCCAACGGCCCTCGAAGCCGATCGCCCCGATCGTCGCGAAGCCCTGGGCGATGCCGATACCGAGGCTTAAGTCGTAGCCGCGCTTGGCCCAGTCCTGCGCCATGCGGCCGACGCGCTCGCGCACCGCCAGCGCCATCCGAACCGCCCGCTCGGCGGGATTCGGGATCGGCACCGGATCGTTGAACAGGATCGTGATGCCGTCGCCGGTGAAGTGCTCGAGCGTGCCCTCGTATTCGAGGACCATCCGGCCTGCGACCTGGTGGTACTCGCGCAGGACGCCCATGACTTCCTCGGGCTCGGCGACCTCGGCGAACGCGGTAAAGCCGCGCAGGTCGAGGAACACGACGGTGATCTCGCGGCGATGGCTTTTTAAGGGATCGTCGGCGCCGCCGGTAACGATGAGCTCGGCCAGATGCGGCGAGAAGAAGCGGCGCAGGCGGCCGACCCGCTCGAGCTCGCTCACCTGCGCCGCGACGCGCTGTTCCAGCTTGGCGTTCCACTCCTTGACCTCGTCGGCGAGCTCCTCGGCCGTGTCGTGCAGTCGCTTGATCCGAAGCATCGAGCGAACGCGCGCGGCGAGCGACGCATGGTCGACGGGCTTGGTCAGGTACTCGTCGCCGCCGGCCTCGAGTCCGGCGATGATGTCCTTCGAGTCCGCCATCGCGGTAACCATGATGATCGGCGTGAACGGAAACGAAGCGTCGCCGCGCAGCCGGCGGCAGACCTCGAAGCCGTCGAGCTTGGGCATCATGACGTCGAGCAGGATCAGATCGGGCTTGTCCCGCCGTGCGACGGCGAGCCCCTCTTCACCGTCGGCCGCGGTGATGACCTCATAGCCTTCGGCGGCCAGCCGGGTCTGGAGGACCTTGACGTTGGTCGGGTTGTCGTCGACGATGAGGATGCAGGGGGTGGCTCTCACCAGCGATATTCCCAGAGGTCCGCGAAATATACGGCCTCGGACGGCGTTGCACAAGGAAAAATCGGGAGTACTGCGCACCAAAGCGGGATGAAAGCGACATTTGCAAAACGTGCAATCCTCACTCGACAATCCGTCATCGGCAGCGCGCCCGGAAGCGGCGCTGGAAGATCTCGCGGAGCTGGTGCAACGACGAACGCCGGTGCGCCTGCTGGTGCGGTGGGTCGCGGGACTGCGCGCATCGGTTCACACCAAGCTCCTCACCGCGTTCCTGATCGCCACGCTGCTGTTCATCGCCGTGTCGCTGTTCAGCCTGCAGACGCTGGTCAATGCTACGCAGCAGAGCCGCCAGCTCGACGAGGCGCACGAGCTGGTGAGCCTCGCGCAGCAGAGCGAGCGCGCGCTGGCGAGGCAAATGCACTACACCGACGTCGCACTTCTGTCGCAGGACGAGGCGGCGATCGCCCGGATCCTGCGCGAGAACAACCAGTTCAACGACCGGCTGGCGAAGCTGGAAGCGGCCGGTACCGCCGACCGGACGCTGGTCGAGCAGATAAGGACCTCGCAGGACGAGGCAATGGCGGTGGTGGCCGACATCGCCAATGCGATTCGCGACGGCAAGCTTGGCGCGGTCACCTCCGCGCTGTTGCACCGCCAGGAGCGGCTCGACACCGAGATCACCACGCGCGTCGGACTCCTGGTTGCAGCGCAGCAGGAGCGGATGACCCGATTGCGGGACAGCGTCGCCGTCGCCAATAAACGCTCGCTGATCCTGACCAGCGCGTTCGCGGTCATCGCGGTGATTTTCGCGCTCTTCTGCGGCTTCGTCATTTCGTGGTCGTTCATCCTGCCGGTACGCGAGGCGCAAGGTTTTCTCGACGAGGTCGCGGCTGGCGATTTCGGTGCCCGCATCGAGGTCTCCAATCGGGACGAATTCGGCGTGCTGGCCGAGCGAATGAACCACATGAGCGCGGAGCTGCAGCGGTTCGATGGCGAACAACGCCGTGCCGCCGCCCAGCTGGGCCTCCTCAACCGGCAGCTGGCGCAGGCGAGCAAGGCTAAGTCCGAGTTTCTCGCCAACATGAGCCATGAACTGCGGACACCGATGAACGCGATCCTCGGCTTTACCGAGATGCTGATCGACGGTCTCTACGGCGACATTCCGCCCGAGTTGAAGGAGCCGCTGACCGACATTCAGTTGAACGGCCGACACCTGCTGCGCCTGATCAACGACGTGCTGGATCTGTCCAAGATCGAGGCCGGCCGCATGCAGCTTGCCTTGGACGAGTATTCGGTGCGCGAGATCATCGACATCGTGCAGGTCTCGCTGCGGTCGCTGGCTGTGGAGAAGGGACTGGAGTTCGTGACCAGCGTGCCGGAAGGCCTCCCGGTTGCCTACGGCGATAATGGGCGGCTGACGCAGTGCCTGATGAACCTCGCCGGCAACGCCATAAAGTTCACCCGGCAGGGACGTGTCGAGATCGGCGTCGAGCTGGTCGGAAGCGAGCTCGTCTTCCGCGTTTCCGATACGGGGATCGGTATCCCGAAGGAAGATCTCGACAAAGTGTTCACCGAGTTCGGGCAGGTGGACACCGCGGTGACCCGAGAATTCGGCGGCACGGGCCTGGGCCTCAGCATCACCAAGCGATTCGTCGAAATGCACGGCGGCCGGGTCTGGGTCGAGAGCGAATTGGGCAAGGGCTGCAGCTTCTATTTTGCGGTCCCGGTACGGGCCAAAGGTGAGGAAAAATGAGCGAGCGGACCATTCTCTACATCGAGGACAACGAATACAACCGCAAGATCGTCCGCCAGTTGCTCGGTCGCACCTCCTACCAGCTGGTCGAGGCGGTCGACGGAGAAAGCGGCGTTGCGCTGGCGCAGCAGCTCGTGCCGCAGCTCATCCTGATGGATGTACAGCTGCCCAAAATGTCGGGATTGGACGCGACCCGGATGCTCAAGGCGGATCCGCGGACCAGCGGCATACCGATCATCGTCATCACGTCGTTTGCGCTCAGCGGTGACCGGGAAAAGGCCGCCGTAGCCGGCGCCGACAATTATCTCGCCAAGCCATACAGCCCGCGCGAGCTGTTGGCGCTGGTCCGGCAGTACTTGCCGGAAGCTTGACCCACGCACTGGAGGTTACCCCATGAACAATGCCGCTCGAGTTTCGCTGCGCGCCGCATCGGTTGCGCTGCTGGTTTTCCTTTTCGGCGCCGCCGGCCCGGTGTTCGCCGCAGAGGAGCAGGCCGAGCAATTCACGCCGGAGTTCCGCCAGATCCACACCGGCTTCGACGCCAAGCACTCGCCGAAGATCGTGGCTCCCGATTCGGTCAAGCGGGGCGAGTGGTTCAACGTCACGGTCAGCGTCGGCCAGGGGAGCCAGCATCCGTCGCTGCAGGAGCACTTCGTCCGCTATGTCGCGCTGTACAAGGATTCGGTCGAGATCGCGCGCACTTACCTGCACCCGGTCTACTCGGCGCCGATCGTCACCTTCACCATCGCGCTGGACGAGGGCGGGTCACTGCGCGCGGTCGAAGAGCCGACGCATTCGGCGGCGTGGGAGACTTCGAAAAAAATCGAGGTACGACCCTAGACGTAGCGCTCAGCGCGCTTTCATCTCCACGGTGACGCGCGCCGGCTGCTGGTCGCTGACGGTCGCGCTCGCCTGGGCGGTTCCCAGGCGTTCGTGCCAGATGCGGATATCGTATTTGCCCGGCGGCAGATTGTCGAAACTGAACTGCCCGTCCGCGCCGGTGATCGCGTAGTAAGGGTGCGCGGCGACGACCACCCAGCCGACCATCCACGAATGCAGGTCGCAGTTGATGCGCACGATTTCCGGCTTGGCGAAAGTCACCGGGATCGTCCGGTCCTTCGGCTGGGTGCGATTGAACGAAACGTTGAGCTTCGGCGTCGCGTGGATGTTGTGCAGCAGGCGGTCGCTGTTGAGAAAATCGACGGTGCCGCCGGCAGGGACGACGACGACGCGCGGAATGAACACGCAGCCGTTCTGGTCCATCTCGACCTTGGCGGCGGGCGCCGGTGCAGCGGCACCCGCCGGCGGATTCTCCAGCCAGACGACGGCGTTTTTAAGCTCCTTGCGCGGAGACAGCAGCAAGTCCCCCGAATCCTTTTCGGTGCCGCATACGTATTGGTCGATCGTGACTTCGAGTTTTTTCGGTGCCGGCGCCGGGCCGCCGAGAATCACCGAGCCTTTGATCGAACCCGCCGCACTCACGCCGGTCGCGCCGAGGCCGACCAGCAGCAGCGTCGCGGCCACCGTCAATTGCATTCCTCTCATGCCTACTCCTTGGGGGCAGGTGCGGATGCGGCTGGCGGCGCCATCAACGATACGATCGCGCGGGCAGCGGCGGATCGAGCGTAGCCCGGGGCGCGCCCTCGGTCAAGACGGGTCGCGGCCGCAGCGCGACCAGGCGGGACCGCCGGCGTCGCGGCGAGCGCGGCGCTGAATCAATCGTTAAACTCCTAGCCTTGTCCCACGCAGCTCGGGACCAAACCCGAGGCGTTCCGGACGCCGGCCACCCAGGAGCGAAATGAAGGCGAGCCTCCCCGAACCGACGCTGCCTGCCGTCAAGGACCAGTACGAGCGTTTCCCCTACCCGCTGCGCGAAGCTGCGGAAGAGAAGACGCGCATCATCCGCACCTGGCTGGACGATCTGCCGATGATCAACCAGTACTGTTTCGGCGGACGGGGCCGTTTCGACCACGGATTCCGCGTCCTGGTTGCGGGCGCCGGCACCGGCGACGGGACGATCTATCTCGCCGAACAGCTGCGCGAGACCGACGCCGAAATCGTCCATGTCGACATCAGCGCCCGCAGCAACGAAATCGCCAGGGAACGCGCCGCGGTCCGGCAGCTGCGCAACATCCGCTGGATCAACGGGTCGCTGCTCTCCCTGTCGCAAAGCGATCTGGGCGTTTTCGACTACATCAACTGCTGCGGCGTTCTGCATCACCTCGAGGATCCGGAGGCGGGGATGTCCGCGCTGCTGCCGCTGCGCGCCGAGGGCGGGGCGTTCGGCATCATGGTCTACGCGCAATACGGGCGCACCGGCATCTATCAGATGCAATCGCTGCTGCGGCTGATCAATGCAGGCCTCGACGATCCCGATCGCAAGCTGGCCAACGCGAAAGCACTGCTGCCCTGCCTGCCGCGGACCAACTGGTTCGCGCGTGCCCAGGACCTCTATCGCGAGCACGTGATCGGCGGCGATGCCGGCATGTACGACATGCTGCTTCATTCGCAGGATCGGGCCTATACGGTGGCCGAGATCTACGCCTGGTTCGAGGACAAGTGCGGACTGTCGATCCAGTTTACCGACGTCAACCGCGGACCCGCGGCGTATATGCCGCGGCTGCTCGTGCCGCCCGGCGAGTCCGCGCTCTGGCGCGACGTCGATGCGCTGCCGCTGCGCCGGCAACAGGAGATCGCCGAGCTGCTGAGCGGGAGCATCAAGATGCACGTCTTCTATGCCACCGCCGGCGCCGGGACCAAGGCGCCGTACGGCGATCCCGATTATGTGCCGTTTTTCTTTCACGAGCCGGTGACGGGCGCCGAGCTGTACGACCTGATCACCCGCCATCACGACCGGCCGTTCGTGCTGCACCACAGCTTCAGCGGCATCACGACGCGCGTCGATCCGGGACGCTTCGCCAAATACGTGCTCAGGCACATCGACGGCAAGCGCACTTTCCGCCAGATCTTCGAGCGGGTACGCGCGGAGCCGGCATGCGCGGCGGCTGCGCCGGGCGACGACGAGTTGTTTGCCGACTTTGCCGGAT
The DNA here is from genome assembly GCA_035607385.1 of Casimicrobiaceae bacterium. GTDB lineage: Bacteria > Pseudomonadota > Gammaproteobacteria > Burkholderiales > Casimicrobiaceae > PALSA-1003. The sequence goes on from DATNAR010000272.1 coordinate 6,189, forward strand.
TTTTCGGGGTTCTGCACGCCATCGACCGGTTGCTTTTGCGCCATCACACGGCATAGACTTGTCGTAGCATGCGCCGCGACCGTAGCGCCGGCGCGAAAGCCGAAATACGATCATGCGCAGCCGCCGCAACCGACCCGGGCAACAAAGATGACTTTCGTCTGGCCGCAGATGCTGTGGCTGCTGCTGCTCGCCCCGGTGCTGATCGGCATCTATATCTGGCTGCTTTCCAGGCGGCGCAAGCACGCACTGCGCTATGCCAGCGTCGGCCTGGTCCGGGAAGCCATCGGCCGCCGGCAGCGCTTTCGCCGCCACGTCCCGCCGCTGCTTTTCCTGATCGCGCTGCTGGCGACGATCTTCGCCATCGCCCGGCCCAACGCCGTCGTCACCCTGCCGTCCGACCAGCGGACGACGATACTGGCGATCGACGTCTCGCTCAGCATGCGGGCGAACGACATCAAACCCAGCCGGCTGGAGGCCGCGCAGACCGCGGCCAAGGCGTTCGTGCAGGAGCAGCCCGCCGATGTGCTGGTGGGGATCGTTTCCTTCGCCGGTACGGCCTCTGTCGTGCAGCCTCCGACGCACAATCGCGACGACTTGATCGCGGCGATCGACCGCTTCGAGCTGCAACGGCACACGGCGATAGGCAGCGGCATCATCGTGTCGCTGGCCACGCTCTTTCCGGATGAGGGCATCGACCTGGAATCGCTGCTGTTCGGCGCCATGGGTCCGCGCGCGCAGCCGCTCGGAAAGTCGATCGAGAGGAGCACCGAGCCGGCGAAGAAACCGTTCAAGGCAGTGCCGCCGGGATCGAACGGCTCGGCCGCGATCATCCTGCTCACCGACGGCCGTCGCACCACCGGGCCCGACTCGCTCGATGCGGCGAGGCTGGCGGCCGACCACGGCGTGCGCATCTATGCGGTAGGTTTCGGCATGCCCGGCGGCGGCACCGCGGACATGGACGGCTATTCGATGTACATGGCATTCGACGAAGAAACGCTGAAGTCGATCGCCGAGATCACGAAGGGCGAATATTTCCACGCGGCCAGCGCGACGGAGCTCGCCAAGATCTACCAGCAGCTGAACGCGCGGTACGTGCTGGAGAAAAAAGAGACCGAAGTCGGCGCCTTGGCGGTCGCGGCCGCCGCCATCCTGCTACTCGCGGCGGGAACCCTTTCGCTGCTCTGGTACAGCCGGCTGGCCTGAAGCGCCGCGCCGGCGCTGCGGCTTATTTGCTGCCGCTGCCGCGCGCCGCCGGCGGCGCGATGCGAGGTATCGGACGCGACGCCGACCGCGACACGGCGAAGCCCGAGGAACCCGCGCCGACGGGCATGCCACCGACGATCGAATCGACCGACAGCGAACTGGAGCCGGCGGCACCGAACACGAACGTCACGGGCGGGCAGCGATCGGCATCGGCCACGACCAGGTAATCACCGCGATCGCGCATCGATTCGCGCGCGCTCGCACCCTGGTCGCTCATGTCCACCGGCGAAATCGTGTCGCGATAGACGAGATTGTCATTGCGGTCGTACAGCATGTAGCAGGTAAATGCACCGGCGGCGGGGGAGAGCAGCGACACCGCCGCGGTGCAGGCAACGAGCACAATCGGAAGGAGGCGCATCGAAGGACTCTCCTGAGACGAACACATGTCATCCTATGCCCGGCGCATCGCCGAGGCAATCGGAAGCGGCCGGTGCCAATGCCGGCGGGAGCCTCTATCGGCACAGACCGGCGCCCCTGCACGGAGTTCCCGTCGCCGCGCCGGCGACGCGATGCAGCCGACCAAAGGCGCTTATAATCGCAGGCGCCTGCCACGACGCCTGCCGGCGGTCGTGTCCGCAACGTTGACGCAATCGCCCCAGGAGCCGACTCATCAGCCTCGATCATTTCCCGCGCGGCGTGCTCGTTCCCGCGCTGACACCCTTTCAAGCGGATCTTGCCGTCGATGGCGAGCGCTTTGCCGCGCATTGCCGCTGGCTGCTCGCCGAAGGCGCCGACGGCCTGGCTGTCTTCGGCACGACCAGCGAGGCGAATTCGCTCGACACCGGCGAGCGCAGGCAACTGCTCGAAAGGCTGATCGACGGCGGCATCTCGCCCGGTGTGCTGATGCCAGGCACCGGGTGTTGCGCGCTGCCGGATACGGTGGCGCTCACCCGGCACGCGGTCGAGCAGGGCTGCTTCGGCGTACTGATGCTGCCGCCTTTCTACTACAAGGGCGTCAGCGACGACGGGGTCTTTGCGAGCATCGCCGAGGTCATCGAGCGCGTCGGTGATCGTCGCCTTCGCGTGTACCTCTATCACATTCCGCCGATGGCCAGCGTCGGTTTTTCATTCGACGTGATCGGGCGATTGCTGAAGGCCTATCCCGGCATCGTCGTCGGTCTCAAGGACAGCTCCGGCGACTGGAATAACACGCGTGGCTTATTGGAAGCTTTTCCGGGGTTCGAGGTTTTTCCCGGCAGCGAGACCTATCTGCTCGACGCGCTGCGCCTGGGCGGCGCGGGTTGCATTTCCGCAACGGCAAACGTCAACGTGGCGGCGATGCATCATCTGTTGCAGGTCTGGCGCACGCCCGCCGCCGACCGACTGCAGCAGGAGATCGCCGCCGTGCGGGCGGCGATCCAGAAGTTCCCGATGGTGCCGGCGAACAAGGCGATCCTCGCCGAGCTGCGCCAGGCGCCGGCCTGGAATGTCGTGCGGCCGCCGCTGCGGATGCTGCCGGACGAAGCAAGACATGCGCTGATGACGTCGCTGGCTGCACTGGGTTTCGCGCTGGACAGGCCGGCGGCCGCCGCATGACTCGCGGCCTTCGCCGCGGCTTGACCAGCTACGGCGACGCGCAGTTCTCGCTGTTCCTGCGCAAGGCCTTCATCAAGGCGCTCGGCTATTCCGACGACGCTCTCGAGCGCCCGATCGTCGGTATCACCAACACCTACAGCGATTTCAATCCTTGTCACGCGACGGTGCCGCAGCTCGTTGCCGCCGTCAAGCGCGGCGTCATGCTGGCCGGCGGGTTGCCGATGGAATTTCCGACGATCTCGCTGCACGAGTCGTTCGCCTGGCCGACCAGCATGTATCTGCGCAACCTGATGGCGCTGGACACCGAGGAAATGATTCGTGCCCAGCCGGTCGACGCGGTCGTGCTGATCGGCGGCTGCGACAAGACGATACCGGCGCAGCTGATGGCGGCAGCGTCGGCGAACATTGCGGCGATCGTCGTGCCGACCGGACCGATGCTGACCCGGACCCACGACGGCGAGCGTCTGGGCGCATGTACCGACTGCCGCCGCTACTGGGCACGCTTTCGCGCCGGCGACATCGATCAGGGCGAGATCGATGCGGTCAACGCGCGGCTCGCCCCGACCGCCGGCACCTGCATGGTGATGGGAACGGCCAGCACGATGGCGTGCATCACCGAAGCGATGGGGATGAGCCTGCCGATGGCGGCGACGATACCCGCGGTTCATGCCGAGCGCCTGCGGCTCGCCGAGGCTTCCGGGACGTGCGCCGCGGCGCTGGCCCGCAGCGGCCCGCGTCCCGACGCGATCCTGTCGGCCAAGGCGTTCAGCAACGCGCTGGTCGTGCTGCATGCGATCGGCGGCTCGACCAATGCGCTGATCCATCTCACCGCCGTTGCGGCGCGACGCGGCATCGAAATCGATCTCGACGCCTTCGATGCGCTCGGGCGCAAGGTCCCGGTCCTGGTCGACCTGAAACCCTCCGGGCTGCATTACATGGAGCACCTGCACGAGGCCGGTGGCTTGAGCGCGGTGCTGCGCGAGCTAAAGCCGCTGCTGCATCTCGACGCGCCGACGGTATCGGGCAAGACACTGGGCGAAGTGATCGATGCCGCCGAGATTGTCCCTGCGCAGCAAGTCGTTCGGAGGGTCGATGATCCGGTGCATCCGGGAGGAGCGATCGCGGTGCTCAAGGGGAATCTTGCCCCCGGGGGCGCGGTGATCAAGCATGCGTCGGCGACCACGGCATTGCTTACGCATCGCGGGCGCGCTGTCGTGTTCGACTCGCTCGACGATCTTGCAGCGCGGATCGATGCCGCCGAGCTCGATGTCGCCGCCGACGACGTGCTGGTGTTGCGCAACGCGGGGCCGCGCGGCGCCCCGGGGATGCCGGAGGCGGGCTACATCCCGATCCCGCTGAAGCTCGCCCGGCAGGGTGTCAAGGACATGGTGCGCATCTCGGATGCGCGGATGAGCGGCACCGCGTTCGGCACGATCGTGTTGCACGTCACGCCCGAAGCCGCCGCCGGCGGACCGCTGGCGCTGGTCGAAACCGGCGACACGATCGAGCTCGATGTCGGGCAGCGCCGGCTCGAGCTATGCGTCGACGCCGGCGAGCTCGAGCGGCGCCGGGCACGGTTGCGCCCGCCCGGCTTGAGCCGCTTCGCCACCGGTTACGGCCGTCTTTATGTCGAGCACGTGCTGCAGGCGGATGCCGGTTGCGATTTCGATTTCATGCGCGCCGACAGGATGACGGGGACGGCGCCGGTCCAGGCGCCGTGATCGCGCGCCGCGGTATCCGTGGCTGCCTAGGACGTCGGATACAAGTCGAGCATCGCCTCGAATAGCTCAGGCTCGTCCCATGGCACGTCGACCGGATAGTCGCGCAGCCATTTGCTCTCCGGATCGCGCAGCCATTCCTGCGGAAACGAAACGCAGATGTGCTCTTCGCCCTCGTCGAGATCGGTGCGTCCTGCGTAAGGCCGATCGTGCATCGCCGCGTGCAGCGCTGCGCAATGATCGACGCCGAACTCGCTGCCGCGATGAGCGCCGCCGAGCAGGCGGCGGTTGATTTCAAGCAGACGGAAGTCTCCGCTTTCCGCAACGACACCCTGCAGCGAAAAAAGGCCGCTGATGCCGAATCCGCGGGCGGCCCGGGTCGCGGTCTCGCGCAGCGCGTCATTGCGAAAATACCGGTTGACGCCGGTCTGGCGTCCGCGGGTCGCCTCGTCGTGGATTCGCTCGCCGGCGAATCCGGCCAAGAGCTGGCCTCGCCACGCCACCGACTGGTACGACCGCAGCCGGCCGCGAACCTGCGCCTGGACCAGCAGCGCGTCGCGCGTCTCGTCCCGACCATTCGCCGCGACCGGCGAAAGTGCTGCGATCGCGCCGGCGAGCTCGCTGTGCTTGCCGACGGTCACGCCGTCACTCGAGCGGCGATTTTTGAGCACGAGCGGATAGCCGTGCGCGGCGCCGAACGCCTGGGCGCCGGCAAAGTCGGTGACGATCGCGTGCGTCGGGACGCCGAGCCCGAGCGCCGCGGCGGCCGCCGGAAGCAAGGTCGGATCAACGGTGGCCGCGTAGTGCGCGGGATCGCCGAGCGAGTCCGTGATCAACGTCGCGAGCTCCCGATGCAGCGCCGGCTGCAGGCCCTCGGGCGGCGATGTCACGAGCCGGTGCAGCAAGGTAAAGGCATTATCGTCGCAAGGAACGACCAGCCGAGCCTCTGTCGCCTTGGCGGTCGCCGCAAAGGCGTGCACCCACGCGTCCGGTGTCGCCTTTTCCGGAAGATAGGCGATCTTGGCGACGAAGCCGCTTTTTTCCGCCAGCGATCCCGGCGGCGTCAGCAGCGTCACGTCGAACCCGGCCTGCGCCAGAGCGCGGGGCATCCGCGCCGCGCCGACCCAGCGCAATGCGGTGAGAACCAGGAGGACCGGCGTGCCCATGGGCACGAAGTCTAGCCGCTTCCATTCGGTCGCGCACTATCGAACCTTCTGCGCCGGTGTCTTTGCGACCCGACGCGGTACACGGCGGCGACGATGCCGTAGAATCGCTGCCGAAGCGTCAACCGCTCCCGCATGCAATCGTCCCCACAGCTTTCGCTGATCGTTGCCACTCTGGGCCGGGAGGCCGAGCTCGCCCGCTGCCTGGGCAGCCTCGCCGCCCAGACCAGCCGCGACTTCGAGGTCGTCATCGTCGATCAGAACGCCGACGATCGCGTTGCCGCGCTGCTCGATCGCGAACGGCTGCCATTCCCTCTGAGGCATGTGCGTGCGCCGCCGGGATTGTCGCGCGCTCGCAATGTCGGCCTGCGCCTGGCGCGCGGGAATATCATCGGCTTTCCGGATGACGATTGCTGGTACGACGTCGACATCGTCGCCCGGGTCTTGCAATTTTTCGCCGCGCAGCCTTCGACGCACGGCTTGAGCGGCGGCGGCGCTGCAGGTGCCGGCGGCGCGCCGCGCGGCCGGTTCGCGCGCGGCGCGCAATGGGTGACGGCGGCGCGCGCGTGGACGCAGGGGATGTCGAGCGCGATATTTCTGCGCCGGCAGCTGGTCGCCTTGGTGGGCCCGTTCGACGAAGCGCTGGGCGTCGGGTCGGGCACGCTGTGGCCCGCAGCCGAAGAGACCGACTATCTGCTGCGCGCGGTCGCCGGAGGCGCCCGCATCTGGTATGACCCGCGTTTCGCGGTCCATCACCCGGGGAATCCGGGCCAGCCGCGGCAGAAAATTCTCGAGCGCGGTCACCGCTACGGGCGGGCGATGGGCTACGTTCTGGCCAAGCATCAGCGCAGCAGGATCGAACTCGCGTACCACGTCGCCCGCGCGCTGACCGGCGCCACACTTTCGCTGCTGCGCGCCCGCTGGGCCGAGGCGCGCCTGCACGCCGCCGTTGCGCGCGGGCGCATCCGAGGATGGCGCGACGGCGTTGCCGCACACGAGAAGGCGGCGCACGAAAGCGCGGCATCCGGAGTGAAGCAGCCGGTATGAGCGCCCGGGTGCTCGTGATCGGATTCGACGCCTGCGAGGCGTCGCTGGTGCAGCGCTGGGCCGCCGAAGGCAAGCTGCCTAACTTCGCCGCGCTCGCGCGGGAGAGCCGCACGTTCCAGCTCGACAATCCGATGGAAACCTTGCCGGGTGCGATCTGGCCGGAAATCCATACCGGATGCTCGAGCGGCAAGATGGGGCACTTCTATATCCCGAACCAGCTGCACACCGGCGAAGCGGTGCTGCGCGCGGTGCGGCCCGATGACATCGATCCGGAGTTCTATTACTGGACGCAGGCAAGCCGTGCCGGCAAGCGCGTCGGCGTCATCGACCCGGTGCAAGCCGTCGCCGCGCGCGGCATCGACGGCGTGCAGCTGATCGAATGGGGCCTGCACGATCGCACGTTCGCGGTATCCAGCGACCCGCCGCAACTGCTCGAGGACATTCGCGCGACCTATGGCGACCATCCGATCCTAAGCTGCGACCTGCACGGCGAAACGCCCGAAGGTTATCGCCGTCTGTTGCAGGGCCTGCTCCGCGGCGTGCGCAGCAAGGCCCGGTTCAGTACGGAGATCCTGGCGCGCGAAGCCTGGGATCTGTTCAGCGTCACCTATTCGGAAAGCCACTGCGCCGGCCATCAATTCTGGCACTTCATCGATTCGCGCCATCCCTGGCATGATCCGAGCGCCCCGAGCGAATTGCAGCATGCCTTGCTCGATGTCTACAGGGCGATCGACGACGCGCTGCCGGCGACGCTGGCGGCGGCCGGGCCCGACGCAAGGGTCTTCGCGATATTCAGCCACGGCATCGACCTGTACTACGACGGGCCGCAACTGCTGCCCGAGGTGCTGGCGCGCCTGGGTCTCGCCGGAGGAGGCGCGGGAAAGGCGGGCCGGTGGCTGCGCCGCCTGCGCACCCGCGTCACCTATTTGCCGCGACCGGTCAAGGCGGTGATCAAGCGGCTCGCGCGGACGCGGCCGCTGGCTGCGCCCGCCGCCGCGGCCGGCTGTGCGGTCGATCCGTTCGCCTCGCCGAAGACGCGCGCGGCATTCGTCAACAACAACCGTTGCGGCGGCATCCGACTCAACCTGCGCGGCCGGGAGCCTTTTGGCAGCGTCGAGCCGGGTCCGCAAGCCGCTGCGCTGCTGCAGATGCTGCGGCGCGAGCTGCTGGCGCTGTGCGATCCAAAGTCGGGCGAAGCGATCGTCGTGCGCGTGCAGACGTCGAGCGAAGCGTTCGGCCCCGACCATCACCCGGACCTGCCCGATCTGATCTGCGTGTTTCGTACCGACCTCGGCATGCTCGAGCGCTGCGAATCGCCGGCGGTCGGGAGCGTCCATGTCCCGGTCTACCACCCCCATGCACCGCGCAGCGGCGATCACACGGTCAATTCGCAGTTGTGGGCGAGCGGGCCGGGTGTCGTCGCAACGGGAGAGACCGGCCGTGGCAACGTGCTGGATATCGCCCCGACGATACTCGCCGCGCTCGACGTTGCGCTGCCCGAATGGCTCGACGGCCGGCCGCTGCCCGTGTCCGCCGCGGCGCACGAGTCCGGCCTCGCGCGCGATGGTGCCGCGCCGGCCGCGCTGTCTGCCGCCGACTAGCTTGGACGGCGCCTAGCGCCGAGCCGCCGCGTCGCTGGCGCGGCCCTCGGCCAGCACGCGCTTCGCGCGTATCGCGACGTCGCCCGGAGCCAGCGTCTCGGCGCGCGCATAGTGCGCGGCGCTCTGGTCGTACATGCCCAGGCGAAACGCGCACAAGCCCAGCGCCGCATGCGCATTGGCGCCGAATATCGAACGATCGAACGCCATCGGCCCGTCGCCGAGCGCGTCGGGATCGATCGCCGCGAGGCGGGCAAACAGCGGCATCGCCTCGCGGTATCGCGCCGCCTCGACCAGCGTGCGCGCGCGCAGCCACAGCAGCGCGTAATTGTCCGGAAAGCGCCGGCAAGCTTCGTCGAGAAGCTCGGTCGCATCGCGCCCGCAGTCGAGCAGAAAATTGGCCAGATGCAGATAGGGCAGACCGTCGGCTGCCGTCGTCGCCGCGCGCGAGCGAACGACGTCGAGGCCGCGTCGCCACGCTTGTTCGGCGCCTTCGGCGTCGCCGAGGCCGAGCAAGCTCGTACCGAGATGCGCCCAGCTGTAGACATGCGCCGGATCCTGGGCAAGGCGCTTTTCCAGCAAGGGCAGGTTGCGCGGGTGCTTGTGCCGGATGTCGCCGTCGTACCCGTCGTGCTCGAGACCGATGGCGCTGGCGCCGACGCGCGCTCCCTCGCGCGCGACCAGCTCGTCCAGCGCCGGGATCAGCGATTCATGGATGACGCCGCGAAAACGGAGCTCGGGACGGTTGCGGAAGATGCGGTGCTCGCGATAGCGCGTGAATCCGCGCTGCGGGCGAAACAGCACCGTGTAGCACGCATGATCGCGGGCCGCGAGCAGGCGCTCCGCCTCGGCTCGGTCGAACTCGACCAGGCGCTCGTCGGCATCGATATAGAGCACCCATTCCCCGAGCGAAGCGTCGACCGCGGCATTGCGCGCGGCCGCAAAATCATCGATCCAGCGGAACGGGAGAACGCGGGCGCCGAGGTCGCCGGCAATGTCGCGCGAACGGTCGGTCGATCCGGTATCGACGACGACGATCTCGTCGACGCGCCCGGCGAGCGAGGAGAGGCAGGCGGCGAGAAAGCGCTCCTCGTCGCGAACGATCAGCGCCGCGGAAAGCAGCGGGCGCGGCAACGCGGGACTTGGTGCGGTGGGCTAGCCGCGGCGGCGGCGGCGCAGCAGCAGCGCGCCGGCGGCCGCGACCATCCCGGCCAGCGCGGCAAGGCTCCACCCGGAGCTCGCCGGTACCGACACGGCCTGATTCGACACCTGCGCCTGCGCTTGTCCGTCGAGGCTTTCCAGCGTGAACGACGCGACGACCGGCGTCGTGTATACGGCGGCGCCGGCGATGATTTTGCGCAGCGCATCGCGGCGTCCGGGCTCGACGCGTTCGAGAAAGCGTTCGAGGGAAGGGTTCGTGCTCATCGTATGGCCTCGCCGGTGGGTGCCCGCACTTACTTTACACAACAACGCCACGCCCGTACAGCAGCGAAACGTCAGCCTGCGCGCGCCGCGATGAGGAGCCCCTGGTCGAGCAGTGTCGTGAGGCAGTTCTCGACTTCGCCGGTCGGCGGTGCGGGGAGGTCGAACGCCGCCGCGAGCAGCGCGGGAAGCTCGGCTGCGGGCAAAGTGCCGTCACAACTTTCGAGCAGCAGCGCGGCCGTCGGGTTCAGATAGTGCAGCCGGTCGCGCGCCGGGTCGTAGACGACGATGCCGTCCGGCGCTGCGCGAATTTCGATGCCGGACGCCCGCTCGAGACAGATGCTCCAGTCCATCGTGGCGGGCTAACGCACCAGCAGGACCGAAAGCTCGCTTGCCGCGGCTTGCAGCGGCGCCAGGAAACGCGTCTGCATTTCGGCCACCGATACGCGTGCCGACTGCGTCCCGACGTTGATCGCGGCGACGCAGCGAGCTGCCGCATCCCTGACCGGCACGGCGATCGAGCGCAGTCCGATCTCGAGCTCCTGGTCTACGATCGCATAGCCATCGCGTCTGACCTCGGCCAGCACGCGCTTCAATTCG
>DATNAR010000343.1:0-3652 GCA_035607385.1 Casimicrobiaceae bacterium
TTGCTGAGCTCGGCGCTGGCGGCGATGCGCCGCCCGGCGCGCATCGCCGGAGTCGGCGCGCTGCACGAATTTCTCGAGCGCGGCCTGCTGTCGTTCCGCGGCATGAAGGGAGCGGGCGAATTCCTGGCGGTGCTGAGGAGGCGCGAGACGGCGGTGATGCAGGCAATCTTCGCCGGGGACGATGCGCCGTTCGCCGACCCGACCTGACGCGGCTTTCAGGCCGTATCGCCGAACAGGCGGTCGAGCTCCTCGTTGATCGCCCGCTCGATCGGACTTTTCAGCGGCGTCATCAGGAACGAGAGCTGCACGTCGAGGAGGATCTCGTTCCTGCCGAGATGCATGCGACCCGATACGCCGGGGCGCTCGAATTGCACCTGATCGCCGTCCCACGAGCAAGCGAGCTGGTAGCGCGCGCTCAAGTCCTTGATGACTTTCTGGGCGGCAGCCTTCGCTTTTTTCGGTTCGAGCTTGTGGCGGCGCTTGATCGCTATCGTGGGCATCGATCGGTCCGGGCAGTTGAACCGCGAGTATAGCCAAACGGCCTGCGCGCTTCAGGCGGGAGCCGATTGACAGCCTGCCCTGCGTGCCGGTAGCATTCAAACAAACGTTTAACTGAATTCGTCGCGAGGCGCGACGGGCCCCTCGAATCCCCGGAGTCGCAGTGAAGCAAACCCAGACCGAAGCGCGCGCGAGCGGCGCCGCGCCGCGCCGCGCGGCGGCGCCCACCAAGGAGAGGATACTCGACGCCGCGGAAGCCTTGTTCATGGAGCACGGCTTCGAGGCGACGTCGCTGCGTCAAATCACGGCGCTCGCCGAAGTCAATCTCGCCGCCGTCAGCTACCACTTCGGCAGCAAGGAAGAACTGTTCGAATTCGTGCTGACGCGCCGCCTCGATCCAATGAATCGCCAACGGATCGAACTGTTGACCCGGTTCGAGCGCGAGGCGGCACCTCACGTGCTGCCGTGCGAGCGTGTCCTGACGGCGATGTTCATTCCGGCGCTCGAGCTCGCACGGGATCGGCAGCGCGGCGGTCAGAACTTCCTTCGCCTGCTCGGTCGCGCCTACGCCGATCCGGCGCCGTTCATTCGGCGCTTTTTGTCCGAGCAGTACGCGGTGATGATCACTCGCTTCAAGGCCGCCTTCGGGCGCGCGCTGCCGGAGCTTCCGAAAAAGGAGCTGTCCTGGCGCCTTCACTTCGTCATGGGCGCGCTGTCGTACACGCTGGCGGGCACCGATGCGCTGAAATTGATTGCGGCGCTCAGTCCGCGCGAGGTGGGCAACGACGAAATGCTGCTGCGCCGCCTGGCGCCGTTCCTGGTGGCGGGGCTCAAGGCGCCGCTGCCCGATCTGTCCGAGGTCGACGGTGGCAGCGCTCCGGCGCGGCAGGCAGGCGGACGATGATGTTGACCCTTCTGTGGCTGGTCGCGGCCGTGCTTGTCCTGGTGGCGCTGGCCTACGTCAATGCCGCCGGCTGGCTGTGGATTCTGGGGATCGGCGCGGCATTGATCGCGGCGCTGGCGCTGCACGCGCTGCCGACGCTGCTGATCGGCGTGCTGGCGGCGCTGTTGCTGCTGCTGGCGATCCCGTTGAACTGGCCGTGGCTGCGCCGGATGCTCATAAGCGACGGTGTGCTCGGTGCGTTTCGCAAAGCGCTGCCGCCGATGTCGCCGACCGAGCGCGATGCGATCGAGGCCGGCACCGTCTGGTGGGACGGAGAGTTGTTCTCCGGCCGCCCGTCGTGGGACAAGCTGCTGGCGCTGCCGCCCCCGCGCCTCAGCGACGAAGAGCAGCATTTTCTCGACCACGACTGCAACGAGCTGTGCGCGATGATCAGCGACTGGGAGACTACGCATGTCTACCGCGACCTGTCGCCGCAGGCCTGGGCGTTCGTCAAGGAGCGCGGCTTTCTCGGCATGATCATTCCGAAGGCGTACGGCGGACTCGGGTTTTCCGCTTACGCGCACTCGCAGGTCATTACCAAGCTGTCGACGCACGCCAGCGCCGTGGCGGTGACGGTGATGGTCCCCAATTCGCTCGGTCCGGGCGAGCTCCTTTTGCACTACGGCACCGACGAGCAGAAGAACTACTATCTGCCGAGGCTCGCCAAGGGGATCGACATACCTTGCTTCGCGCTGACCAATCCGCAGGCGGGCTCCGATGCGGCGGCGATACCCGATCGCGGCATCGTCTGCGTCGGACAGCATGAGGGCAAGGCGACGCTCGGCCTGCGCGTCACCTGGGACAAGCGCTACATCACGCTGGGACCAGTCGCGACCTTGCTCGGCCTCGCGTTCCGCGCCTACGACCCTGACCATCTATTGGGCGGCGCCGAGGATCTGGGCATTACCTGCGCGCTCATCCCGACGCGGCATCCCGGCGTCAACATCGGGCGCCGGCACATGCCGCTGAACGCGGTATTCCAGAACGGACCGAACTGGGGCAAGGACGTCTTCATTCCGATCGACTGGGTGATCGGCGGGCGGGCACAGGTCGGCAACGGCTGGCGGATGCTGATGGAATCGCTGGCTGCCGGCCGCGGCATCTCGCTGCCTTCGTCGTCGACCGGCATGGCCAAGCTCGCCGTGCGCGCTACCGGCGCGTATGCGCGCGTGCGCAACCAGTTCAAGACGCCGATAGGCAAATTCGAAGGCGTCGAGGAAGCGCTGGCGCGCATGGGCGGCAATCTGTACGCGATGGACGCGACACGGATGCTTACCGCGCAGGCGGTCGATCTGGGCGAGAAGCCCGCCGTGCTCTCGGCCATCGCCAAATACCATCTGACCGAGCGCGCGCGCGCCGTCGTCATCGACGGCATGGACATCGCGGGCGGCAAAGGCGTGTGCATGGGCCCGTCGAACTTCCTCGGCTCAGCGTACATGCAACTGCCGGTGTCGATCACCGTGGAAGGCGCGAACATCCTGACGCGGAGCCTGATCATCTTCGGCCAGGGGGCGATCCGCTGCCATCCGTTCGTCTTGCGTGAAATTTCCGCCGCCAACGACCCCGATCCCGCGCATGCATCGAGCGCATTCGATCTGGCGCTGTTCGGCCACATCGGTTTCGTCCTGTCGAACATGGCGCGGACGTTCGTCATGGGACTGTGCGGCTCGCATTGCGCAAGCGTGCCTGCCGGCGTCGCCCCCGAAACGCGGCGCTACTATCAGCAATTGACGCGGTTCTCGGCCGCGCTCGCCTTTCTCGCCGACATCTCGATGGGGGTGCTGGGTGGCGCGCTGAAGCGCAAGGAAAAATTGTCGGCGCGGCTGGGGGACGTGCTGTCGATGCTCTATCTGTGCTCGGCCACTCTCAAGCGGTACGAGAACGAAGGGCGCCAGGCCGACGACGCGCCGCTGATGCATTGGGCGATCTGGGATGCGATGTTCCGCGCGCAGAACGCCATCGAGGGGGTGATCTCCAATTTCCCGGGCCGGATGCTGTCCTCGCTGCTGCGGACGATGGTTTTTCCGCTCGGGCGTCCGTATGTCGTGCCTTCGGACAAGCTCGGCCACGACGTGGCGCGGCTCTTGATCGAGCCGTCGGCCACGCGCGACCGGCTGACCGCCGGCATGCATCTGCCGGCGGACGAAGCTGAGGCGCTGGGCGCGATCGAGCTTGCGCTGACGGCCACGCTCGCCGCCGAGCCGGTCGAGG
>DATNAR010000293.1:0-10747 GCA_035607385.1 Casimicrobiaceae bacterium
AGGCGATCGACGCCAGCTACCAGATCGATCTCGACCAGTGCCGGGACCACCGCCAGTGCGTGATCGCCTGCGGGGCCATCGGCGCGATCGACTTCGACCGGCTTGCGGTGCAGTCGGCGCGCGAGGAGTCGTTCGACCTCGTGCTCGATCTGCAGCGCGAGCCGGCGTTTGCGATGCACCAGCCGCCGCAAGGCTACTGGCATCCGGGCGCCGACCCCGCGGCGCAGGCGAAGGTGATCGTCGATGTGCTCGGTGCGGTCGGCGAATTCGAAAAGCCCAAGTACTTCAGCTACAAGGCATCGATCTGCGCGCACAGCCGCTCGCAGCAGCCCGGATGCAATCAATGCATCGACGTCTGCTCGACGGTGGCGATCCGCGCCGACGGCGACCACATCGCCGTCGAGCCCCACCTTTGCATGGGATGCGGCGCCTGCACGACCGTCTGCCCGTCCGGTGCGCTGGGCTACGCCTATCCGCCGGTTCCCGACCTCGGGTCGCGCGTGCGCACCGTGCTCGCGACCTACGCGAAGGCGGGCGGGCGCGACGCCTGCCTGCTCTTCCACGACGCCGCCGGCGCCGAAGTCATCCATCGGCTCGGCCGGCGCGGCAAGGGCCTGCCGGCACGGGTGATACCGGTCGAGCTGCATCACATGGCGGCCGCCGGCATCGACGTCTGGCTGGGCGCACTCGCCTATGGCGCAAGCGACGTCGCCGTGCTCGCGACCGGCGAGGAAGCGCCCCAGTACCCGGAAGCGATCGAGCGGCAGATGGGCTACGCCGATACGATCGCGCAGGCGCTTGGCTACCAGGGGCGGCACCTGCACTTGCTGCGGGCGGCCGACGCCACGGCGCTCGAGGCCGCCGTCTGGTCGCTCAAGCCGGCGCTGCCGGTCCGGGCGGCCGCGACGTTCCACTGGTCGGCGGACAAGCGCACGACCGCCGCGCTGGCGATCGAGCATCTGCAGGCGCATGCGCCGACGCCGCAAACGGCGATCCCGCTTGCCGCCGGTGCGCCGTTCGGCACGATCGCCGTCAACCGCGATGCCTGCACGCTGTGCCTCGCCTGCGTCGGCGCCTGCCCGGAAGGCGCGATCCTCGATCACCCTGCCGCGGAAGCGCCTCAGCTGCGCTTCATCGAGGCCAAATGCGTGCAATGCGGGCTGTGCGAGGCGACCTGCCCGGAGGACGCGATCGCGCTGACGCCGCGCTTGTCGCTTGCCGCGGAGGCAAAGCAGCCGCGGGTCCTGAACGAGGCCTCGATCTTCAAATGCATCCGCTGCGGCAAGGCCTTGGGCACCGACAAGATGATAGGCAACATGCTGGCGAAGCTCGCCGGGCATTCGATGTTCGCGGCGCCGGGGTCGCTCGATCGGCTGAAGATGTGCGCCGACTGCCGCGTCATCGACATGATGCAAAAGGAATTGGTCGTCCCGGCGCCGGCCGGCAACGGCACGCCGGGTCCGGCGTCGCGATGACGAATCGGCGGGCGCGGCGGCGCTGATCGGGCTTCGGAATGGAACCTGCACCGGTCGTGTTCGCTCCAACACTCGATCCCGAGGACCAGGCGCGTGCCGATTTCTACGCGCTGCTGGCGCGCCTCTACGCTGCCGAGCCCGATGCCGCGCTGCTCGCATCGATCGCCGCAGCCGACGAGCTCGTGGTCGACGAGGGCAACGTCGAAGGCGAGGCCCTGGCGGAGTCCTGGCGGACGTTGATCGCAGCCAGCGCGGTGATGGACGCCGAGGCGGCCGCCGCCGAATATATCGACCTGTTTGTCGGCGTCGGCGCCAGCGAGGTCAGCCCCTATGCCTCGGCGTACGAAAAGACGCCGGGCCGGCAGCCGCTGGTCGAGATTCGAGCTGCGCTCGCCGCCCTGGGGCTGTCGCGGCAACCCGGCAACGCGCTCTACGAGGATCACCTCGCCGCGGTATTCGCGACGATGCGAGTACTGATCACGGACACCGGCGCGCCGGGATCGTTCACGCTCGATGCGCAGCGCGAGTTTTTCGCCGCGCACATCGATCCGTGGGTCGCGGCATGTTGCGATGCAATAATTGGACGCGCTATTGCCAACTACTATAAACGCGTTGCACAATTCACCAAAGCGTTCATGGCGATCGAACGTGACTCGTTCGCCATAGGCTAGTCAATGCGCCAAGCCACGTCACGAGTCTTTTTTGCGAGGCAGCCATGCGGAAAACGCAGCGTAGCGATCGTCCCAACCCAGCCGCGCCTGTAACTCCCCCGAACACCAATCTCAAGCGGCGTGGATTCCTGCTGACACTCGGTGTCGGCGGCGTCGGCGCCGCGGCCGTCGCCGCGCGCTCGATGACCGGCGCCGTCGTCGAGGCCGAGCCCGCGCTCACGGCGCCTACCGACGGCAAAGGCTATGCATTAACGGAGCACGTCCGGCGCTATTACCGGACGATGAAGGTCTAGTAGGAGGAGGACGGATCATGCTGCTGACCAAAATACACGATGGTGCTTCCGGCGCCGCCAGCGCAGCTCGTCCACGTTTCCGCCGCATCGCGGGAGCTCGACTCCCGACGATGGACAGGCGGGCGTTTTTGAAGCGTTCGGGCCTCGTCGCCGGGGCCGGAGCGTTCGCCAGCCAGATTCCGTTCAACCTGATCGGCAAGGCCGATGCGGCCGCCGACAGCTTTGCGAAGAAAGTCGAAGTCAAGCGCACCGTCTGCACGCACTGCTCGGTCGGTTGCTCGATCGACGCGACCGTCGAGAATGGCGTCTGGACGCGGCAGGAGCCGGTGTTCGATTCGCCGCTGAACCTGGGCGCGCACTGCGCCAAGGGCGCGTCGATCCGCGACCACGGTATTCACGAGAACTCGCATCGGTTGAAGTCGCCGATGAAGCTGGTCGACGGCAAATGGCAGAAGATCACCTGGGACCAGGCGATCAACGAAGTCGGCGACAGGCTGCTCGCGATTCGCAAGGAATCGGGCCCCGACGCGGTGTTCTGGGTCGGATCGTCCAAGCACAGCAACGAGCAGAGCTACCTAATGCGCAAGTTCGTGTCGTTCTTCGGCACCAACAACATGGACCATCAGGCGCGCATCTGCCATTCGACGACCGTCTCCGGCGTGGCCAACACGTGGGGCTACGGCGCGATGACCAATTCGTACAACGACATGCAGAACACCAAGTGCGCGCTCTACATCGGCTCGAACGCCGCCGAAGCGCACCCGGTGTCGCTGCTGCACATGCTGCACGCGAAGGAGACCGGGGCGCGGATGATCGTCGTCGACCCGCGCTTCACGCGAACCGCCGCCAAGGCCGACGTCTATGTGCGGATCCGCTCCGGCAGCGACATCGCCTTCCTGTTCGGCGTGCTGCACCACATCTTCAAGAACGGCTGGGAGAACAAGCAATACATCCATGACCGCGTCTACGGCATGGACAAGGTGCGCGAAGAAGTGATGACCAAGTGGACGCCGGACAAGGTAGAGGAAGTCTGCGGCGTGCCGGAGGCGCAGGTCTACCAGGTCGCCGAGATGATGGCCAAGAACCGGCCGTCGACGCTGGTCTGGTGCATGGGCCAGACGCAGCATTCGATCGGCAACGCCTTCGTCCGCGCGTCGTGCATCGTCCAGCTCGCGCTGGGCAACATCGGCGTTTCCGGCGGCGGCGCGAACATCTTCCGCGGCCACGATAACGTGCAAGGCGCGACCGACATCGGTCCGAACCCCGACTCGCTTCCGGGCTATTACGGGCTCGCGACCGGATCGTGGAAGCACTTCGCCGCGGTGTGGGGCGTCGACTACGAATGGATCAAGAAGCAGTTCGCCTCGCAGGCGATGATGGAAAAACCTGGCATGACGGTTTCACGCTGGATCGACGGCGTGCTGGAGCGCAACGAGCTGATCGACCAGGACAACAACCTGCGCGCGATCGTGTTCTGGGGACACGCGCCGAACAGCCAGACGCGGGGCAAGGAAATGGTCGAGGCGATGAAAAAGCTCGACACGATCGTGGTGGTCGATCCGTATCCGTCGGCGACGGCGGCGATGGCGGCGATGGTGCGCAAGGACGGCGTGTACCTCTTGCCCGCGGCGACGCAGCTCGAGACCTCGGGCTCGGTCACCGCTTCGAACCGGTCGCTGCAGTGGCGCGAAAAAGTGATCGAGCCGATGTTCGAGTCCAAGCCCGACCAGACGATCATGATGGCTTTCGCCAAGAAGTTCGGTTATGGCGACCAGCTGGTCGGCAAGCAGCCCGACGGCACGACCAAGATCAAGGTCGTCAAGGACAAGGACGGCTGGGACGAGCCCGAGCCCGAGTCGATGCTGCGCGAAGTCAACCGCGGCATGTGGACGATCGGTTACACCGGCCAGTCGCCCGAGCGGCTGAAGCTGCACATGAAGAACCAGGCGACGTTCGACGTGAAGACGCTGCGCGCCAAGGGCGGCCCGTGCGACGGCGACTATTACGGCCTGCCATGGCCGTGCTACGGCACGCCCGAGATCAAGCATCCGGGCTCGCCGAACCTGTACGACGAATCGCGCTCGATGATGGAGGGCGGCGGCTGCTTCCGCGCCAACTTCGGCGTCGAGCGCGACGGGGTGAACCTGCTCGCCGAGGACGGCTCGTATCCGAAAGGCTCGGAGCTCACCACGGGTTATCCCGAGTTCGATCATGTGCTGATGAAGAAGCTCGGCTGGTGGGACGAATTGACCGACGCCGAGAAAAAGGCGGCCGAAGGCAAGAACTGGAAGACCGATCTTTCCGGCGGCATCCAGCGCGTGACGATGAAGCACGGCGTGCATTTCTGGGGCAATGCCAAGGCGCGCGCGATCGTGTGGAACTTCCCCGACGGCATTCCGCAGCATCGCGAGCCGCTGTACTCGCCGCGCCCGGACCTGGTCGAGAAGTATCCGACGCACGACGACAAGAAGGTGTTCTGGCGTCTGCCGACCCTGTTCAAGTCGGTGCAGCAGGACAACGTCAAGAAGGAAGTCGCCAAGAACTATCCGCTGATCCTGACCTCCGGCCGGCTGGTGGAGTACGAAGGCGGCGGCGAGGAAACGCGGTCGAACGCGTGGCTGGCCGAGCTGCAGCAGGAGAACTTCGTCGAAATCAACCCGAAGGATGCCAACGACCGCGGCGTCAAGGACGGCGAATACGTGTGGGTCAAGACGCCAACCGGGGCGCAGCTCAAGGTCAAGGCCCAGGTCACCGAAAGAGTCGGGCCGGGAACCACCTTCATCCCGTTCCATTTTTCCGGCTGGTGGATGGGCAAGGACATGCTGGAGTTCTACCCGGAGGGCGCGGCCCCGATTGTGCGCGGCGAGGCGGTCAACACCGCGACAACCTACGGCTACGATGCGGTGACGATGATGCAGGAAACCAAGACGACCCTCTGCCAGGTCGCCAAGGTTTGACGATCCGCGAGGAAGACCTGCCAGCGAGAGGAACCAGACTATGGCCCGGATGAAATTTCTCTGCGATGCCGAGCGCTGCATCGAGTGCAACGGCTGCGTGACCGCGTGCAAGCAGGAACACGACGTTCCCTGGGGAGTCAACCGCCGCCGCGTCGTCACGATCAACGACGGCGTGCCCGGCGAGCGCTCGATGTCGGTGGCGTGCATGCACTGCTCGGACGCGCCCTGCATGGCGGTATGCCCGGTCGACTGCTTCTACAAGACGACCGAAGGCGTGGTGCTGCACGACAAGGACCTTTGTATCGGCTGCGGCTATTGCTTCTACGCCTGCCCGTTCGGCGCGCCGCAGTTTCCGCAGACCGGCGCGTTCGGCGTGCGCGGCAAGATGGACAAGTGCACGTTCTGCGCCGGCGGTCCGGAGCCCGACGGCTCGCCGGAGGAGTTCGCCAAGTACGGGCGCAACCGTCTCTCCGAAGGCAAGCTGCCGGCGTGCGCCGAAATGTGCTCGACCAAGGCGCTGATTGCCGGCGATGCCGATGTTCTGTCCGGAATCTACCGCGATCGCGTCACCATCCGCGCCGCGCGCGGAACGCTGAGCGGACCGCCGTGGGGCTGGGACGCCGCATACGGCGCGGGCGACAAGACGGCGGCGCAGCAGGCGCCGGCGCAACAACCGCAGCCGGCCGCACCGGCGCCGAAGTCATGAGCCGCCTCGCGCTGGTCGGCGTGGTCCTGGCCGCGGCTTTCGCGCTCGCCGCGTGCGGCGAGCGGCCGCAAGTCGTCAATTACAAGCAGGGCAAGTACGCAGGCAAGCCCGACACGCCCGCCTACCAGAACGCACCGTACAGCGGCGACCGGGCGGCCTGGGAGCGAGCGCTCGCGACGCGCGCCCAGGCGCAGAACGAGTACCAGCGGATCAAATAGGAGTCGCCATGCGGCAGGCCTTCGGAGTGCGCGTAGCCGGCGCGCTGTTGTTTTCGTTCTGCGCGGCCTTCGCCGGCGGCGTGCTCGCCCAGCAGATCCCGACCCCGGCGCCGACGCCGGAAAACACCGGACCGGGGCCGCAGGTACAGCGCCAGGTCGAGCAGCCGCTGAACAGCGCGCCGGTGTGGCGCGAGGTCCGCTCCGGCGGCCCTGCGGTGACGACGGTGCGCGGCCGTGAAACCAATGTCCTGATCCAGTCCGGCGGCCAGACCTGGCGCAGCCTGCGCAACAGCGACATCTCCGTCTACGGCGGCTGGGCGCTGGTCGTGATTTTCCTGGCGATCGTCACGTTTTACCTGCTCAAGGGGACGATGCAGCTGCATCAACCGCCGACCGGCCGGAAGATCCTGCGCT
The DNA here is from genome assembly GCA_035607385.1 of Casimicrobiaceae bacterium. Classification (GTDB taxonomy): domain Bacteria; phylum Pseudomonadota; class Gammaproteobacteria; order Burkholderiales; family Casimicrobiaceae; genus PALSA-1003. Next base: position 6,735 of record DATNAR010000293.1, read on the forward strand.
TCACCTGGCTCGACCGCGTGATCCACTGGTCGACGGCGATCACCTTCTCGACGCTCGCGATCTCGGGCCTGATCATGCTGTTCGGCAAGACGGTCCTGCTGCCGCTGCTCGGCTATACGCTGTTCTCGTGGCTCGCGATCCTGGCCAAGAACCTGCACAACTTCGTCGGCCCGCTGTTCGCCGTCTGCATCATCTTGCTGTTCGCCAACTTTGTTCGCGACAATTTCCCCCAGCCCGGCGACTGGCTCTGGATCAAGCGCTTCGGCGGGTTGTTCTCGGGACAGGACACGCCCTCGTGCAAGTACAACGCCGGCGAGAAGATCTGGTTCTGGGGCGGGGCGATCGTGCTCGGCATCCTGGTCAGCATCACCGGGTTCATTCTCGACTTTCCCAATTTCAACCAGACCCGCGGGACGATGCAGATCTCGCACGTACTGCATTCGACCGGCGCAATCCTGTTCATGCTCGGCAGCCTCGGCCACATCTACATGGGCACGCTCGGCATGGCCGGCGCGTACGATGCGATGCGGACCGGCTACGTCGACGAGGAATGGGCGCGCGAGCACCACGAGTACTGGTACAACCAGATCAAGACGGGCAAGGTCCATCCGGTGACGCCGGCCGCGGGCCCGACGGCCCGTCCGAGAGTCGCCTGACAGCGCAGCGCTTAGCGAGGAGAGACGGATGAGGACGACATTGCGCGCACTGATCGCCGCGGGAGTCGTGGTCGCGAGCTTCGGACTGGCGGTAGCCAAGCTGCCGCCGCTGACCGACGAGCAGAAGGCCGCGGCGGCGGCGAAAAAGGAAAAGGACGCGGAAGTTGCGAAGAAGGACGCCGCCGAGCTTGCCAAGGTGCAGGATCGCGTCGCGGCCAAATATATCGCCGACCAAAGGGCCAAGGGCAAGACGGTGACGCCGCAGATGGGCGCGACGCCGCCGCCCGACAAGGCCGCGGCCAACGGCAACGCGAAAAAATAGCGCATCGATTGCTCGACGAACGGGGGCCGCGGCCCCCGTTTTTTATTGGGCCCCGCGCCGGTTGGGGCTGCGACCTCGAGCGAGAACCTCCGGTGCCGCCGCCGATTGACACGAGCCCCGATTTCCCCGATCCTATGATTGGATGCAATAGACAATAGGATTGTCGTTCAACTCTGGCGGCAGATCGAACGAGGAGCGAGCGAATGAAGCGATGGACCGGCGTCTTTCCGGCGGCCACGACCAAGATGCGGCAGGACGGCTCGGTCGACCTCCCCGCGACGCAGGCCGGCATCAACCGGCTGATCGAAGGCGGCGTGGCGGGCGTGATCGTCCTGCCTATGCTCGGCGAGAACGCGTCGCTGGCGCCCGAGGAAAAGGAAGCGGTGATTCGCGCGGCGCGGGAAGCCGTCGCCGGACGCGTTCCGCTGCTGTCCGGGCTGGCCGAAGTCTCCTCCGCCAACGCCGTGCGCGCGGCGAAGCTCTTTCAGATCTACGGCGCCGAAGGACTGATGGTATTTCCGAGCCTCGTCTACCTGACGGATTCGCGGGAAACCGTGCGCTGGTACAAGGATATCGCCGCGGCGAGCGATCTGCCGATCATGATCTACAACAATCCGATCGCGTACAAGGTGGATGTGACGCCGGCGGTGCTGCGCGAGCTGGTCGACACACCGACGATCCAGTACATCAAGGAGGAATCGGGCGATATCCGCCGGGTCACCGATCTGTACAACGAGCTCGGCAACCGGTTCGGTGTCTTTTGCGGCGTCGACGATCTGATCCTCGAAAGCATGGCGCTGGGCGCGACCGGCTGGGTGTCGGGCATGACCAACGCGTGGCCGCGGGAGTGCGTGGCGCTGTACAAGCTGTGCGCGGCCGGGCGCTTCGCCGAAGCTCGCGCGCTGTATCGCATCCTGACGCCGGCCTTCCATCTGGACACGCACGTCAAGCTCGTCCAGTACATCAAGCTGGCCGAGCACGTCGTCTATGGCGCGCCGGAATGGGTGCGGGCGCCGCGGCTGCCGCTCGAGGGCGAGGAGCGGCGGCGGGTTGCGTCGGTCATCGAGGCGGCCGTGGCGACACTCGCCGCCGACGCTCACAAGGCGGCCTAGCCGCTGACCGCTCGGCGCAATGCGCGTAATGGCATCGTTGGCGCGGGCCCGGGCGAAAGCAGCAGCGCCAGGCGGTTCGTCGACGGCATGAATGGGCTACACGTTTCACTTTCGGGACGTTTTCGCCGCCCAGGACGCCCTGCTGAGCGGCCTCGCGCTGACCTTGCAGTTGACGGCAACGACGATCGTCGCCGGTTTTGTCCTCGGTCTGGGCGTTGCCGCCGCGGCGGTGTACGGGCCGCGCTGGGCGCGCGCGGCAGCACACGCCTACGTCGAAATCATCCGCAACACGCCGCTGCTGGTGCAGCTCTTCGTCGTCTTCTTCGGGCTGCCGAGCATCGGCATCAAGCTCGACGTCATCCCGGTCGCGACGATCGGACTGGCGATCAACCTCGGCGCCTATGCGTCCGAGATCATCCGCGCCGGGATCGAGAGCATTCCGAAGTCGCAGGTCGAGGCGGCGGTCGCGCTGGGGCTCACCGGTCGCCAGGTATTTCGCCACATCATCCTGGCCCCGGCGCTGAAGAACGTCTACCCGTCGCTGACCAGCCAGTTCATCCTGCTGATGCTGGCGACGAGCGTCGCCTCGCAGATCGCGGCGCCCGAGCTGTTCTACGCCGGATCGATCATCCAGTCGAGGACCTATCGCGACTTCGAGGTGTACACGGTGATCGCGATCGCCTACCTCGTCCTGGCGCTGCTGCTGCGCATCGTGTTCGCGCTCTGCTATCGACTGCTGGTGCGCCGCCGATGATACGCGAGCTGAGCTGGGTCGATCCGCTGTACTTGATCTTCGCCCTGCGCTGGACGGTGGCGATCACGCTGCTCGCGCTGGCGGGCGGCGCATCGCTCGGACTGGTCGTCGCGGCGTGCGGAAGCTCCGGCAATGCCGCATCCCGCCTGGCCGCGCGCGCCTACGTCGGCCTCGTGCAGGGCATTCCGCTGCTTGCCTGGCTGTTCCTGTTCTTTTTCGGCTTCCCGATATTCGGCATCGACGTGCCGGGATGGCTTGCCGCGACCGTCGCGTTCTCGGTGTATTCGGCCGGGTTCCTCGGCGAGATCTGGCGCGGCGCGCTGCTCTCGATTCCGAAGACGCAATGGGAGGCTTCCGCATCGATGGGGCTGTCGTACCTCGAGCAGTTGCGCTACGTGATCATCCCGCAGGCCGTGCGGATCGCCACGCCGCCGACGGTCGGATTCATCGTGCAACTGATCAAGAACACGTCGCTGGCCTCGGTCATCGGATTCGTCGAGCTCACGCGCGAGGGGCAGATGACGGCGGCTGCCACGCTCGCGCCGTTGCCCGTCTACCTGATGGTCGGCGCGCTGTACTTCGCTTTGTGCTATCCGCTGACGACCTACAGTCGCTTCCTGGAGCGGAGGCTGCATGGCGCTCGTTGAACTGCGGTCGGTCGTCAAGCGATTCGGCGAGCACGTCGTGCTCAACAATGTCGATCTGTCGGTCCAGAAGGGCGAGATCATCGCCATCATCGGCCGCTCGGGCTCGGGCAAGAGCACGCTGCTCCGATGCATCAACGGCCTGGAACCGGTGCAGTCGGGCGAGGTCCTGGTCGACGGCGTCGCGGTGCACGATCCGAAAGCCGACTTGAGAAAGCTCCGCGCGCGAGTGGGATTCGTCTTCCAGAGCTTCAACCTCTTTCCGCACCTGACCGTCGAGCGCAACATCACGCTGGCCCCCACGATCGTCAAGGGATTGGGCCGGGACAAGGCGGCCGTGCTGGCGCGCGAGGCGCTCAAGCGCGTCGGACTGGAGGAGAAGCTCCATGCCTACGCCGATCAGCTGTCGGGCGGCCAGCAGCAGCGGGTGGCGATCGCGCGCTCGCTGGCGATGTCACCGACGATCATGCTGTTCGACGAGATCACGTCCGCGCTCGACCCTGAGCTCGTCGGCGAGGTGCTGCG
>DATNAR010000327.1:0-3961 GCA_035607385.1 Casimicrobiaceae bacterium
AATCCGGTGCGATAACGGACGTCGACGCCGTAAGCGCTGGTGTCCTGCGATACGACCAGGAGCTCGCGCACGCCTGCCTTCAGCAGGTTTTCCGCCTCGATCATCACCTCGCCGATCGGCCGGCTGACCAGGTCGCCGCGCAGCGAGGGAATGATGCAGAACGTGCAGCGGTGATTGCAGCCTTCGCTGATCTTTAGATACGCATAGTGCTTGGGCGTGAGCTTGATGCCGATCTTGCTGGTCGGCGCGGGCACCAGATCGACGAAGGGATCGTGCCGTCTCGGCAGATGCTCGCGCACCGCCGCCATCACTTCGGACGCTGCATGCGGCCCGGTGACGGCAAGCACCTTCGGGTGCGCAGCGCGCACGAAGGCCCCACCTTCCTTGGCGCCGAGGCAGCCGGTGACGATCACCCTGCCGTTTTCGGCCAGCGCCTCGCCGATCGCGGACAGCGACTCGTCGACCGCGGCGTCGATAAAACCGCAGGTGTTGACCACCACCAGGTCGGCGCCGTCGTAGGTGGGCGCGATCGCGTAGCCCTCGGCGGACAGCCGCGTCAGGATCTGCTCGGAGTCGACCAGCGCCTTCGGACATCCGAGCGAGACAAAGCCGACGCGCGGCGCCGGCGCCGGGCGCGGGCGGATGGGCGCGGGGACGACCTTGGGCCTCATCGGGCTATCGTGCGGTGCGCAAATATGACGCGCTGCAATGCGGATGTTGCGGCGCTTCGAGACATCAGCGCTTTTTCTCGTCGTCGCCCGGCGGTTGCGTCGCGCCGAAATTGGGGAACGGGAACGCGGTGAAAAGCCCGCGCGTCTGGTCCTGCATCCGCTGTTGCATGTCCATGAACAGCTTCGCGCTCTGCTCGAGATAGTTGCCGAGCATGCCTTGCATCGCCGGCGCCTGCATCTGCAGAAACTGCTTCCACAGATCGGGTGTCAGCATCATCTTGTCGCCGTAGATCTGCTTCGCCTGGTCCTGCAGCTTGCCCTGGATGGCCATGAACGCCTTGACGTTCTGCTCCATGTAGTTGCCCATGATGCCCTGCAGTGCATTGCCGTAGAAGCGGATCATCTGCGAGAGCATTTCGCTGGAGAACATCGGCACGCCGACCGACTCCTCCTCGAGAATGATCTGCAGCAGGATGCTGCGGGTCAGATCGTCGCCGGACTTCGCATCGATGACCTGGAAATCGATGAATTCGAGCACCATCTGCTTGACGTCGGCCAAGGTGATGTAGCCGCTGTTGGCGGTGTCGTACAGGCGGCGGTTCGGATACTTCTTGATGATGCGGATCGGCTTGGGCATGCGGTGCCTCCCGGGGCTTCGAACTGGCATTATAACCCGCTGATTTATTTGGGTGTTTGATTCAGGCGCGGGGCCTCCGCAGGCGATTGGTGCAATGCACAAAAAAGTCCTTGACTGCACCCGTTCCCGTCCCTACAATGTGAATTGTGCGGTGCAGCAAACGGGGTGTGGTCCCGGGGTCGTTCGGCGAAGGGCCGGCGACCGGAATAGCCCCTGGCAGCCCGCCTTATTCGGACCCGTATTAGGGTCCACGAACCCAACGGGAAAAGGATGACCATGTACAACGCAACCGAACAATTCGCCGAAATCAACAAGGCGGGCTACGACAATGCCGTCAAGCTCGCGACACTGTCATTGGACAAGGCGGAGCAACTCGCCAAACTCAACCTCCAGGCCGCCAAGATCGTCCTCGAGAACGGTGTCTATACTGCCAACGCGGTCGCGGGGATCAAGGACGTGCAGGAATTCGCTGCCGTCCGTGCCAAGCTGACCGAAGCCGGCGTGCAGAACGCTCTCGGGTATTCGCGCGGCGTCTACCAGATCGCCTCGGAAGCCCAAGCCGATTTCTCGGCGCTGGCCGAGCAGGCCTGGGCTGCCTACACCAAGGGTTTCGCGGTCTGGGTCGACAATGCCACCAAGAACGCGCCCGCGGGCTCCGACGTTGCCGTGACGGCGCTGAAGTCGACGGTCGCGGCTACGACGGCTGCTTTCGATCAGTTCTCGAAGGCTACCAAGCAGGTCGTGAGCTTTGCCGACGCATCGATGCGCGCCGCAGCCGCCAACGCCGCGAACGCGACCAAGCCGGCAGCCAAGGGACGCAAGGCCGCGTAAGGCAGACAGTCGACGCTCGACGCGAGCCGGTTGGTACTTGAAACCGTAGAGGCGATCCCAACGTAGAAGATGCTGGCTCCACCTGTATCGGGTTGACGACCGCCCAATGGTTGTTAGATCTGTACAGGGCAGTAGCAGTAGTGGCAGTAACTGCTGGCTTTTCCTCCTCCTAAAGCCAACAGCCTGAGCCCTGGGTCGAAAGACCCGGGGCTTTTTTTTCCGTCTTCCGCGCGCGGCCCGCGCCGCTAGAACATATGCTGGCCGCCGTTGATCGCGATGTTGGCGCCGGTGACGAAAGCCGCTTCCTCCGATGACAGATAAGCCACCAGCCCGGCGACCTCGTCCGGCTTGCCCAGCCGGCCCATCGGTATCTGCGGGATGATCTTCGAGTCCAGCACCTCCTGGGGGATCGCCATCACCATCTTGGTGCCGATGTAGCCCGGCGAAATCGTGTTGACGGTGACGCCTTTGCGCGAGACTTCGAGCGCCAGCGCCTTGGTGAAGCCGTGCATGCCGGCCTTGGCCGCCGAGTAATTGGTCTGGCCGAACGCACCTTTCTGGCCGTTGACCGACGAGATGTTGATGATGCGGCCCCAGCCCCGCTCGACCATGCCGTCGCAGACCTGCTTGGTCATGTTGAAGCACGAATCGAGATTGGTGCGGATGACCGCATCCCAGTTCGCCTTGTCCATTTTCTTGAACGTCATGTCGCGGGTGATCCCGGCATTGTTGACGAGCACGTCGACCGGGCCGACGTCGGCCACGACGCGCGCGACGCACGCGACGCACGACTCCCAGTCGACGACATCGCAAGGGTAGGCGTAGAAACGATGGCCGGCGCGCTTCATCGTGTCGAGCCATTCCTGCGCCTTCAGATTGCCCGGCGAGTGCGTCGTGACCACCGTGTGGCCGAGCGCGGCGAGCTTGACGCAGATCGCCTCGCCCAAGCCTCCCATGCCGCCGGTGACCAGCGCAATGCGCTGCTTGTCCTTTGCCATCGTCCCTCCTTTTTCTGATCTGCCTTCCGGTGTTTGTCGTACGGCGCAGCCTTCCCGCTTTACCGCTCGACCGCCATCGCGACCCCCATGCCGCCGCCGATGCAAAGCGACGCCAGGCCCTTTTTGGCGTCGCGTCGCGCCATTTCATGCAGCAGCGTCACCAGTATCCGGCACCCGGAAGCGCCGATCGGATGGCCGAGCGCGATCGCGCCGCCGTTGACGTTGATTTTTTTCGTGTCCCAGCCCATTTCCTTGTTCACCGCGCAGGCCTGCGCGGCGAACGCCTCGTTGATCTCCATCAGATCGAGGTCCGCAGGCTTCCACCCGGCCTTTTCCAGCGCGCGCCGCGACGACGGCACCGGTCCCATGCCCATGATCGATGGATCCACCCCCGACGAAGCGAATGCCCGGATCCTTGCCAAAGGCTTGAGGCCGAGTTGTGCGGCGCGCTCGGCGTTCATGACCAGCACCGCCGCCGCACCATCGTTGATCCCCGACGCATTGCCTGCGGTGACGCTGCCTTGCTTGTCGAACGCCGGACGCAACGCCGAAAGCGCATCGAGCGTCGCGCCCGCCTTGATGAATTCATCGCTGTCGAACGCAACGGGGTCGCCTTTGCGCTGCGGCAGCATCACCGGAACGATCTCGTCCTTGAACTTGCCTGCCTTTTGCGCAGCTTCGGCCTTGTTCTGGCTGGCGACGGCGAACTCGTCCTGTTGCGCGCGCGAAACGGCGTGCTGCTTGGCGACGTTCTCTGCGGTGATTCCCATGTGGTATTGGTTGTAGACATCCCACAAGCCGTCGACGATCATGCTGTCGATCAG
>DATNAR010000333.1:0-14023 GCA_035607385.1 Casimicrobiaceae bacterium
GTCCACGCTCGCCCCGCGGGCGTCATGACAATGCAATCGACCGGACACGGCGGCAGGCAAAGTCCGCAGCCGGTACAACGGTCGGGAAGAACGGTATCCATCCGCCGGGCAGCGCCGACGATAGCGTCGACCGGACAGGCCCGGATGCACAGCGTGCAACCGATGCAGGTCGCCTCGTCGATGCGCGCCAACGCCAGCGGCGCGGCGAGACCGAAGGCCGGGTCGGGCGAGGGTACCGGCACATCGAGCAATGCGGCGAGTGCCACGATCGTCGCCGTCCCGCCCGGCGCGCAGCGGTTGATCGGCGCCGTGCCGTCGGCAATGGCCTCGGCATACGGGCGGCAGCCGGGATGTGCGCAGCCGCCGCACTGCGTCTGCGGCAGCAGATCGTCGATCCGGTCCGCGAGCGCGGCGATGTTGCCCATGCGGTTATTCTACCGGCGCCCAAGCGTTGCCGGGGAGCGAGCCTTGGCCGACAATGAGCACGCGAGCAGGACATGCCTTCCCACCATCATTCGCACGCTAGGCCGCGCGGAGACGCCGCAACGAGCGCGGCGCGCGAACGCCGCGCACTGCGGCTGGCCGTCGTACTGACGATCGGTTTCGCGCTGATCGAGGCGGGCGGCGGCTGGCTCGCGGGCTCGCTGGCCTTGCTCGCCGATGCCGGTCACATGGTGACCGATGCCGCGGCGCTGGGCATTGCGCTGCTGGCGCAGCACGTGTCTCGACTGCCGCCGTCGCGCCGCGCGAGCTACGGCTATGCGCGGGCGGAAGTGCTCGCCGCGTTCATCAATGCGCTGCTGATGCTGGCGGTGGTCGTCGGCATCTCGGTCGAGGCGGTGCGCCGTCTGCTGGCGCCCTCGCCGGTTGCCGGCGGGATGGTGATGGCCATCGCCGCCGTCGGCCTCCTGGTCAACATGTTCGCGGCCTGGAGCCTGTCGCACGGACGCAGCTTGAACAGCCGGGCAGCATTGCTTCATGTCAGCGGCGACATGCTGGGGTCGGTCGCGGCGATCGTCGCCGGCGCCGTCGTTGCTTCGACCGGATGGATGCCGATCGATCCGATCCTCTCGCTGCTGGTCGCGGCGCTGGTGCTGCGCTCGACGTGGCTGCTGCTCAAGGCGTCGACGCATGTGCTGATGGAAGGCGTGCCGGCGCATCTTTCGTACGAGGACATCGGGCGCGCGCTGACGCGCGTTCCCGGTGTGGCCGCCGTGCACGACCTGCACGTCTGGCAGATGACCAGCGACAGGACGGCGATGTCGGCACACCTGCTGATCCGCGATCCGCAGGCATGGCCTCATATCCTGGTCGCGGCGCAGCGCCTTTTGGCCGATCGCTACCGGATCGACCATGTCACGCTGCAACCGGCCTGGCATGCGCCGCCGGCGGACAAGCGCGTGATCCCGCTGACGCCGATCGCCGGCGATGACAAGCCCCACCTGCACTGACGCAAAGCCGGCGGGCTGCCGCGTCGTTACAGCCAGCGTATCTTCCTGAACCAGAAAAAGAGCGCGACGTCGATCGCGAACATGACGCTGAGCGACACCGGATAGCCCAACGCCCAGTCGAGCTCGGGCATATTCTTGAAGTTCATGCCGTAGATGCCGGCGATCATCGTCGGCACGGCGATGATGGCGGCCCACGCGGCGAGCTTTTTGGTCACTTCGGTTTCGTTGAGGCTGATCATGCCCAGATTGACCTGGATCGCGGTCGTCTGCATGTCGCGTATGCCCTCGATCGATGCGTGCAGCCGCTGCAGATGGTCGAACACGTCGCGGAAGTATTCGCCCATGCCGGCGCAGATGCGCGGCACGCGCCCGCCGTAGAGCTTGCCGACGGCCTCCATCAGCGGGTCGACCGCGTGCTTGAGCGTCATCAGCTTGCGCTTCAAGGCGTACAGGGCTTCGATATTGGAGCGCGCGGTATTGCGCACGAAGATCTGCTCCTCGATCGATTCGAGCTCGGTTTCGAGCACCTCGAGCACCGGGAAATAGCGGTCGACCACCTTGTCCATCAGCGCGTAGAGCACGTACGCGGCGCCGTTCATCAGGAGGTCGGGCTCGTTTTCGCTGCGCGCCCGAACGTCGGCAAAGCCGCGCTCGGTGTCGCGGCGAACCGAAAGAACATAGTTGGGCCCGACGAAGATGTCGACTTCGCCGACATGCAGCTCCTCGCCGCGCATCTCCACCGCCTGCAGGACGGCGAAGAGCGAGTCGCCGTACTCCTCGATCTTGGGCCGCTGATGGCCGTGGCGCGAGTCCTCGACGGCCAGATCCGGCAGGTCGAATTCCTCCTGCATCTCCTCGAGCTCGGCCGGCGCAGGATCCTTGAGCCCCACCCAGACGAAGCAGTCGGGGCGCTTCAGGTAATCGCTGATCGCTTCCTTCGGGATGTCGGCGAGCTTCTTGCCTTCCTGATAGGCGACGCAGTTGACCAGCATCGATCGTTACCCTGTCGAAGAATGGATCGATGATAGCGGCCCCGGCCTGCGATTGCCACCTGACCCGGCGCATCTTCGTTGGCCGTGCGGGATCGCCGCTGCCAGGGCGGAAGTGGATAGCCGCGTCGGCAGCGGGTACCATGGCTGCCTTTTAAGCCGTTGGCCGAACCCCGCATGATCATCGAGTCTCTGCTCGATACCGACCTGTACAAGTTCACGATGATGCAGGTCGTGCTGCACCATTTTCCCGGTGCGCAGGTCGAATACCGCTTCAAATGCCGGACCCCTGACGTCGACCTGACACCGTACCTCGATCAGATCGAGCGCGAGATCATCGCACTGTGCTCCCTGCGATTCACGCACGAAGAGCTCGAATACCTGCGGCGCTGGCGTTTCCTCAAGAGCGACTTCGTCGATCTGCTCGGCCTGTTCCAGCTCGACCGGCGCTTCATCAGCCTGTCGCCGGCGGCGGTGCCGGGCGAGATCGACATCACGATCAAGGGGCCGTGGCTGCACACGATCCTGTTCGAAGTGCCGGTGCTCGCGATCGTCAGCGAAGTGTATTTCCGCGAGACGATAGCCCGGCCCGATCTGGCCGAGGGCCGTCGCCGGCTCGATGCCAAGATTGCGCAGATCAACGCGGTACCCGACCCCGAGTTCCGCATCGCCGACTACGGCACGCGGCGCCGATTCTCCCGCGTCTGGCAGGACGAAGTCGTGCGCACGCTGAAACAGGGGATCGGCCCCAAGTTCGTCGGGACCAGCAACGTCAAGCTGGCGTTCGACCACAATCTGACGCCGCTGGGCACGATGGCGCACGAATACATGCAGGCTTGCCAGGCGGTGGGACCGCGCCTTCGCGATTCGCAGGTTTTCGCGTTCAACACCTGGGCGCGCGAATACCGCGGCGACCTGGGAATCGCGCTGTCGGACGTCTGCGGCATGGACGCGTTCCTGCGCGACTTCGACCTTTTCTTCTGCAAGCTGTTCGACGGCGTGCGGCACGACTCGGGCGACCCGTTCGAATGGGGCGAAAAGATGATCGCGCATTACCAGAAGATGCGGATCGATCCGCGCTCGAAGGTGATGGTCTTTTCCGATTCGCTCAATGCACCGCTGGCGATCCGCCTGTTCGAATATTTCAAGGGACGCAGCCAGACGGCTTTCGGCATCGGCACCAACCTGACCAACGACCTGGGTTACGAGGCGCTGCAGATCGTGATCAAGATGACGCGCTGCAATGGCCAGCCGGTCGCCAAGATCAGCGACGAGCCTTCGAAGGCGATGGACTACGATCCGTCGTACGTCGCCTATCTGCGCCAGGTGTTCGAGGTGCCGGAAACCGTGGCGACGACCGGCGGGGACGGGCTCGACGCCGACTAGGCTGGCTCGGCGAGCGCAGCCTGGTACGCGGCCAGCACGTCCAGGCCGGCGCAAGCGAACACAATCCGCTGCAGCGCATCGAGCCGGTCGAAGGCTCGCACGGTCGCGACCGCGATCGGCACCGCCCGGGCCAGCGGATAGCCGTATGCACCGCAGCTGATCGCCGGGAACGCGATCGACACCAGGCCGTGGTCGACGGCGAGCTCCAGCGAGCGCCGATAGCACGAGGCCAGCAATTGCGCCTCGCCCGCGGTGCCCCCGTGCCACACGGGTCCCACCGTGTGGATGACGTGCCGCGCCGGCAGGCGATAGCCTCGGGTGATCTTGGCGTCGCCCGTTGCGCAGCCGTGCAAGCCGCGGCATTCGACGAGCAGTTCGGGTCCGGCCGCGCGATGGATCGCGCCGTCGACGCCGCCTCCGCCCAGCAGGCTGGTATTGGCCGCATTGACGATCGCATCGACGTCGAGCGTCGTAATGTCTGCGGCGAGGGCGGTAATCTGCGGGTGCATGGCGTATTTTCGCATCGGCGCCCGATTCGGCGACGGGTTCGCGACGACTGCCGCCGGCCTCGGTGCGCTGTCGCGCCCCGGCGCTTCGGTTTATAGTAGCGCGATGCCTTCGGCCACTCCGATCAATACGCCCGCAGCGCCGCCGGGCGCCCCTGCGGGCAAGCAGGCGGCGCGAACGCCGGACCGGCGTCTTAGACTCGACGACATCCTGAAGCTGATGGTGGCCGACGGGCTCGTCGCGGCGGCCGATGCGGACCCGGTCGCGCGCTCGCGCACGCAGCGCTACGACAACCCGCTGGAGCTGATCGCCGATCAGAAATGGCGCTCGCTGGTCCCGCCGCGCCGGCTGTTGACGCTGGAGACGCTGGTCGAATGGCTGGCGGGCAAGCTCGGCATTCCCTACCATCATATCGACCCGCTGAAGATCGACCTGGTCGCGGTGACCGGAACGATGTCGATCGCCTACGCCGAGCGCTACCGCATCCTCCCGGTTGCGGTCGCCAAGGGCGAGCTGACGGTCGCGACCAGCGAGCCCTTCGTCCGGGCGTGGGCGGACGAGCTCGAGTCGATCCTGCATCTGAAGGTCAAGCTGGTCTTCGCCAATCCGCAGGATATCCGTCGCTACATCGGTGAATTCTTCACGCTCGCGCGATCGATCAAGAAGGCAGGCGAGACGCAGCGCGGCGACTCGTTCACGCGCAATTTCGAGCAGCTGGTCGAGCTGGGCAAGCACGGCCAGCTCGACGCCAACGACCAGCACGTCGTCCACATCGTCGATTGGCTGTGGCAATACGCGTTCGAGCAGCGCGCATCCGACATCCATGTCGAGCCCAGGCGCGACGCGGGCGTCGTCCGCTTCCGCATCGACGGCGTGCTGCACCAGGTCTACGCGATCCCGAATCCGGTGCTGATCGCGATGACCAGCCGGATCAAGCTGCTGGCGCGCATGGAGATCGTCGAGCGGCGCCGTCCGCAGGACGGGCGCATCAAGACGCTGTCCCCGGACGGCGAGGAGATCGAGCTTCGCATCTCGACGATGCCGACGGCGTTCGGCGAGAAGGTCGTCATGCGGATTTTCGCGCCCGACGTGCTGGTGCGCGATTTCCAGGAGCTGGGCTTCACCGCCGACGACCGCGAGCGGTGGGAGCGGATGATCAAGGAGCCGTACGGCATCGTCCTGGTCACCGGCCCGACCGGATCGGGCAAGACGACGACGCTGTACTCGACGATGAAGCTGCTCGCGACGCCAGAAGTCAACGTGTGCTCGATCGAGGATCCGATCGAGATGATCGCGCCCGAGTTCAATCAGATGCAGGTGCAGCCCGCGATCGGCGTCGACTTCGCCAGCGGCGTGCGCACGCTCCTGCGCCAGGACCCCGACATCATCATGGTCGGCGAAATCCGCGATCGCGACACCGCGGACATGGCGGTCCAGGCGGCGCTGACCGGGCACCTCGTCCTGTCGACCTTGCACACCAACGACGCGCCGAGCGCGATCACGCGCCTGCTCGATCTCGGCGTGCCGCCCTTCCTGATCAGCTCGACGGTGCTGGGTGTGATGGCGCAACGCCTCGTGCGCACGCTCTGCCCGCACTGCAAGGTGCCGACGGATCCGCTCGACCAGGATATGTGGCGCATGCTGACGGCGCCTTTTCGCAGCGACGGCGAGCAGCACGTGCACGCGCCCGTCGGCTGCCTCGAATGCCGGATGACCGGCTACTTCGGCCGCATTGGCCTGTACGAGATCATGACCCTCTCGCCGATCATCCGCCGCCTGATCCATGCCGACGCCGACGATTCGAAGATTCGCGAGCAGGCATACAAGGAACACATGAAGCCGTTGCGCGTGTCCGGCGCGGCAAAGATCGCCGCGGGGCTGTCCACCGCCGAGGAAGTCATCAAGGTTGTTCCGCTGGGCTAGGGCACGGCGGCGCCCGCCGGCGCTCAAGTGGACCTCGAATGGCCGGGCGACGTTGCGCGGATTGAATCACCCCGTTTCGCCCTGAAATGATCATCACGCGATGAGCACGCAAGAACCGCTACGCCCGATGCACCTGTCGCTGCGCTTCATCGCGCCGCTGACGGTGGCGCTGGCACTGCTCGCGTACCTGCTGGTGCCGCTGGTCGACAAGCTCGCGCTGCGCTGGTGGATCAACGACCTCGACACGCGTTCGGAGCTGGTCGCCAACACACTGCAGGACCAGCTCGCCGGGGCGATCGAGCAGGGCTCGACGACCAAGGTCGAGCAGGTGTTCATGCGGGCGCTGCAGGACGAGCGCCTGTACGCGCTGGCCTTCTGCGACGAGAAAGGCAAGCTGCGGTATTCGACGCCGACCTATCCGGTGACGCTCGGGTGCCGGCCGCCGGCGAGCGCGGCGGGGGAGGCGCACTCGGTGATCCGCCTGCGCCAGGGCCCGTTGCATGTTGTCCAGCGCCCGCTGCTCCAGGGCAACGACCGGATCGGAACGCTGATCCTGGTGCACGACATGAGCTTCGTAGATCGGCGCAGCGCCGATACCCGTCTCTATCTGATCGGCCTGTTCGTCGTTCTCGGTGTCGTCGTATCGCTGGTGACCGTATCGATCGCGCACCTGTCGTGGCGCGGGTGGGTCGCCGGCGTGCGCTCATTGCTGCGCGGCGAGGGGATACTGCAGCCGTTTTCGCAGCCCGGCTCGTCGCCGGTCCATCCGCTGGCGAGCGAATTGCGGGCGCTGCTGCGCGAGCTCGACCAGGGCCGCCGTGGCCGCGACCAGACGGCGATATGGAGCCCGGAGATGCTGCGCAACGTCCTGCACGAGCAGCTGCTCGGCGACGAGGTGCTGGTCGTGTCCAATCGCGAGCCATTCATCCACAACCGCGACGGCGATGCGATAACGCTGTTGCGGCCGGCGAGCGGTTTGGTGACGGCGCTCGAACCGGTGATGCGCGCGTGCTCCGGCACCTGGATCGCGCACGGCAGCGGCAGTGCGGATCGCGAGACCGCCGATGCGCGCGGACGGTTGCGCGTGCCCCCCGACAATCCGAGCTACACGCTGCGGCGGGTGTGGCTGAGCCAGGAAGAAGAGAAGGGCTACTACAACGGTTTCGCCAACGAAGGGCTGTGGCCGCTTTGCCACATCGCCCACGTGCGGCCGGTGTTCCGGTCCGCCGACTGGGAGCAGTACGTCAGGGTCAATCGGCGCTTCGCCGATGCCGTGCGCGACGAGGCGCATACCGAGGACCCGGTCGTTCTGGTCCAGGACTATCACCTGGCGCTGGTGCCGCGAATGATCCGCGAGCGGCTGCCGAAAGCCACGATCATCATGTTCTGGCACATCCCGTGGCCGAATCCGGAATCGTTCAGCATCTGTCCGTGGCGCGAGGAATTGCTCGAGGGAATGCTGGGCAGCACGATCCTGGGCTTCCACACGCGTTTCCATTGCCAGAATTTCGTCGAGACGGTCGACCGCCACCTGGAAGCCCGCATCGAGCGCGAGTCGTCGACGATTTCGTACGGCGGTCATCTGACGCGCGTCGAATCGTACCCGATCTCGATCCAATGGCCGCCGGAGTGGATCGATTCGCAGCTGTCGGTCTCTCTCTGCCGGGCCAAGGTGCTGCGGATCGAGAAGCTGGCGGACGACGTCCTGCTCGGCGTCGGCGTCGACCGTATGGATTACACCAAGGGCATCATCGAGCGCTTCCTCGCCGTCGAGCGCCTGCTCGAGGTGCACCCCCAGTTCATCGGCCGCTTCGTGCTGGTCCAGATTGCCGCGCCTTCGCGCTCGTCGCTCGACGAATATCATAATTTCGAGACGAGGGTCCGCTCGCTGGCAGCGCGCATCAACACGCGGTTCGGCCGCGACGGTTACGAGCCGATCCGGCTGAAGGTCGAACATCACGGCTCGCAAGCGGTCAACGAGTACTACCGGGCCGCCGACGTCTGCATAGTCACCAGCCTGCACGACGGGATGAACCTCGTCGCCAAGGAATTCGTCGCGTCGCGCGACGACGAGCAGGGCGTTCTGGTGCTCTCGCAATTCACCGGTGCGGCGCGCGAGCTTCCCGACGCCTTGATCGTCAATCCGTACCATATCGAGAATTGCGCCGATGCCTTGTACAAGGCGTTGACGATGCCTGCCGACGAGAAGCGCGTGCGCATGCGCAGCATGCGGCGGCTGGTGCAGGAGTTCAACGTTTACCGCTGGGCGGGTGCGATGCTGCTCGATGCGGCGCGGCTGCGGCAGCGTCAGCGCGTATCGGCGCGAATCTTTGCGCACCAGCGCAGAGCCGGCGTCGAGGCATGAGGTATGCCCTCGGGACTGCGTCGCTGACGCAAATACGCAACATGCTGTCCGCCCGGCCGATGCTGGCGTTCGACATCGACGGCACGCTGGCACCTATCGTCGCCGAGCCCTGGCGGGCGCATATTTCGGAAGAGCTTCGCGCGTTTCTTCGCTCGCTGGCGGCCCGAACGCCGGTCGCGATCATCACCGGCCGCGCGGTCAAGGACGCGCGGCCGTTGCTCGGCTTCAGCCCGCATTACGTCGTCGGCAATCACGGTGCGGAAGGAATTCCCGGATTCGAAGCCCAAAGCGCCGGTTTTCAGCGCGTCTGCGCGGCGTGGCTCGCGGAGCTAAGCGCCACGCCCGACGCGCGCGGATGGCGCGCGATGCCGGGCATCATGCTCGAGGACAAGCAGTACTCGCTGTCGTTTCACTACCGCCATACCGCAAGGCCGGCCCTGGCTCGCGAGTTGCTGGAGCAGCGCGTCGCGCGGCTGGTGCCGCCGCCCGACATCGTGCACGGCAAGCGCGTGCTCAACCTGCTGCCGCCGGATGCGCCGCACAAGGGCGAAGCGCTGCAAAGCCTGCTCGGGCTTTCCGGCTGCACGCAGGCGATGTACATCGGTGACGACGTCACCGACGAGGATGTCTTCCGTATGCGCATGCCGGAGGTTCTGTCGATCCGGGTCGGGCGCAAGCGGAAGAGCGCCGCCGAAATGTATCTGAAGAATCAGGCCGAGGTCACGCGGCTGGTGCGCCGGGTGGTCGCGATGCTCGACGGCGCCAGGCAGCCGTCCCGGCCGCTCGGCGCCGCCGCCGCCCCGATCCCGCGATGAGCGAGGCCGCCGGCCGCACGGCGCCGAATCTTTCGCTCGGCGTCATCGGCAACTGTGCCTTCAACGCGCTGGTGGACGAGCGCGGTTCCATTGTCTGGTGCTGCCTGCCGCGGCCCGACGGCGACCCGGTGTTCCACGCGCTGCTCGGCGGTGCGCGGCGCGACGATGCCGCACGCGGCGCATTCGACATCGAGATCGAGCACTTCGCCCGGGCGACGCAGCATTACGTCACCAACACGGCGATACTCGTCACCGACCTGTTCGACCGGCACGGGCATGGCGTGCGGATCACCGACTTCGCGCCGCGCCTGCGCGACCGTGGCCGGGTCTTCCGTCCGCTGCTGTTCATCCGGCGCATCACGCCGCTTTCAGGGCGGCCGCGCATCCGCATACGCGTGCGGCCCAGCTTCGAGTACGGCGCAGCGCGTCCCGAGTTCACCCGCGGCAGCAACCACATCCGCTACGTGCATCCGACGCAATCGTTGCGCCTGACCTGCGACATGCCGGTCACCTACATCCTCGACGAGACCTACCACCTGCTGGACCGGCCGGCCAACCTGATCTTCGGCGTCGACGAGACGATCGCCACCGGCATTGCCGAAACCGCGCGCGATTTCGAGGAGCGCACCGCCGAGTACTGGCAACACTGGTCGCGCGCGCTGGCGGTGCCGCTCGAGTGGCAGGACGCGGTGATCCGTGCGGCGATTACGTTGAAGCTGTGCATGTACGAGGAGACCGGCGCGATCATGGCGGCGATGACGACCAGCATCCCGGAGGCGCCGGGGACCGAGCGCTGCTGGGATTACCGCTACTGCTGGCTGCGCGACGCTTTTTTCGTCGTTCGCGCGCTGAACGGACTGTCCGAAGTCGCCACGATGGAGAATTATCTGCGCTACCTGTTCAATGTCGCCGACACCGCGGCCGTGCAGGGCCACCTGCAGCCCTTGTACGGCATCAGCCTGGAGAGCGAGGTGGTCGAGCGCTTCGTCGACACCTTGCCGGGATACTTCGGCCTGGGGCCGGTCCGCGTCGGCAACCAGGCCTACGAACACCGGCAGCACGATGTCTACGGTCACGCGATCCTCGCCGCGACGCAGGCTTTTTTCGATCGCCGGCTGCTGCATCCGGCGGGCATCGAGGATTTCCTGCGCCTGGAATGGCTGGGGGAGCGCGCGTTCGCATTGCACGACCAGCCCGACGCGGGGATCTGGGAGCTGCGCACGCGTACCGGCGTGCACACCTCGTCGACGGTGATGTGCTGGGCGGCCTGCGACCGGCTGGCGAAGATCGCTCTGCATCTCGGCCGTCCCGACCGGGCGAGCGAATGGCGCAGCCGCGCCGATGCCATCAAGGCGGCGATACTGGAGCTCGCATGGAACCCGCAGCGGCAGGCGTTCGTCGACGTCTTCCGCGGCGAGCATCTCGACGCCAGCGTGCTGCTGATGAGCGAGGTCGGCCTGGTGGCGGCCGACGATCCGCGCTGGCGGTCGACGCTTGCCGCCGTCCGCAGCGAGCTGCAGCGCGGCGGCCACCTGTACCGTTACGCGACCGCCGACGATTTCGGGACGCCAAAGATGGCGTTCACCGCCTGCACGTTCTGGCTGATCGATGCGCTGGCGCGTGCCGGCGCCACCGGCGAAGCGCGCGAGCTGTTCGAGGGCCTGATCGCGGCCAGAACCCCGCTGGGGCTGCTGTCCGAGGATATCGATCCGGCGACGGGCGAGCTCTGGGGGAATTTTCCGCAGACCTACTCGATGGTCGGTATCATCAACGGTGCAACCCGGTTGAGCCGGCGGTGGGAAACCGTGCTCTAGGCCCGGCCGGGATGCCTGATCGGAAGGGAAACACATGTCGGCAATCCGCTGCCTGACGCTGGTCGCCTTGCTGCTAGCCTGCGCCGCCGGCGGTTGCGGCAAGACGAGCGAGCAGCGCGAAGAGGCACGGGTCGCCCGGGAGACGGCCTTGCGCCAGGCGCTGGAAAAGTCGCTGGCGGAAGAGCAGCAAAAAGACCGTCTGATGCGCGAAGGCGCTGCGGCCGAGGCCTTCGAGCGGCTGGTCAACGAGGCGACCGAGCACGAGCAGGAGGTGGCCCGCGCGGCCGCCGCGCCGCCGAGTCCCGAGCAGCAGCAGGCCGAGCGCGCCAATCTTCTGCGGCAGTACACCGAGATGCTGAAAAAGACGCTGGGCGATCCGGGTTCGATGCAGTTGCGCAACGCCGAATTGAGCCCGAAGCAAACCGGCATGTGCGCCGAATACAATGCCCGGAACAAGTCCGGCGCCTACCAGGGCTACAAGCGGGTGGTCGTCATCGACAACCGGGTGGCGACCGAGGAAGCGCCGACGCGCGAGACCTTGCCGCAATTCCTGGCGTTCCAGATCGCCGCGCGCGACAGCGGTTGCTTTCCCGACGTCGAGAACGTCAAGATTCTGCAGTAGGGCAAGCGAAGAAACCGAGGCTTTCGTTCCGGGCCGTCAGAGGCGGTCGGCATCAAGCGTCTATCACAACCTCGAGGGTCCCATCGTGCCAGTCAAACTGTTCGTGCTGTTTCTCGCCATCGCGCTTGCCGGCAGCGCCGCCGCCCAGGGCAAGAAGCGTATCGACAAGGCGGCCGATCTGCCGCGCTTCACCTACAAGCTCGACAGCAGGATCGAGGATATGGTGCGCGACGACGCCAAGTTCAAACCGTTCGCCGCGCAGCGGCGCCGCGACCTCGACAGCGTGCTCGCGCAATACGACATCGAAGACAAGGCGACATTACGCGGAATCCTGACCCAGCTCGTTCAGCTCGACATGCTGGAGGGCAACTACGATGCCGCGCTGGCGCGCGTCGCCGAGGTCAAGGCCCTCGAGGACAAGCCGGCCGACAAATTGCTTTCCGGCATGACCACCAGGGCGATTGTCGCCGGCGTCCGTACCGATCCCGACCGGACGTCGGCTGCATTCCGGACGGCGGCCGCGCAATCGATCAAAGGCGAGCTGGCGGCAATACCCTACGACGTCATCGCCAACGAAGCGAAGGAGATCAAGGCCGGCGCCGAGCTCCTCGGCGAAGGACGGCTGATCGGCAACGTCCGCGAGGTGCTGCAGCCCGCCGTCGACAAGAACGGTTCCTTGTCGTCCGACCTCGCGCCCGGTCTCCTGCGCATCAAGTACACGTACCGCTATATCCTGCCGCTCAAGCCCGCGCTGATCGACGCGTGGACGACTTACCTCGCCGCGCACAAGGTGGACAAGCCCGACATTTGGGCCGCCCGCGCGGTGACGCTGCCCGCCGACCGCAACTACACGCCGGTCAAGATCGCCGTATGGGATAGCGGCGTAGACACCAAGCTGTTCCCCCACAACCTCGCGATCGCCAACGGCAGCGTGCCTGTCATCGCGTTCGATCGCTTCTCGCAACCGGCGAAAGGGGAATTGCAGGAGATCCCCGCCGCGCTGAAGAGCAAGGTGCCGCAACTGAAGTCGCGGCTGAAGGGCTTCTCGGACCTGCAGTCGAACATCGACAGCCCCGAGGCGAGCGAGATCAAGAGCTACATGTCGACGCTCAAGCCCGACGAATACAAGGCCTTCGTCGAGGAAATCGGGCTGGCTGGGAACTGGATGCACGGGACGCACGTCGCGGGCATCGCGGTCGCCGGCAATCCGTATGCGCGACTGGTCGTAGGCCGCATCGAATTCGACTGGCATCTGATCCCCGATCCGTGTCCGACGCGCGAGCTCACGCTGCTCGACGCGAAGAACGCGCAGTCGTACGTCGATTTCTTCAAGCAGCAGGGCGTGCGCGTCGTCAACATGAGCTGGGGCGGCAGCGTGAAAGGCATCGAAAGCGCGCTCGAGCTTTGCAACATCGGCAAAACGCCCGACGAGCGCAAGGCGATCGCGCGCGACTACTTCGATATCCAGAAGGATGCGCTGACCAGGGCGTTCGCAAGCGCGCCCGACATCCTTTTCGTCACCGCCGCCGGCAACAGCAACGAGGACGCCTCATTCGTCGAGGATATCCCGGCGGCGATCGTGCTGCCCAACTTGCTGACGGTGGGCGCTGTCGACAAAGCGGGCGACGAGGCGTCGTTCACGAGCTACGGCTCGACGGTCAAGGTTCACGCCAACGGGTACCAGGTGGAGAGCGTGATCCCGGGCGGCGAGAAGCTCGCCGAGTCGGGCACATCGATGGCCTCGCCGCAGGTCGTCAACCTGGCGGCGAAGCTGCTCGCGGTCAATCCGCGATTGACGCCCGGCCAGGTGATCGCGCTGATTCGCGACAACGCCGACACGACGCCCGACGGCCGCCGCACGCTGATCAACCCGAAAAAGGCGCTCGCTGCCGCCCAGGCGGCGAAGGCGGGTTGATGCCGTGGTGGCACGGCGAAGCGGTGTCCCGGCGGGCGATCGATGACCCGGCCCCTTTCCCTCGCCGCTCTGACGGTGTTGGAACTGACGCCGCCCGACATGGTGACATGCGCCGCCGCGGCAGGCTTCAGCCATGTCGGCATTCGGCTGCTGCCGGCCACGCCGAGCGAGCCCCGCTACGACATCGTCGGCGACACGCCGCTGTTGCGCGAGCTCGAACGCCGCCTGGCGGACAC
>DATNAR010000370.1:0-3413 GCA_035607385.1 Casimicrobiaceae bacterium
TGATCGCCATCACCGTGCTGACCAGCCTCGATGCGTCTGATCTTGCCGCGATCGGCGTTGGCGGCACGCCCGAAGCGCAGGCGCTGCGGCTCGCCCAGCTCGCCAAGGCGAACGGTCTGGACGGCGTCGTCTGCTCGGCGCAGGAGGCGGCGATGCTGCGCGCCGCGTGCGGCCCGGCGTTCAAGCTCGTTACGCCGGGCATCCGCCCCGAAGGCACGTCGGCGCACGATCAGGCGCGGGTGATGACGCCGGAGGCCGCCATTGCGGCCGGCGCCGACTACCTCGTGATCGGCCGCGCGATCACCGCGGCGGCGGATCCGGTGCAGGCGCTGCGCGACATCAACGCTTCGCTGGGCGTCGCCGCTTGAAGATCACGATGATCGGCAGCGGGTACGTCGGGCTGGTGTCCGGCACCTGCCTCGCGGAGGTCGGCAACGACGTGCTCTGTCTCGACGTCGATGCGCGCAAGATCGACCTGCTGAAGGCCGGCGGCGTGCCGATCCACGAGCCGGGACTGCAGGACATGATCCACCGCAACGTCGAAGCCGGGCGTCTGCACTTCACGACCGATGCCGATGCCGCGGTGGCGCATGGCACGCTGCAATTCATCGCCGTCGGCACGCCGCCCGACGAGGACGGCGCCGCCGACATGCAGCACGTTCTTGCGGCCGCGGCCGCGATCGGCCGGCGCATGACCGATTACAAGGTGATCGTCGACAAGTCGACCGTTCCGGTCGGGACCGCCGACCGCGTGCGCGAGACGATAGCGGGTGAGCTCGCCGCACGCGGCGCCGCGCTGCCGTTTGCCGTCGTGTCGAATCCGGAATTCCTGAAGGAAGGCGCGGCGGTCGAGGATTTCATGCGGCCCGACCGCATCGTCATCGGCGCCGACGACGAGCGTGCGATCGCGTTGCTGCGCGCCGTGTACGCGCCGTTTCAGCGCAACCGCGAGCGACTGCTGGTCATGGACGTGCGCTCGGCCGAGCTCACCAAGTACGCGGCCAATGCGATGCTCGCCACCCGCATCTCGTTCATGAACGAGATGGCGAATCTCGCCGACGCGCTGGGCGCCGACATCGAGCACGTGCGCCAGGGCATCGGATCGGACCCGCGCATCGGCTATCATTTCCTCTACCCGGGCGCCGGCTACGGCGGATCGTGTTTTCCCAAGGACGTGAAGGCACTGCAACATACCGGCGCCCAGCATCGGCGTCCGCTGCGCATCCTCGCCGCGGTCGAAGCGGTCAACGAGGCGCAGAAGACGCGCCTGGTGGACAAGATCGTCGCCCGTCTTGGCGAGGACCTCGCCGGCAGGAGGTTCGCGCTATGGGGACTCGCGTTCAAGCCCGATACCGACGACATGCGCGAGGCGCCGTCGCGCGCGATCATCGCCGCATTGCTCGAGCGCGGGGCGTCGGTTGCCGCCTACGATCCGGTGGCGATCGACGAGGCCAGGCGGGTGTTCGGCGATACTGCGGGCCTGTCGTTCGCGAGCTCGCCGATGGCTGCCGTCGCCGGGGCCGACGCGCTGCTGATCGTCACCGAGTGGAAGGAATTCCGCAGTCCCGAATTCACGGAAATCCGGCGCCAGCTGAAGCAGCCTCTGCTGTTCGACGGCCGCAACCTGTTCGACCCGGCGCTGGTGCGCGCGGCGGGCATCGAGTATTTCGGGATCGGCCGCAGCTAGGCGCGGTGATTCCAATGAGCAAGCACTGATGCCTGCGAACGTACGACGCTTCAGCGATTTTCGCGATGCCGTCCGCCGCGCGCGCGTTCTGGTCGTCGGCGACGCGATGCTCGATCGCTACTGGTTCGGCGACGTCGATCGTATTTCGCCCGAGGCGCCGGTCCCGGTCGTCAAGATCGCGCGCAGCGAAGAGCGTCCCGGCGGAGCCGCCAACGTCGCCCGCAACGCCGCGGCGCTGGGGGCGCAGGTGACATTGATCAGCGTCATCGGCGACGACGAGCCGGGACATGTGCTCGAGCGGCTGCTTCGGGGCGAAAGCGTGCACACGTCGCTGCATCGCGATCCGGCGCTGCCGACGACGGTCAAGCTGCGCGTCGTCGGACGCCAGCAGCAGCTGTTGCGCATCGACTTCGAGACGGTGCCCTCGCCACCGGCGCTGGCGGCGAAGCTTACCGACTACGAACGCACGCTGAGCGGTTTCGACGTCGTCGTGCTTTCCGATTACGGCAAGGGCGGGCTGTCGCAGATCGAGCGCATGATCGCGCTCGCCAAGGCCGCCGGCAAACCGGTGCTGGTCGACCCGAAGGGCGAGGCCTACTTGCGTTACCGAGGCGCGACGATGCTGACGCCCAACCGGGCCGAATTCCGCCAGGTCGTCGGCCCGTGGCGCAACGAGGCCGAGCTCGCGGAAAAGGCGCAGGCCTTGCGCGGCGAGCTGGCGCTCGATGCGCTGTTGATCACGCGCTCGGAAGAGGGCATGTCGCTCTACACCGATGCCGGCGCGCAGCACATTCCGGCGCAGGCGCGCGAGGTGTTCGACGTTTCCGGCGCCGGCGACACGGTGATCGCGACGCTGGGCACCCTGCTCGGGGCGCACGCCGACATCGGCAGCGCAGTGCGCATCGCCAACAAGGCGGCGGGCATCGTCGTCGGCAAACTGGGCACCGCCGTCGTGCACCCGGATGAGCTGGGCTGACATGCCGCGGCGGCCCTGATGGCCAGGACCAAGACCGCGTACGTCTGCACCGAGTGCGGGGGCACGAGCAGCAAGTGGCAAGGACAATGCCCGAACTGCGGCGTGTGGAACACGCTGGTGGAGACGATCGCCGCAACGCCGTCGTCGCGCTTCCAGGCGCTCGCCGGTGCCCCGAGTGCCGTGCGCACGCTGGCCAGCGTCGAGACCCGGGACAATGCGCGCACGCCGACGGGTATCGAGGAGTTCGATCGCGTCCTCGGCGGCGGACTGGTGTCCGGCGGCGTCGTGCTGCGGGGCGGCGATCCCGGCATCGGCAAGTCGACGTTGCTGCTGCAGGCGATGGCCGCTCTCGGCGGCTCCGGCAAGCTGGGCCGCGCGCTCTACGTCACCGGCGAGGAATCGGTCGAGCAGGTGGCGCTTCGCGCCCAGCGGCTGGGTCTGGTCAATGCGACGGTCGAGCTCTTGGCCGAGGTGCAGCTGCAAGCGATCGTAGCCGCGATCCGGACGCTGCAGCCGGGTGTCGTCGTCATCGATTCGATCCAGACCGTCTACACCGAAGCGTTGGAGTCCGCGCCAGGGAGTGTCGCGCAGGTGCGCGAGTGCGCGGCCCAGCTCACCCGGCTCGCCAAGCAGAACGCCATCACCATCATCCTGGTCGGCCACGTGACCAAGGAGGGAGCGATCGCCGGGCCGCGCGTGCTCGAGCACATCGTCGACACCGTCTTGTATTTCGAAGGCGATACGCATTCG
>DATNAR010000351.1:0-13496 GCA_035607385.1 Casimicrobiaceae bacterium
AGCCCGTCGAGCACCGTCAGATTGTGGCGGATGAACGCCTCGATGACGTCCGCCTCGTTGCGCGCCATCGCGACGCCCCAGAGCTTCATGGCGGCGGCGGCAACCCGTGAACAGACGCTAGTCGAGCGTCGAGCGGTGCCACTTGCGGGCGATGCGCGTCACCGCGAACGCGATCGAAGCAAGGCGCACCCAGCGCGCGTAGCGCTGCAGTCCGAACACCGGCGCGATCGCCTCGACCAGCGCGATGACCGCCGCGGGCTGGGCGACCGCACTCCCGATCAGGCCGGCCGGGCGCAACGCGCCGCGTACATCGCCGGCGTGCAGCGCGAACTCCATCCTCTGCAGGCGCAGCTGCGCCACCAGCAGCGATTTCCGGGCGGCCAGCTCGTCCAGGCGTGCGCTCATGGCCTGCGCCGCAAGGCCTCGGCGTCCTCTTCGAGCTGCGACAAAGTTGCCGCGAACGGCGAATGTTTTTCCTGCATTCGCTGTCTGAGCCGGAGCACGAAAATCACCGCAAGCACCAGGTAGAAGCCGGTGACTGCGCCGACCGCTGTCAATCGGTCGGTATCCCAGAAGTAGGCGATGATGAACACCGAGGCGAACAGCAGCGCGAACAACGCGACCAGGACCGTCGAGAACACGAGCAGCAGCATTTCCTTGGCGCGCTCGCGCTCTTCGGTGAACTCCACCGTGGCGAGCTCGAGCCGCGTGCGCACCATGGCCAGCGCGGTGGCGGCCAGCTGCGACAGCGCGCTGCCCAGCCCTGCCGTCGGTCTGGCGTTTGGCTCGGCCACCGGACGCTAGCGTCGGCTCAACGCGAGTCCTGCCAGGAACCCGACCGCCGCCGCGATGCCGATGGCCTGCCACGGATTATCGCGTACGTAGTCGTCGGTCACTCGCGCGGCCGCCCTGGCGCTTTCGCTGGCATCGTCGGAGAGGTCGTGCAACCTTATCTTGGCCGCTCGCAGCTTGGCCTCGACCTGGCCGCGCAGGTCGCTGGCCTTTTCGCCCGACTCCTTGGCCGCCTGCTTCAACAGCGATTCCGCTTCGGCCAGCACGTCGGTGAAATCCTTGACGAGCGCTTCGCGGCTGCGTTCGAATCTTGCTGCAGTCATGGTCATCTCCAGGCAATGAGCGCATCGGTCGCGTCGGCGCGAGCCCGATATGCCGCTCGGCGGGTATTATAGCGCTGCGCCAGTCGCGCCGAACCGCCGGAGTGCCGTCAAGATGAGCCGACTCGAGTTGCCCGCCCTCGACCCGACCACCGTGACCGAGAAACGAGGTTCCGGATATCCCGAGCCGTTCAGGAGCCGGATGGGCGATCGCGTCAAGCGACGTCTGGGCGACGCCTGCGGCCTGACCAAATTCGGCGTCAACCTGGTGACGCTGGCCGCGGGCGCGCAATCGGCGCTGCGCCACTGGCACACGCTGGAAGACGAGTTCGTCTACGTGCTCGCCGGCGAGGTGACGCTGGTGACCGACGCCGGCGAGCAGACACTCGGTCCGGGCATGTGCGCCGGCTACCCGGCAGGCAAGCGCGATGCGCACCATTTTCTCAATCGCGGCAACGCGCCGGCGAGCTATCTCGAAATCGGCAGCCGCATCGAAGGCGACAAATGCTTCTATCCGGACGACGATCTCGTCTGGTGCGACGATGGCAACGGCGAGTACGGCGCGCACCGGGACGGCCGCCGCTATACCGAATAGGATCGCGTACGGCACGCCGCCGCTTGCGCCGATCCAGTCCGTTTCAGTCAGGTCCAACCCCTTGACGAGGAGCAGCCAGCATGAGCGAGTCTTCCGCACCGCAACTTCCGCCGGCCGGCGCCGGTGTCCCGCCGCAGTCGCTGATTTCGACGACGCTGGTCGTCTATGCGCTATTCGCCGTCGCCGCGATCGCGGGGCTTGTCTCGGCGGGCCTGCTGAGCACACCGCTGCTCGGACTGATCGGGCTGATCGCGCTGATCATCGCGTACGTGAAGCGCGGCGAAGCTGCCGGAACCTGGCTGCAGTCGCATTACCGCTGGCTCATCCGCACGTTCTGGTTCTCGGTGCTGTGGAACGTCGTGGGGTGGCTGGCCGTGGTGACGCTGATCGGCATACCGATCGCCATCGGTATCTGGATCGCGACCACGATCTGGGTCCTGTACCGCTTGATACGCGGCTACCTGCTGTTCAACGAAAGCAAGCCGGTACCGGGGATGTGAGCGGCTGTCGTCAGCGCGCTGCGCGCGCAGCGTCGTGGCCGTGGTCGTACACCCATTGCACCAGCAGGTCGAGCGGAGCCTGCGCCCGCAACGCGTTGCGGTGGTTGACGAAGCAAACGACGACGAAGCGCCGCCCGGCAGCATCGAACACGTATCCGGCAATCGCGCGCACTCCCTCGAGCGTCCCCGTCTTCAAGAACGCCTGATCGGCGACCTGGTCGGTCAGGAACCGCCTGCTGACGGTGCCATCGGTTGCGGCGACGGCCAGCGAGCTTACGTATTCGTCGCGCACTTTGCTGCGATCGGCCGCGAGCAGCAGCCGCGCCATGCTGCGTGCGGAAATTCGCGCGCGTCGCGACAGGCCCGAGCCATTGTCGAGCACCAGCTCGGGGAACCGGAGCTTGCGCTCCGCAAGCCAGCGATTGATCGCGCGCGCCGCGTTGACCGAGGTGGCCGGCGGCGGGCGATAGGTGGTCGCCAGCGTCAGGAACAGTTGTCGCGCCATGACGTTGTTCGACAGCTTGTTGATGTCGCGCACGGCATCGTACAGCGGCGGCGATTGCAGGACGGCGATCGGCTGCGCGTTTGGCGGTGCGCGGCCTTCGCGCACCGTGCCGGCGAAGGTGCCGCCGGAATCGGCCCACATGCGCGCGAAGGCGCCGAGCACGTAGTGCGGAGCATCGAGCAGCGCGATGAACCATTCGCGCTCGCCGCAGCCGAGCGGATAGTCGCCGGCGAAGCTCACGTCGGCGCCGTCGTCGCGAGCGTCGAACGCGGCGACCAGCCCGCCTTTCCAGTCGCCGCACAAGCCTTCGATCAGGCGCGGCGCGCCGTGCACGGCAACGTTGAGGAGCGGGGGCTCGGCGCGAACGTCGACCGCATTGCCGGCGGCGTTCGGCGCGAACACGAAACGCACGCTCTTGAAGTTGACCAGCAGCGCATCGGGCCCGACGTTGTACGGACGCAGCGGCTCGGCGTCGAACGCGCCAGGGTCGTACGGCCCCGGCGCGAAGTAGCTGCGATCGACGATGAGATCGCCGCGTATCGTCGACAGGCCCGTGGCTCTCAGCCTGGCGATCAATTCCTGGAATTGCTCGACGGTGATCTTCGGATCGCCGTAGCCTTTGAGCACCAGGTCGCCCTGCAGAACGCCGCCGTCGATCTTTCCGTCGGCATAGGCTTCGGTCTTCCAGCGGTAGTCGGGATGGAGCAGCTCGAGGCCGGCGAACGTCGTCACCAGTTTCATCGTCGAGGCCGGACTCATCGGCCGCTGGGGCTGGTGCGAAACGACCGGCTGCGCCGCGCCTTGCTCCTGCACGTAGGCGCTGACCGCAGTGAGCGGAATGTGCTGTTCGGCGAAAGCGCGCGCAACCGGCGGCGGCAATTCGGCGCCGGCGAGCGCGGCCAGCGGCAAGGTCAGCGCTGCGAGCGCCGGGCGCAGGAAGGCTCGCATCAGGCGCATGCGACGATATCCAGCGTGCGCGCCGCGAGCAGCGTCATCTCCTCGTCGGACAGGCAATACGGCGGCATCCAGTAGATCGTGCGTCCGATCGGACGCAGCAGGAGCTCGCGCTGCAGCGCCTCGGAGGAGCACCACGATGCGAAGTCGGCGCGCCGGGTGTCGACCTCGAACGCCCAGATCATGCCGAGATGGCGAAAGTCGCGGACCTTCGCATGCGCGGCAATCGGCTGTGCCAGCGCGCTGAGCGTCGCCGCGCGGGCGCGGTTGGCGACGATCACGTCCTCGTCGCGAAACAGGTCCAGCACCGCCAGCGCGGCGCGGCAAGCAAGCGCGTTGCCGGTGTACGAATGCGAATGCAGAAAGCCGCGCGCGAGGTCATCGTCGTAGAACGCCGCGTAGATCTCATCGGTCGTCAGCACGACCGACAAAGGCAGGTAGCCGCCGGTCAAGCCCTTCGACAGGCAGAGGAAGTCGGGCGCGATGCCGGCCTGCTCGCAGGCGAACATCGTGCCGGTGCGCCCGAAGCCGGTCATGATCTCGTCGGCGATCAGGTGGACGCCGTAACGCGTGCATAGCGCGCGCGCCTGCTCGAGATACGCCGGATCGTAGATCGCCATGCCCGCCGCACCCTGCACCAGGGGTTCGACGACAAGCGCGGCGAGTCCCCGGTGATGCACGGCCAGGTGCGCTTCCAGCGCGGCCGCCGCCGCGAGCGCCTGCTGCCGCGCCGTCCGGCCGCCCGGCGCGAGTCGCGCATCGGGTGATGGCAGCACCGCCTGCTGTCGCAGCAGCGGCGCATACGCGTCGCGAAACAACGCGACGTCGGTGACCGACAGTGCACCGAGCGTCTCGCCGTGGTAGCCGTTGGCGAGCGCGATAAAGCCGTTTTTGCCGGATTCGCCGCGATTGCGCCAGTAGTGAAAGCTCATCTTCAGCGCGATCTCGACTGCCGATGCGCCGTCGGAGCCGTAGAAGCAATGACCGAGATCGCCCGGCGCGATCGAGGCCAGTCGCTCGGAGAGCTCGACCACCGGGCGCTGCGTGAAGCCCGCGAGCATCACGTGCTCCAGATCGCCGAGCTGGGACGCGATCGCGGCGTTGATCTTTGGGTGCGCGTGCCCGAACAGGTTGACCCACCACGAGCTGACGGCGTCGAGATAGCGGCCGCCGTCGAAGTCGTAAAGCCACGCGCCGCGGCCCCGCGCGACCGGAACCAAGGGCCAGGTCTCGTGTCGCTTCATCTGCGTGCACGGATGCCAGACGGCGGCACGGCTGCGGGCGACCCAGGCGGCGTTGCCCGGCGTCGCAACCAAGGGTGTCGATTTCAATTCGGCCGTCATGATCGTCGGGTCATTATAGCGGCGCAGCGCTCGCCATCTTCGCGTTGACAGGTTGGCGCCGGCCGCATTACAACGGTCCCGCATGGACGCCCCAAAGACCATCGCGCAAGGTCCGCGCCGTGAGCAGTACGGCCCCGTGGCGATCGCGTTGCATTGGCTCACCGCGCTGCTGCTGGTCGGCAGTTTTACGATCGGCCTGTCGATGGTCGGGCTTCCGCTGAGCCGGCAGAAGCTGCAGTGGTATGCGTGGCACAAATGGATCGGCATCACGGTATTCCTGGTCACCTCCCTGCGCCTGGCCTGGCGCGCGACGCATGCCGCGCCCGACCCGCTGCAGACGATGCCGCCGTGGCAGCGCCGGGCCTCGGTCCTGGTCCACGACACACTCTATCTGCTGCTGCTCGTTATTCCGCTGTCAGGATGGATCTACAGCTCGTCGACGGGCGTCCAGGTCGTCTATCTGGGTCTGGTCCCGCTGCCCGACCTGGTGCCGAAGGATCGCGAGCTCGCGCGGGTGCTGCTGATCGTGCACCTGACGTTGAACTTCGCCTTGTTTTCGCTGGTCTGTGTCCATACCGCGGCCGCGCTAAAACACCATTTCATCGACCGCGACACGGTTCTGACGCGTATGCTGCCGCCGTAGCGGTCGGCAACCCAGGGGAAAGGGCAACGCCAATGCGCTTGCGTTCTTTTATTCCGTCGCTCGGGATGATGCTGCTCGCCGCCGGCCAGGCCGGGGCCGAAGGCGTGCTGATCGACAAGAGCGAGATCCGCTTCGTGTCCAAGCAGATGGGCATCAATGTCGAGGGCAGCTTCCGCCGCTGGAAGGCGAATATCGTTTTCCTGCCGGGCGACCTCGCCCATTCGAAGGCCGATTTCGATATCGAGCTCGCCAGCATCGACCTCGCCAGCGACGAAGCCGAAAGCGAGGCCAGACGCCCGTCGTGGTTCGATACGGCCAAGTTTCCGGTCGCCCGGTTCGTCTCGACCTCGATCAAGGACCTCGGCGGAGGCAAGTACGAAGTCGCGGGCAAGCTGACGCTGAAGGGCGTCGCCCGCGATGCCGTCGTGCCGATCGCGCTCACCAGGGACGCCTCGGGCAACAGCGTCGCCGAAGGGACGTTCACGATCAAGCGGCTCGATTACCGGATCGGCGACGCCGACTGGGCCGACCCCGACACGGTGGCCAACGAGGTCATCGTGCGCGTCCGGATGGTCTTGCCGCCGGTCAGATAGGCGGCGACGACCGCGCGTGGAATAATCGCGGCGCGGCGCCTGTTGTCCCGGTTTGCCGCGCCCCGCCCGTTTCGAAACCGAGGAGTCTTCATGCCCAGACAGTCCGGCGCGTTCGCCCTGGCGCTATTGCTTTCAGTCGCCACAGGCACGGCTGCCGCCGCCGAGGAAAGCTATGTCACCGACCCGGCGCATTCGCAGCCGTCGTACGAGATCCGGCACACGATCTTTTCGACTCAACGCGGCGACTTCACCAAGTCGACCGGCAAGATCACGATCGATCGCGAAGCGAAAAAAGGCAGCGTCGACGTAACGATCGATACTACGTCGATCAGGTCGCACGATCCTCGGCTCGACGCTATCCTGAAGGGCGAGGACTATTTCAACGTCGCCAAATACCCGACGATGACGTTCAAGTCGACGGCGATGCGTTTCGACGGCGATCGCCTGACCGGCGTCGACGGCGAGCTGACGATGATCGGCGTCACCCGGCCGGTCACGCTCAAGGTCACCGACTTCCAGTGCGGCGAGAATCCGTTCAACAAGAAGCCGATGTGCGGGGCGGAAGCGAGTACGACGATCAAGCGCTCGGAGTGGGGCATGAAAGCGGGCGTCGGACGCTCGTCGGGTGACGAGGTGAAGATCACGATTCCGATCGAAGCCTACCGGGAGTAAGCATCGGCCCCCGGTCGACGGCAGTGCGCCTCCCGGCGCGCCCAGCCGGACCGCGGCGCTGCCGGACCGGCGCATGGTGTTTTGCCGTCGCGGCGCTGGTCGCGACGATCGGTTTGGGGCACGCGGGGGAAGCGACCGACGCGTCGATCTACCGGGTCGACCCCGACCTCACCAGCGCGCAGTTCGCCGTCAGCCATCTGGGCCTGTCGATGCAGCGCGGCCACTTCGGCCGCACGCGCGGTACGATCGCTCTCAACCCCGAGGCGCATACCGGCCGTATCGATTTCATCGTCGACGCATCGTCGATAGACACCGGCTGGGCCGCGCGCGACGCCTTCCTGCGCGGCGAGGACATGTTCGATACCGCGCGCTATCCGGTCGTGCGCTTCCGGTCGACGCGGCTCGCGTTCGACGGCAGCCGGCTGGTCGGCGTCTCCGGCGAGCTCACGATGCACAACGCCACGCGGCCGGTCGAACTGCATGTTGCGCGGCTCGATTGCGGCCGGGATCCGGATAGCGGCCGCGATGGCTGCGGCGCCGAAGTCGACACGACGATCAAGCGGTCCGACTTCGGCATGCGCTACGCGCTGGGGATCGTCGGCGACGATATCGCGCTCTCGTTCCAGGTGACGGCGTTCCGGGTTTCGTCCGACGACGAGGCCGACCCGCCCTAGCGGCGCGCCGAACAAAAGCCGGCGTCAGCGCGCGCCGTCCACCCGGCGCCGAAAGCGATCGGTCGCCGCGACCAGCTCGCGGGCGATGCCGGGCTCCCGCGCCGAATGGCCGGCGTCTGCGACGACGACGTACTCAGCTTCCGGCCAGGCGCGGTGCAGCTCATCGGCCGAAAAGATCGGGCAGACCAGATCGTAGCGGCCCTGGACGATCGTACAGCGCAGGTGCCGGATGCGATCGATGCCGGCGAGCAGCGAGTTGTCCGGCAGAAAGATGCGGTTGACGAAGTAATGCGCCTCGATGCGCGCGATGGCCAGCGCGACCGCGTCCTCGTCGAAATGCGAGACCAGGTCGGGGTCGGGGAGCAGGGTCGAGCACGATCCCTCATAACGGCTCCAGCGATGCGCGGCCGGCATGTGCACCGACGGATCGGGATCGATCAGCCGGCGATGATATCCGGCGAGCAGATCGCCGCGCTCGGATGCCGGCAGGTATTCGGCGAAGCTTCGCCAGGCTTCGGGCTGCATGAAGCGGATCTGGTAGAGAAACCAGTGAATCTCCTGCCGGCGGCAAAGGAAGATGCCGCGCAGCACCAGTCCCAGCACACGCTGTGCGTGCGCCTGGGCATAGGCCAGCGCAAGGGTCGAGCCCCACGACCCGCCGAACAGAAGCCAGCGGTCGATGCCCAGGTGCTCGCGGAGCCGCTCGATATCGGCGATCAGCAGCGGCGTAGTGTTGTCGCGCAGCTCGCCCAACGGCGTCGACTGGCCGGCGCCCCGCTGGTCATAGACGATGATCCGGTAGTGCGCCGGATCATAAAAGCGGCGGTGGTCGGGCGAGCTGCCGCCGCCGGGCCCGCCGTGCAGGAAGACGACCGGCACGCCGCGCGGATTGCCCGACTCTTCCCAATACATCGTGTGCACCGCGTCGAGCTTAAGGCGCCCGGTGCGGCTCGTCGCCAGCGGCGGGTACAGGAAGGCGTCGCGCGACAGCGCGCGCGTGGCGTCGTTGCCGGTCACGATCTTGCCGGATCGGCTCCCTAGCGTCCCTTCTTGAACGGGACGATTTTCTGGCGTTGCTCGCCCAGTCCCTCGATGCCCAGCGTGACGACGTCGCCGGCCTTCAGGTATTGCGGCGTCGGTTTCATGCCCAGGCCCACGCCCGGCGGCGTACCGGTGGTGATCAGATCACCCGGCAACAGCGTCATGTAGCGCGAGACGTCGGCGACCAGTGCGGCGATGCCGAAGATCATCGTCCGGGTATTGCCGGTCTGGCGCCGCACACCGTTGACATCGAGCCACATGTCGAGACTCTGCGGGTCCCTGATCTCGTCGGTGGTCACCAGGTAGGGTCCGGTCGGGCCGAAGGTGTCGCAGCCCTTGCCCTTGCTCCACTGTGTGCCGCTGCGCTTCATCTGGAACTCGCGCTCGGATACGTCGTTGACGATGCAGTAGCCGGCGACGTATTTCAGCGCGTCCTTCTCGGCGACATGCCGCGCGGTGCGCGAGATGACGACGCCGAGCTCGACCTCCCAGTCGGTGCTGACCGAATCCTGCGGCAGCATCACGTTGTCGTTGGGGCCGACGATGCAGGTTTGCGACTTGAAGAAGACGATCGGATGCTCGGGAATCGGCGACCCCGTTTCCTTGGCGTGATCGATGTAGTTGAGGCCGATGGCGACGAACTTCGCCGGCGTCGCGACGCAAGGGCCGAGGCGCGGCTTGCCCTTCACCGGCGGCAGCCGGCGCGGGTCGAGCCTGGCCAATTCTTTGAGCTTCGCCGGAGCGAGCGTCGTTCCGTCGATGTCGCGGATCTTACGCGACAGATCGCGCAGCTTGCCGTCGGCATCGATCAGTCCGGGTTTTTCCTTGCCTGCGGGGCCATAGCGTACGAGCTTCATATTGGGGCTTTCATCGAAATCCGTCTCTCGACACTCGAGCGCGGATCGGGTTGATGCGCCGCGCACGCCGAGCTGGTCGAGACAGGCGCGGAGGTTGGGATTCTATTTCAAATCGTCATGCCACCATCGACCGAGTAGACGGTTCCGGTCGCGAACGCCGACTCGTCCGACGCGAGGAACACGACGACGGGCGCGATCTCCTCGGGCGTGGCGAGCCTGCCCATCGGCTGGCGCGCGATGAAGTTCCGGCGGGCCTCGACCGGATCGGGAAAAGCGTTGATGCGTTCGTGCAGCGACGGCGTATCGACGGTGCCGGGCGCGATCGCGTTGCAGCGTATCCCCTTGGCCACGAAATCGGCCGCGACCGCCTTGGTCAGCCCGACGACGGCGGCCTTGCTCGCGCCGTAGGCGAACCGATTCGGAATACCCTTGAGCGAGCCCGCGACCGACGCCATGTTGATGATGCTGGCACTGCCTCCGGTCTTGGCGCAATGCTCGAGCATCCTCGGCAGCGCGCACTGGATCGTGATGTACATCGCGCGCACGTTGAGGTCGAAGCTCTTCGCCCAGTCTTTCGGCGTGCAGTCGAGCACCGTGCCGTGGTGCACGTAGCCGGCGCAATTGAACAGGACGTCGAGCGGCGGCAGCGCATCGATCGCCTGGCGCACGGCGGCGTCGTCGAGAACGTCCAGCACCCGTGTGCTGACGTTGGCAACGCCGCGGTACTGCTCGAGCAATTCCGGCTTGACGTCGGTCGCCCAGACCGACGCACCTTCCTTCGCCATCGCCAGGGCGGCGGCGCGGCCGATGCCCTGTCCGGCGGCGGTGATCAGCGCCAATTTGCCCGCGAGTCGGTCGCTCAAGCGATCCCTTTCATCCCGTAAATGGACATTTTACCAAGGCGCGCCGCACAATTGGTAAGACCACTTGACCAAATTGGTGTATTTTGCTTAGCTACGATGACTTGAAGCACCCCCCGCCAAACGCGCCGGCGAACCAGGCGCGGCTTTTCGACCATGCCTATCCAGAGTATCGAGCCCCGCCGGCTGTATCGGCAGATCGCCGACCAGATCCGCTCGCTCGTCCGGTCGGGCGAATACACGGCCGGGCAGCGGCTGCCGCCCGAGCGCGATCTGGCGCGGCAGCTCGGCGTGTCGAGGCCGTCGGTGCGCGAGGCGCTGATCGCTCTCGAGGTGGAAGGGCTGGTCGAAGTGCGCATCGGCTCGGGCATCTACGTGCTCGGCGGCGGAAATGGCCACGACGGCGAAGTGCAGGCCGCGTCGGGGCCGTTCGAGCTCTTGCGCGCGCGCTGGATCATCGAAGGCGAATGCGCGGCGCTGGCCGCCAAGTCGGCGAAAAAGGAGCATATCGCCGCGATCGAAGATGCGCT
Organism: Casimicrobiaceae bacterium; assembly: GCA_035607385.1. GTDB lineage: Bacteria > Pseudomonadota > Gammaproteobacteria > Burkholderiales > Casimicrobiaceae > PALSA-1003. The sequence goes on from DATNAR010000351.1 coordinate 10,880, forward strand.
CAGGCAGATGCAGCGCATCATGGAAACCGACAAGGTGCAGCCACTCGCGGCCGACCGGCTGTTTCACCTGCGCATCGCCGAGGCGACCGGCAACGGCGCGCTGGTGGCGGTGCTGAAAATGCTCTGGGAAGAACGGATGGGGCCGCTGTTCGCGCAGCTCGAGCATCACTATGACACGCCCGAGCTCTGGCTGGCGGCGATCGCGGAACATCGCAACGTCCTGAAGGCGATCATCGCGCGCAACCCGGACGAAGCGCGCACGGCGATGCAAAAGCATTTGAACAAGGCCTACAAGCGCTTCAACACCGGCTGGGATGCGCGGCAATAGCCGCGTGTCCGGCCCGACCAAAGGAACGACCATGCTGACCTGCCGAATTCACGCCAAGGAAGACCTGCGGATCGAAGACAGCGACCTGCCGCAGGCCGGCCCCGGCCAGGTGCTGATCCGGCTCGGCGCCGGCGGCATCTGCGGCTCTGATCTTCACTACTATTACGAGGGCCGCAACGGCAGCTTCGTCGTTCGCGAGCCGTTGATTCCCGGGCACGAAGCCTCGGGCCTGGTCGCCAAGGTCGGCGCCGGCGTGACGCGGGTGAAGCCCGGCGACAAGATCGCCGTGAGCCCGTCGCATGCCTGCGGCCAATGCGACTACTGCCGCGAGGGACGCGAGCAGCTGTGCCGCAACATGCGCTTCCTTGGCAGCGCCAGCCTCTACCCGCACGTGCAAGGCATGTTCTCCGAGTATTTCGTGATGGGGGAGCGGCAGTGCTATCCGGTCGCCGCCGACGTCTCGCTGGGTGAGATCGCATTTGCCGAGCCGCTCGCGGTCGCGCTCCACGCCGTCAATCGCGGCCCGCATCTGCTCGGCAAGTCGGTGCTGATCACCGGTGCGGGGACGATAGGCTGCCTGACGGTGATCGCCGCGCGTCTTGCCGGCGCGAGGCACATCGCGGTGTCCGACATTCTCGACCGGCCGCTGGCGACCGCACGGGAAGTCGGCGCCGATCGGACGATCCGCGCCGACCGCGAGCCGGATGCGCTGGCGGCGCCGCAATACGATGTCGCGTTCGAGGTTTCCGGAAGCTTTGTCGCGTTGAAGTCATGCGTCGCCGCCGCGAAGCGCGGCGGCACGATCGTCCAGGTCGGAACGATTCCGCACGAACCGCTGCCTTTTGTCGTCAACGAGATCATGGCCAAGGAGCTCGATCTCAAAGGCGCGTTCCGCTGGGGCAGCGAATTCGACTGGGCGGTCGATTACATTTCGTCGCGCCGCGTCGACGTCAGGCCGCTGCTGTCGGGCCAGTTTCCTCTGGAGGATGCGGTCAAGGCATTCGAGCTGGCCAAGGACAAGACCCGGAGCACGAAGGTCCAGGTCGTTGCCGCCTGAAGCGACCGGAGCCCGCCATGCTGACCAAGACTTCCTTCACGATTCGCCTGCATCCGGCCGACGACGTCGTCATCGCCCGGCAGCAGCTGGTATCGGGTACGGTGCTGCTCGACGAGAAAGTCACGATCTCGGGGCTGATACCGCCCGGACACAAGGTCGCCACGCACGCGATTCGCGTCGGCGAGCCGGTCAAGCGCTATAACCAGATCATCGGTTTCGCCAAGCGTCCGATCGCGGCCGGCGAGCACGTGCATTTGCACAATCTGGCGATGGGCGAGTTCGCCCGCGACTACGCGATCGGCGCCGACGTGAAGCCCACGCAATTCGTCGAGCCGGCGGCGACCTTCATGGGCATCGTCCGTGCCGACGGCCGCGTCGCAACGCGCAACTACATCGGCATCCTGTCGACGGTCAACTGCTCGGCAACCGTCGCGCACGGCATCGCCGATGCGTTCAAGGGCGAGGCGCTGGCGCAGTTTCCCAATGTCGACGGCGTCGTCGCGCTGACGCACGGCAGCGGCTGCGGGATGGACGTGCAGGGGGAGAGCATGCAGGTGCTGCGGCGCACGCTCGGCGGCTATGCGCGGCACGCCAATTTCGCCGGCGTGCTGATCGTCGGCTTGGGCTGCGAAGCCAACCAGATCAACGCGCTGCTCGGCGCGGAAAGCCTGCAGGAAGGCCCGCTGCTGCATACGTTCAGCATCCAGGACACCGGAGGCACCGGCAAGTCGATCGCCAAGGGTGTCGCGATGGTGCGGGAAATGCTGCCGCACGCCGATCGGGTCACGCGCGAACGCGTTCCGGCCAGTCATCTGGTGCTCGGTCTGCAGTGCGGCGGCTCCGACGGCTACTCGGGCATCACGGCCAACCCGGCGCTGGGCGCCGCCGTCGATCGCCTGGTGCGCCATGGCGGCACCGCGATCCTGTCCGAAACGCCCGAGATCTACGGTGCCGAGCACCTGCTGACCCGCCGCGCGATCTCGAAGGACATCGCCGACAAGCTGATCGGAAGGATCAAGTGGTGGGAGGAATACACGGCGCGCAACAACGGCGAGATGAACAACAACCCTTCGCCCGGCAACAAGGCCGGAGGCCTGACGACGATACTCGAGAAGTCGCTGGGCGCGGTGGCCAAAGGCGGCACGACCAATCTGGTCGCCGTCTACGAGTACGCGGAACCGGTGACTGCCAAGGGCTTCGTGTACATGGATACGCCGGGGTACGATCCGGTC
>DATNAR010000010.1:0-3535 GCA_035607385.1 Casimicrobiaceae bacterium
CGGAATCGCGCCAGGTCGTTCAGCGTATTCGGCCAATCGTGCCAATAGACGAAATCGAAATACGAATCGCCCGAATGATCGGCGATCGCGCCCCAGTACTGGGCGTACTTCATGCCGTGGATGATCGCGCCGTAGCCGCCGGACGATTTGCCGAAGCAGCCGCGGTGCTCGCGGCTGTTCAGCGTGCGGAACTCGCGGTCGACGAACGGAATCAGCTCCCGCGTCAGATAGTCGGCGTAATTGCCGATCGCGGACGAGTTGACGTACTGGTTGCCGCCGAGAGCGGTGAAGCAGTCGGGAAAGACAATGATCGCCGGTCCCATCTTGCGCTCGTGGATCAGCCGCGCCGCGCGCTCGGGAACGTTGTCGGAAAACGGCTTCCAGTTGACATGCGCGAGACCCGACCCGGTGAATCCGACCAGGTCCCAGAGCACCGGGAAACGACGCCCTCGGGTCTGGCCGGCTGCGCCGTCGTATTGCGGCGGCAGCCAGACGCCGAGCTTGCGCACGTGGGGATCGCCGAGCGCGTTGCCGTCGAGGATCTTCGACGTGTGTTCGACAATGACGAGCGTTCCGTCCGGACCCTTGCGGCGTTTGAGCGCCATCTTGTCGCCTCGCGCTGTTGCGGAGGCGAAATTGTAGCGCAGAGCCTCGCTGCTAGCGCTCGAGGATCGCCGTCACACCCATGCCGCCGGCGGTGCAGATCGAAATCAGCCCGCGTCCGCTGCCGCGCTGCTGCAGCTCTCTGGCCAGCGTGCCGACGATGCGCGCGCCGGTCGCGGCGAACGGGTGGCCCAGCGCGACACTGCCGCCGCGCGGATTGAGCCTGGCGCGATCGATCTCGCCGAGCGCGCGCTGCCGCTTGAGCGTCGTGCGGCAATAATCGTCCGAGCGCCATGCCGCGAGCGTGCAAAGGACCTGCGCGGCGAATGCTTCGTGGATCTCGTAGACGTCGAAGTCCTGCAGCGCGAGGCCCGCGCGATCGAGCATCGCCGGCACCGCGTAGGTCGGCGCCATCAGCAGACCTTCCGGCGGACCGTCGATTCCGGCGAAATCGACCGCCGCGACCGACCAATGCGTCAGGTAGGCCTGGGCGGCCAGCCCGCGCGCCTCGGCCCACGCATCGGACGCGAGCAGCACGCAGGCAGCCCCGTCGGTCAGCGGCGTGCTGTTGCCCGCGGTGAGCGTGCCGGCGGCGGAGGGGTCGTACACGGGTTTAAGCGCCGCGAGTTTGTCCGGCGTCGTGTCGGCGCGCACGTTGTTGTCGCGCTCGAGCCCCGCGAACGGCACGACCAGGTCGTCATAGAATCCGCTGTCCCACGCGGCGGCGGCGTTCCTATGGCTTCGATACGCCAGCTGGTCCTGCTCGGCGCGGCTGATGCGCCACTGCTTGGCCATCAGTTCGCAATGCTCGCCCATCGACAGGCCGGTGCGGGGCTCGACGACTCCCGGTGCGGCCGGCTTCAAGTCGGCCGGCCGTAGGTTGAGCCACGGTCGGAGGCGTGCGCCCCATGTCCTGCCGCGTGCGCTGTCGAGCACGATCCGGTTCAAGGCCCGGCCGTAGCCGAGCGGCACATCGCTGGTGGTGTCGACGCCGCCGGCGATGCCGGCTTCGATTTCACCCAGCGCGATCCGCTGGCCGATCTGGATGGCCGCGGTTAGACTGGTGCCGCAGGCGCGCTGCACGTCGTACGCGGGCGTGCGCGGGTGCAGGCCGGCGCCGAGTGCGGCTTCGCGCGTCAGACTCCAGTCGCGCGGGTGCTTGATCACCGCACCGGCCGCGACCTCGCCCAATCGCACGCCGCGGAGCCCGAAGCGCTCGACCAGCGCCGCGAAAGCGGCGGTCAGCATCTGCGGGTTGCCGGCATCGACGTAGCGGGTATTGCTGCGCGCAAACGGAATCCGCGCGCTGCCGATGACCGCGACTCGGCGCAAGCGTTCGGGCATCGCTTTCCCCGGGACGCACCAAAACGGCCATTCTAGCCGTGGGGTCGACGATCCGAACCGAGACTATTGCAAGTTTCGGCCCGCGGAGGCATGTTGTTGTCTGCAACCGCGGGATTTTCTGCCCGGGACGCTGTCTTACAGAAAGACAGGGGGACAAAGAATGCTTGATGCACGAACGCCGGAATCGAGCGCGCGAGGCGCGCCGGGCCAGGGTTGGCGTGCGCGGGGCGCATGGCGCCTCGCTGACATCGATTACGCGGGCGCCGACCGCGCACGGGCCGCCGACGACCAGACGCTGTTCCAGATGATGACGATGGCCTCGTTCGTCGAGACCGGATCGGATCTGTACGCCCACAATCTGGTGTCCTATTTCGACGACGACGAAGTCGTGGCCGGGTGGCTCGCCGAATCGTGGGAGCACGAGGAAGTGCAGCACGGCGCGGCACTGCGCGCCTACGTCGAGCGGGTCTGGCCCGATTTCGACTGGCAACAGACCTACGATCGCTTCTTCGACGAATACCGCCAGACGTGCACGGTCCCCGAGCTCGAGCCCGCGCGGGCACTCGAGCTCGCCGCGCGCTGCGTCGTCGAAATGGGCACGGCCACGCTGTACAGTGCGATGGGTGCGTACGCCGACGAGCCGGTGCTCAAAGACCTGGCGGCGCATATCTACGCCGACGAGGTGCGCCACTACAAGCATTTCTACCGCTATTTCCGGCGCTATCAGGAGCGCGAGCGGCACGGACGCTGGCGCATCGGCCGGACGATGACGCATCGGCTGCTGCAGACGGCGGAGGACGACGGCCGCATCGCGTTCCGGCATCTGTGGCAGGCAACGCACCCCGGATCGGGTTCGGTCGAGGATGAATACCGCGCGTTTCGCGACCGCATCTCCGCGGTGGCGCGGGGCTTTGCGCCGCGCGACCTGCCGGTAGAGATGTTTCTGCGGCCGCTGCGCCTGCCTCCGGTCGCCGCGCGCGGGGCGAAAAGCTGCGCCGGGACGCTCTACCGCTGGTGGCTGGAAGCCTAAAGCGCGCGCAATCGGCGCCTGCGGCCGTTCAGGTCCCTCGACTGCCGATCAGGGCGAGAAACTCCTCGCGCGTCGCCTGCGACTCGCGGAACGTGCCGAGCACCGACGAGGTGATCATCACCGAGTTCTGCTTTTCGACGCCGCGCATCATCATGCACAGGTGCCGCGCCTCGATCATCACGCCGACGCCCTTGGCGGCGACCGAATCCATCACTTCCTGCGAGATCTGCTCGGTCAGCCTTTCCTGAAGCTGCAGCCGGCGCGCGTACATGTCGACCAGGCGCGCGAGCTTCGATACGCCGAACACGCGTCCGCTGGGGATGTAGCCGATGTGGCAGCGGCCGAAGAAAGGCAGCATGTGATGCTCGCACAGGCTGTAGACCTCGATGTTCTTGACGATGACCATGCTGTTGGTCGCCTGCGTGAACACCGCGCCGTTGATCAGCTTCTGCGCATCGACCCTGGTGCCGGAAGTGAGGAACTCGATCGCCTGCGCCACCCGTTGCGGCGTCTTGAGCAGGCCCTCGCGGTGCGGGTCCTCGCCGATCTCGACCAGTA
>DATNAR010000020.1:0-5358 GCA_035607385.1 Casimicrobiaceae bacterium
CCCTCACCCTCCGAATCCTGGAAATAGCGATCGCTCGAGCCCTGCTGCATCGCACCCAGCGAGCCCATGCCGCGATAGCTCTTGTACGAGCGGCCCTGGAAGAGCTCGGTCTCTCCCGGTGACTCCTCGGTGCCGGCGAAAAGGCTGCCCAGCATGACGCAGGACGCGCCGGCGGCAAGGGCCTTGGCGATGTCGCCCGAATAGCGAATGCCGCCGTCGGCGATCAGTGGAATGCCGAGCGCCGCGACACCGTCCATCGCGTTGAGGATCGCCGAGATCTGCGGCACGCCGACACCCGCGACGATTCGCGTCGTGCAGATCGACCCGGGGCCGATGCCGACCTTGATCGCATCGGCGCCCTGGTCGGCCAGCGCCCGCGCACCGGCGGCGGTCGCCACGTTGCCGCCGATGACCTGCACGTTCGGATAGCGCCGTTTGACGTCGCGAACGCGGTCGAGCACGCCCTGCGAATGGCCGTGCGAGGTGTCGACGACGATGACATCGACGCCTGCCGCGACCAGGGCCTCGACGCGCTCGTCGGTGTCGCCGGCCGTGCCGACCGCCGCGCCGACGCGAAGCTGGCCGAGCTCGTCCTTGCACGCGTTCGGATGCTCGGTCGATTTCAGGATGTCCTTGACCGTGATCAGGCCGCGGAGCTCGAAGCGGTCGTTGACGACCAGAACGCGCTCCAGCCGGTGCTGGTGCATCAGCGTCTTGGCGAGCTCGAGGTCGGTGCCTTCAGGGACGGTGACCAGGCGGTCGCCCTGGGTCATGATGTTCGCGACCGGCTGGTCGAGATTGGTTTCGAAGCGCAAGTCGCGGTTGGTGACGATGCCGACGACTTTCTTCCCGTCGACCACCGGCAAGCCCGAGATCTTGTGCTGTCGCGTCAGCACCAGGACTTCGCGCACCGACATCGTGGGCGGCACGGTGATCGGGTCCTTGACCACGCCGCTTTCGAAGCGCTTGACCTTGGCGATCTGCGCCGCCTGCGCCCTCGGCGGCATGTTCTTGTGCACGACGCCGAGGCCGCCCTCCTGCGCCATCGCAATGGCCAGGCCGGCTTCGGTCACGGTATCCATCGCCGCCGACAACAGCGGGATGTTCAGCGAAATGGTCTTGGTGAGGCGGGTCTGAAGGCTGACGTCGCGGGGAACGACGGAAGAATGGGCAGGGAGCAGCAGGACGTCGTCAAAGGTGAGGGCTTTTTGGACGACACGCATAATCACCTTTTCTCCTATGCGCAAAAGCGGATTATACGCGCCTCGTCGTGTCCGGTAAACGGCTCAAGCGACCGTTTGGACTGCTGCCGGTTGACGCTGGGCAGAGAATGGCATTACCTTGTGCCGGTTCGCGTTTTTCCGGGGAATCTGGATGAAGTTGCGAAGCTCGCTTTGGGTCACCGCCTTCTGCAGCGCCGCACTCGTGCTGGCGGCGGCAAGCGCCCAGGCGGTCCTGTACAAGTGGACCGATGAGAACGGCCGCGTCGTTTACGGCGATCAACCGCCGGCGAGCGTCAAGGCGGAGCGCGTCAATCCCGGCGTAGCGCCGGCCGATCCGGGCGCAGTGCGCAGCATGGCCGCCAAGGACGCCGAGATCAAAAAGCGCATGCAGGATCGCGCCGACGCCGACGCCAAGTCGGACAAGGAGCAAGCCGACGCGAAGAAAAAAGGCGACATGTGCGCGCAGGCGCGCGGCCGGATCCGCACGCTACGCGAGGATGCCAACGTTTACCGCTACAACGAAAAGGGCGAGAAGGTCTTTTTCGAGCCCGCCGAGCGGCAGAAAGCGATCGCCGACAACGAAAAGATGATGCGCGATCTCAACTGCCCGTCGCCGCCGGCGGCGCCGCCCACGCCGACCAGCTGACGCCGCGCCCGGCCTGCCGTGCTAGCGCATCAGCGGCGGCGTGCTGGCGGCATCGGGGCAGCAGGGGCCGGGGCTTCGCCGGAGCGCGAGTCTGCTTCCAACGCCGACTGATTGATCTTCACGTCGGCCTTCGCCTTGAGACTCGCGAGGTTGGCCGCAAAGAGCTCGCGACCGAGCTGCTCGCTGACGCGCGCGGAGAACGCCGAAAGGCGGGCTGCATCCGGCTTGGGCGCTGCGATCACCTGGACGATCTTGTAAATGACGAAGCCGCCGTCCGGTGCGGGCATGCCGATGTACTGCGGAAGCTTGTCCGGGTCGCCCTGGAAGATCCGCGCCAGCGCATCGGCCTGGAATCCGGGTTGCGCCTGGTTGCGCGCCAGCGTGACGGGCTTGCCGAACACTAGCCCGGCGTCCTTTCCCTGCTGCAGCAAGGCGAGCTTTTCCTGGCCGGCCTTTTGCGCGAGCTCGCTCGCCGCGTTGTGCTCCAGCTGCCGCCGTATATCGGCCTTGACTTCGTCGAAGGGACGCGGCGCCGCGGCTTTGTAGTCGATCACCCGCGCCGCCATCATCGTGTTAGGGGCCACTTCGATGGCATCGGTGTTCCGCTTGGTCTGCAGCGAGTCGGGACTGAATACCGCCTGCACGAACTTGGGATTGTTCTGGCCTATCGCCTGCAACTGCGCGCGCGTCAGCCAGTCGGTCGTCTGCACCTTCAGGTTGAGCGCCTTGGCGACCGGCTGCAGCGACTCGGCCTGCTCGTAGACCAGGTTTTCGAACTGGCTGGCGGCATCGACGAAGTTCCGCATTGCCTGTTGCCGTTTGAGATCCTGCTCGATCTGCGCCTTGACCTCGTCGAAGCTCTGCGTCTTCGCTGGCTTGACCGCGGTTATCTTGATCACGTGCCAGCCGAAATCGGTCTGCACCGGCCCGATGATGTCGCCCTCCTTGCCGGAAAAGACGGCATCCTCGAATGGCTTGACCATCGATCCGTCCCGCGCGATGAAGCCCAGATCACCGCCCTGCGCGGCCGAACCGGGATCCTGAGAATTCTCCTTGGCGAGCTCGGCGAATTTCGCCGGCGAGCGGCGTGCCTGTGCCGCGAGATCCTCGGCTTTCTTTTTCGCCGCGGCCTTTTCATCGTCTTTGGCGTCTGGTTTTACGGCGATCAGAATGTGGCTGGCCTGCCGCTCTTCCGCCTTGGCGTATTGTTTGAGATTCTCGTCGTATTGCTTGCGGACCGCGGAAGGATCGATGTTGGCCTGCAGGCCCGGCGAATCCGGCGTCAGCGCCACGTACTCGATTTTCACCTGCTCGGGCGTCTGGAACGCTGTCTGGTTGGCATCGTAGTAGCTTTTGACCGCCGCGTCGTCGACCTTCACGTCCTTGCGAAAAGCGTCGGCACCGAGCGTTGCATACGCGACCTCGCGCTTCTGATCGACCAGTCCAAGGTAGCGCTCTACGTTGCTCTTGGCGACGATGCTGGCAGCGGCGATCGGCTCCTGCAGCGGAGTCTGGATCAGCGCCCTGCGCACGTCGTTGACGAACTCCGGCGAGGACTTCGGCGGACTCTGCATCGCCAGCAGCTGCTGATAGCGTTCCGGTGAGAACTTGCCATCGACCTGGAACGCAGGGATTTCGCTGATGTACTGTCGGACCTGGTCGTCGGAAACGCGGAGCCGATCGCGGCGCGCCTGATCGTCGAGCAGCCGCTGGCTGATGAGCTGCTCGAGCGTGGCGTAGCGCACCTCGGGATTGTCGAACACCGCCGGGTCGTAGTTCGCACCCAGCGACTGGCGCATCCGATCCTGCTGCTCGCGAATCGCATTGGCGAAGTCGGCCTGGGTGATCTTGTCGCTGCCCACCCGCGCCACTTCGCCGGCCGAGGCGGTCCCTCTGAAGTAATAGTCGACGCCGAAGAACGCGAACGGCAGCGTGATCAACGCCAGCACCAGCTGCACCAGGCGCTTTTGCTTGTAGACGAAATCGAACATGAGCAGTTCCAGTAAGGCCGCTTAAGCGGCCGGTTTCTCCAGCGCGTTGCATGCGCGAGCAAAAAGGGCGAACTCGCGTTCGCCCTTGCAGCGATATCGGGACCTGGTCCCGCACGCACCGCGCCGGGCGCGGCATCGCGCCAGCGGTCCCGTCGCGTATTCGCCGCGGGAGCGGGAGTTTACCACCGGCCATCAAACCCGGCCATAGATGCCTCCACCCCGTCAGCGAGCCTCCTACGGCGGGTTTCGCCAGTCCTACGGCGATTTAGTCCGCCGACTGATACCGTTGCCGCGCTTTGGCGGCTACGGTCTTGCCACCGTGCACGTCGGGGGTCTTTTGCGCCGGAAACTGCGGTCCTGATTTTCCGCTTGCACTGTCTGCAAGCTCAACGAAGATCAACAGAAGGGAGCACAGCAATGGGCATCATCTGGACCATACTCATCGGCTTCATCGTCGGCCTGGTGGCGAAAATGTTGACGCCGGGCCGCGATCCCGCGGGCTTTTTCATCACCGCTGCGATCGGGATTGCCGGATCGTTACTCGCCACGTACGGCGGGCAGGCGATGGGGTTCTACCAAGCGGGCGAACCCGCCGGCTTTATCGGCTCGCTGATCGGCGCGATCATTCTTCTGGTGATTTACCACATGATCAGGCGTAACCCCCCGGCCTAATCCAGGCGTCCGAGGGAAAACTGATTCATTCGAAGCTCACGAGGAGATCGCGATGGGACTGATGGACATACTGCAGCAATACGCCAATGCGTCCGGCGCCAACCCGGACGTCGCACATCAGCACTTTGACGAGGTCGCACGCGCAGCGCCTCCGGAGATCGTGGGCAAAGGCGTCGCCGACGCCTTCCGCGCCGATAGCACGCCGCCGTTCGGCGAAATGGTGGGGCGAATGTTCGGGCAGTCGAACCCGGAGCAGCAAGCGGGCGTGCTCAACCAGTTGCTGCGCGCGATCGGTCCGGGCGTGCTTTCCGCGCTCGGCGGCGGCATCCTGGGCCGCATGTCTGCGCCAGCGAACGCCGGAGTACCTCAGCTGACGCCCGAGCAGGCTTCTCAGATGACTCCGGCGCAGGTGCAAGAGATCGCGACGCGAGCGGAGCAGCATGACCCCAGCGTGCTCGACCACGTTGGCGATTTCTATGCCCAGCACCCGCAGCTCGTCAAAACGCTGGGCAGTGCTGCGCTCGCCATTGCGCTCGCCGGCGTCGCCAATCGAATGCGCAGGTAATTCGCGCTCGAATCGGCCGCGACCGTGTGCGGCCAACGCGAAGGCCCCGACTCTCGCTTGCCCCTCGCTTGCCCCTCGCTTGTGCCCGCGCTCTGCCAGCGCTAGGCGTGGGCCAAGTCCTTACAAGCGTGCAAACAGAACTCCCGTTATTCTAGGCGCGGGAGACTGGTTGTTCGAAGGTCGTCGTCCGGCGGAGTTCCCGCCAGGGTGGGATCGAAATGCTCGGCCATCGCCTTGCCGCCAAGTCCGCCCGCAATCGCG
>DATNAR010000027.1:0-30002 GCA_035607385.1 Casimicrobiaceae bacterium
TCGACTTGCCCATGCCCGATTGTCCGATCAGCACGCTGTGCTGTCCGGCGAGCAGCGGGGCGAGGGCGCCGGCACCCTCGCTGGCGCAGATCTCGACGATCGGATAGCCGAGTGCGGCGAATTGGGCAAGCCGCGGCCGGATCGCCGCAAATGCCGGCAGGTCACGCTTGTTCGCGATCAGGACGAAGCGGCAGCCGGCGCTCTCCGCGGCAACGATCCAGCGGTGCACCAGTTCGTCGTCGAACGGGGGATCCGGCGCGACCATGCCCAGCACCTGGGTGACATTCGCGGCGATCAGTTTTTCGCGCCGGCCGTCGGAGCGATAGAAAAGCGTCGTGCGCGGCAGGACCGCCTCGATCACGCCTTCGCGCGGGCCCGACGAGCGCCAGCGCACGCGATCGCCGCAGGCGATCGCCAGTGTGCGTCCGCGCAGCACGCAGGAGATCGTGCTCCCGTCGTCCGCGCGGACCAGATAGTGTCGCCGGAACGCGGCGGTGACGAGCCCCGCCGCGCCGATCACGCCTTCCGGCGCAGCGGCATCGCTTGCGGCCGCCGGATCACGGGCTCCCGGCAAGCTGCTCGACCTTGGCGGCGCAGATGCAATCGTTGAGCGTCACGCCGCCGGCGTCATGCGTCGAAAAAACGACGTCGACCCGATTGTAATGGACCGACAGGTCGGGATGATGATCCTGCCGGTGCGCGACAAACGCGACGGCGTTGACGAACGCCATCGTCCGATAGTAGTCGGCGAAAGCAAAGCTCTTGTGGAGCGCCTTGTCGGCGTGCTTCCAGCCGGGCAGGGCGGCAAGCAGTCGCGCGAGCTCGGTGCGCGCGAGCAGCGGGGCGCCCTGCCGGCTGTCCTGCGCGGCAAGCGCACTCAAGGCGGCGGTGCTGCTGGCCGCCTTCATGCGCTGCTCGCCTCGAGCCGCGCGATGCGCGCCGCGGCCGGCGGATGCGAATCGTAGAACACCGAGTGCAACGGGTCGGGCGTCAGGGTGTTCGCGTTGTCCTCGTACAGCTTGACCAGCGCGGCAACCAGCGCCGGCGCGGATGCGTATTCCGCCGCATAGGCGTCGGCCTCGAACTCGTGGCGGCGCGAGTAGAGCGAGGTCAGCGGTGCGGCGAGAAACGTGAATACCGGCAGTGCCAGCATGAACAGCACCAGCGCGACACCGTAGCGCGGCGGGGCGACCGACACGCCGAGTCCCGCGTAAAACCAGGGCTCGCCGACGAGCCAGCCGAGCAGCGCCAGCAGCAGCAGACTGGCGGCGGCGAACCAGGCGATGCGCTTGACGACGTGCTTGAGCTTGAAATGGCCCAGCTCGTGCGCGAGCACCGCCTCGATTTCCTCGGGTTGCAGCCTCGAGAGCAGAGTGTCGAAAAAGACGATCCGGCGCGCGGCGCCGAAGCCGGTGAAATAAGCGTTGCCGTGACTCGAGCGGCGCGAGCCGTCCATGACGAACAGTCCCTTGGCCGCGAAGCCGCACCGCGCCAGCAGCCGCTCGACGCGCGCGCGCAGCGGCTCGTCGGCAAGCGGCCGGAATTTGTTGAACAGCGGGGCGATGACCGTCGGAAAGAGCACGAGCATCAGCATCTGGAACGCGACCCAGACCAGCCACGCGTAGAGCCACCAGAGCGTACCGGCCCGCGCCATCAGCCACAGGACCAGCGTCAGCAGCGGAATGCCCAGCAGCGCGCCGAGCAGCGCACCCTTGGCGAGGTCGGCAAGCCACAGGCCCAGCGTCATGCGGTTGAAGCCGAACCGTTCCTCGATGACGAACGTGCGGTACCACGAGATCGGAAGTCCGATCAGCGCGGCCAGCAGCGTGACCGCGACGACCAGCGCGACGTCCTGCCACAGCGTGTCGACCGGCAAAAGATCGGCACGGGCCGCAAGCACCGCGAGCCCGCCGCCCAGCGTCAGCGCCAGCAGCACGATCGCCTCGAGCACCGTTTCCAGCATGCCCAGGCGCGTGCGTGCGATCGTGTAGTCGGCCGCTTTCTGATGCGCGGCCAGAGTGATGCGCGTGGCGAAATGCGCCGGCGGCGCGGTGCGGTTGGCGGCGACGTGCTGCACCTGCCGCCGTGCGAGCCAAAGCTGCATCGCCAGCGAAACAGCCAGCGCGAAAAGGAAGATCAGGGTGAACCAGGGAAGGGATTGCGGCATGCGACGCTCGAGCCGACCAGCGATATGCGAGAATAAGCGCTTATTTTACGCCAAGTGAAAATAATGGCGCAGGACGCCAATCTGCTGGTCTGGATAGACATGGAAATGACGGGCTTGCGGCCCGAAATCGATCGCATCATCGAGGTCGCGCTGGTCGTCACCGATGCGGCGCTGGCGACCGTCGCCGAAGCACCGGTCCTCGTCGTCCACCAGGACGATGCGACACTGGCGGGCATGGATTCGTGGAATCAGTCGACGCACGCGCGATCGGGCCTGATCGACAAGGTCAAGGCCTCGACGCTCGACGAGGCGACCGTCGAACAGCGGATGCTCGCGTTCCTGCGCGAGCACGTCCCGCCCCGGACGTCGCCGATGTGCGGCAACTCGATCTGCCAGGATCGCCGCTTTCTCGCCCGGTGGATGCCGGGGCTGGAGGACTACTTTCATTACCGCAACCTCGACGTGTCGACGCTGAAGGAGCTGTGCAAGCGGTGGCAGCCCGAGGTCGCAAAGGGGTGGGTCAAGCAAGGCAAGCACGAGGCGCTGGCCGATATCTACGAGTCGATCGACGAGCTCAACTATTATCGGGAGCATTTCATCGGCCGGAGCGTCAATCGAGTCGAGCCGGCTTGAGGTCGATCGGGTGAAATTCTGCAGCCATTGCGGTTCGGCGGCGCCCGCGTGGCGCATTCCGGAAGGCGACACCCTGCCGCGCTACGTGTGCGCGAATTGCGGCACCGTCCATTACCAGAATCCGAAGACCGTCGTCGGCTGCCTGCCGGAATGGAATGACCGCGTGCTGCTGTGCAAGCGCGCGATCGAGCCGCGGCACGGCCTGTGGACGCTGCCGGCGGGATTCCTGGAAAACGGCGAGACGCTCGAGGCCGGCGCGTTGCGCGAAACCGTCGAAGAAGCGCGAGCGAGGGTCGAGCTCGGTGCGCTGTACACGGTGATCAGCCTGCCTGACATCAACCAGGTCTACATGATGTTCCGCGCCCGCCTGCTGGACAGGGATTTCGGACCCGGTCCGGAAAGCCTCGAGGTCGAGCTCTTCGCCGAGGAGGACATTCCCTGGGGCGATATCGCCTTCCGCACGATCGCGCGGACCCTGCGCCATTATTTCCTGGACCGCAAGCTGGGCGCCTTTCCCTTGCACGTCAGCGCGCTGTTCAAGCGCTCGCCGCGAGAACCGGGGTTGCAGGCCGCGGCCTGACCCAGCGTCACGGGCCGCCGCCCCGGTGACGCGGCGCATTGCAGGCAACCACGTCGACGACGCTCCCTTCCGCCGCCGAAGGCACCAGCGCGCCCAGCGTGCGGCAGCGCTGGTGCCAGCAAAGCGTCCAATCGGATGTGTAGGTCGATTGCGTCAGCGGCAGCGTCGCGATGGCGCGCGGCGCCGGGGTCCACGTCCACCAGCCGCCGCGCAGCGTGGCACCCGCAGGAGGCTCCATGCCGGCGCCGATGCCCTGAATGCGCGCGCCGGTCAACAGCAGGCGATCGCCGGCTACGCGATAGGTCTCCTCCCAGCGCGTCTTCTCGACCGAATGCTGCCAGCCGAGCGTGAACTGGTCCGCGGGCAGCGTGGCCCGCACGACGCCGGCAACCAGGAGGCAAACGGCGTTCACGCCTTTCGCGGCCTTGCGCTGGTGCGAACCAGGTGCCAGACGACCAACGCGGCGCACAGCGCGAAGCCGACCTGGTCGGTCCAGGGGATGGCTGCTACGAGTAACGCGGCTGCCACCAGCGCGACGATCCGTTCGGCCCAGTTGAGCGGACCGCGCAGGTAGCCGACCGCGGCGCCCCCCCACAACCCGATCGCGACCACCGCCTTGAACGCGACGTAGATCGCTGCGGCGATATCGACCGTCGTCGAGGGAGGGCGAGGCTGCAGCATCAGGGCCGGATCGTAGACGGCCATGAACGGGATGACGAAGCCGGCGATGGCGATATGTGTGGCCTTCCAGCCGATTCGCATCGGCGAAGCCCGGGCGATCGATGCGGCCGCGAACGCAGCGAGCGCTACCGGCGGCGTAAGGTCGGCGATGATGCCGAAGTAGAAGACGAACATGTGCGATATGATCAGCGGCACGCCGAGCTTGGCCAACGCGGGCGCCGCAATTGAGCTGCAGATGATGTAGGTCGGAATCGTCGGAATGCCCATGCCGAGCACCAGGGACACGATCATCGTCAGGACCAGCGACAGAAACAGGCTCTTCTCGCCGATCTCGAGGACGAACCCGGCGAAATTCGATGCCGCCCCGGTCAAGGTCAGCACGCCGGTGATCACCCCGACGATCGCGCAGGCGAGGCCGACACCGACCGCTTGCCGCGCACCTTCGATGAGGCTGCGGTGCATCGTTGCAAGCGTCGCGCGACCGCCGTGGGCGACCAGACTCCAGGCGACGAACGCTCCGATCAGCGCGAGGATAGGTCCGATGCCGTATTGATCGAAGCCCTGCTTGAGATAAACGGCCAGCCCGACTCCGAGCACTACCCAGAACACGACGCGGAAATGCGTCGAACCGAAGCCAGCGACGATGCCGGCGCCGAGAATCAGTATCGCCGTCAGCGCCAGGCCCACCAATCCGGCGAACATCGGCGTCCAGCCGTCGAACAGGAGCGCGACCAGCACCACCAGCGGCAGCAACAGGTGCCACTTCGCGGCAATCGCCCGCCAGGGATTCGGGCATTCCGACTTCGGCAGGCCGAACAGGCGCGCGCGACCGGCCTCCAGATGCACCATCCAGAACGCCGTCGCGTAATAGAGAAGCGCGGGGATGATCGCCGCTTTGACAATGGTGATGTACGGAACGCCGAGCGTCTCGGCCATGATGAACGCGACGGCGCCCATCACGGGCGGCATGATCTGGCCGCCCATGCTCGCGGTTGCCTCGACGGCCCCGGCAAACACCGACGAGTAGCCGAAACGCTTCATCAACGGGATCGTGAAAGGCCCGATGGTCATGACGTTGGCGATGCCGGACCCCGAGATCATGCCCATCAGCCCGGATGAAATCACCGCCACTTTCGCCGCGCCGCCGCGCGTGTGGCCGACGAAGCCCATCGCGATCTGATTGAACAGGCCGATCATGCCGGCGTGCTCGAGAAAAGAGCCGAACAGGATGAACAGAAAGATATACGTCGCCGAGACCAGCGTCGGAATGCCGTAGATTCCTTCGCTGCCCAGGTAGAGCTGGCCGATGATCTGATCGAAACCATAGCCCCGGTGCGCGATCGCCGACGGCAGATACTGACCGAGCACACCGTAGGCCAGAAACGTGGCGCATACGATCGGCAGGGCGATGCCGAGCACGCGTCGCGCCGCGTCGAACAGCAGCACGATCACGACCGCACCGACGACGAGGTCGGCAACGGTAGCATCGCCCGAGCGCTGGATCAGGTCAGCCTCGAACACCCAGTGGTAAAACGCCAGCACGAAGGCCAGCACGGCGATCGCCGCGTCGTACCAGGCGATCCGGTCTCTGGCGGCCTTTTGGCCAACCGGATAGATCAGGAAAGCAAGCAACATCAGGAAGCCGACGTGCAGCGACCGCGTGACCAGGCTCGACAGCGGACTGAACGCCGCGATGTAGAGCTGGTAGGCCGAGAAGGCGAGCGCGGCCGCGGCGACAAGCTTGGCTGGAAGGCCGGTCAGCTCGCGCTTGATGCCTGTTTCGTCGAACGCGGCGTCGGAGGCCGCGTGGATATCGGAGGCTGCTTCAGGCGCGGCCATTTGCGGCTCGGCGGCCAAAACCTATTTCAGCAGGCCGACTTCCTTATAGTATTTTTGCGCACCCGGATGCAGCGGCACCGGCATGCCTTCCAGCGCGTGCTTGAGATCGATCGCCTTCGCCGCCGAATGCGCGGCGACAAGCTGATCGAGGCTGGTCCACAGCGCCTTGGTCATGCCGTAGACGACGTCGTCGCTGACACCCTCGTGTGTGACCAGGAAGTTCTGCACCGCCGCCGCGGGAACATCGGCCGTTTGCCCGCGATACGTATTGGCTGGAATGACCGCCGGCAGATAGGCAGGATCGTTGGTTTTCTTGATGACGTCCGCCGGGATGGCGACGACGACGATGTCGACCGATGTGGCGAGATCGCGCAGCGCGGAAACGCCGAGGCCTGCCGACTGCAGCGTAACGTCGATCTGCCGATTTTTCATCAGCTCGACGCTTTCGCCAAAGGGCAGATATTCGACCTTGGCGAAATCCTTGTACGACATGCCGGCGGCGCCCAGGATGACCCGCGCGTTGAGCTCGGTGCCCGATTTGGGTGCCCCGACCGAAACCTTCTTCCCCTTCAGATCGGCCAGCGTCTTGATTCCCGCATCGGCGCGCGCAACGATCTGGATGTAGTTCGGATAGATGGCGGCGATGCCGCGCAGTTTTTTCAGCGGCGTCTTGAATCCGGCTTCTTCATTGCCTTTCCAGGCATCCGACAGCGAATCGCCGAGCGTGAAGGCGATCTCGCCGCGGCCCGCCTGCAGCAGGTTGAGATTCTCGACCGAGGCCTTGGTGGCCTGGACCGAAGTCTTGAGCTGCGGCATCGATTTGCCGATCGCATTGGCCAGGGCCACGCCCAGCGGGTAGTAAACGCCGCTGGTTCCCCCGGTCAGCACATTGATGAACTGGTCGGCGGCGACGGCCGGCCCGGCGACGAGCGCCAGCGCCAACGCGCAACGGACGAGAAAATTGCTCATGGATCCTCCGGATCAAACGTTACGCCAAGCGCGTGCTTCGATGCTTATGCCCGCGGCATTCGCGACGATTATAGCGCAGCGTATCGCCTCGGCCCGGGCTGGACCCTGGCTCTCCCGC
Organism: Casimicrobiaceae bacterium; assembly: GCA_035607385.1. Lineage (GTDB taxonomy): Bacteria > Pseudomonadota > Gammaproteobacteria > Burkholderiales > Casimicrobiaceae > PALSA-1003. The sequence continues at coordinate 6,988 of DATNAR010000027.1, forward strand.
GTGCGAACATTCCACCGTCCGATGGCCCGGAAGGTGCGGCATGCGGCGCGTCGATCGCCTGTTCGAAAGCTATGGCCGGTACCACCAGAATCCGGTCAACAAGGCGATCCACTGGATATGCGTGCCGCTGATCGTCTGGAGTGTGCTCGGCATGCTGTGGGCCGCGTCTGCGCTGGCGGCCGTCGCGGTGATCGCCGCCGCGACATTGTTCTACCTGTTTCTGTCCTTGCCGCTTGCGTGCGGCATGCTCGCGGTCCTTGCCGGCATGGCGTGGCTGCTGACCTTGTTCGGCGATCGCTTGCTGATGATATCGCTGCTCACGTTCGTCGCGGCGTGGGCCGGGCAGTTCATCGGCCACGTGATCGAAGGCAGGAAGCCGGCATTCGTCGATGATCTGCGTTCATTCCTGGTGGCGCCGGCCTGGCTGGTGAGCGACGTCTACAGGCGCCTTGGCCTGAGATATTGATTCCGCGAGCGGCGCACCGCCGCTCGCGCGCACGGCCGCGTTTTCCGCCGTGCCGACTTTCAGCGCTCGCTGTCGTTTTTGAGCCACTCGCCCACGACGCGCTGCATGCCGACGGCGCGCGGGATAAAGCCGCAGGCGGTATAGAAATCGCGCCGATCATCGGTAAACAGGTAGACGTGCTGGCCCGGCAGGGCCTGGCATAGCATGTCGACGACGCGCCGCCCGATGCCGCGACGGCGGTAGGCGGACTGCGTCCAGACGTCGACGATGTAGGCGTTGCACACGCCGTCGGACAGCGCGCGGCCGGTGCCGATGATCGACTCGCCGTCGCGAACGATGACGCAGCGATAGCTGTTGCGGAACGAGGTTTCCATCTGTCGCGCCGTGCGCCCGTTGTCGAAGCGATCGGCGGCAAGCGAGGCGAGCAGCGCCGCCCAGTCGACGCCCTCGAGCGAAGTCGAATAGTCGATCGCCATCGGGTCTTAGAACGGCAAGGGCCTGCCGGGCATCGCCTGGCTCAGCACGCGGCGGAACTCGCCCTGGATACGCGCTAGCGCGGCTGCGTCGTCGGCCTCGAAGCGCAGGACGATGACCGGTGTCGTGTTCGACGCGCGGGCGAGGCCGAAGCCGTCGGGATACTCGACCCGCAGGCCGTCGATGCGAATGACATCCACCGCGCCCGGGAAGGTCGCCGTCGCGGCCAGCTTGTCGATCAGCACATGCGGCGAGACATCGGCGCAGCGGATATTGAGCTCCGGCGTGCTGAGGCTGTCGGGAATCGCGTGCAGCGCGGCCGAGGCGTCGGCGTCGCGCGAGAGGATTTCGAGCAGGCGCGCGCCGGCGTACATGCCATCGTCGAATCCGTACCACCGTTCCTTGAAGAACGTGTGCCCGCTCATCTCGCCGGCGAGCTCCGCACCGGTCTCCTTCATCTTGGCCTTGATCAGCGAATGCCCGGTTTTCCACAGCAGCGGCTTGCCGCCGTGCTGCTCGATCCACGGCTTCAAATTGCGCGTCGACTTGACGTCGTAGATGATCGTCGCGCCGGGACGGCGCGTCAGCATGTCGGCGGCGAACAGCATCAGCTGCCGGTCGGCGTAGATCGTGCGCCCATCCTTGGTGACCACGCCCAGCCGGTCGCCGTCACCGTCGAATGCGATGCCCAGCTCGTTGTCGCTCGAAGCGAGCTTGGCGATCAGGTCGCGAAGATTCTCCGGTTGCGAAGGGTCCGGATGATGGTTCGGAAAGCGGCCATCGACCTCGCAGAAGAGCTCGGTCACCTCGCACCCGAGGCGGCGGAACAGCGTCGGCGCAAAGGCGCCCGCGACACCATTGCCGCAATCGATGGCGATTTTCATCGGTCGCGCCAACCGGACGTCGCCGGCGATCCGGTCGAAGTAGGCCGGCGCCACGTCGGCGCTGCGCAGCTTACCTGCACCACGCTTGAGCTCCCCCGCCTCGATGCGCGTGCGCAAGGCCTTGATCTCGTCGCCGGCGAGCGTGTCGCCCGCGATCACCATTTTGAGACCGTTGTAGTCCGGCGGATTGTGGCTTCCGGTCACCATTACGCTGCACTGCGTGTTCAGATGCTGCGCGGCGAAGTAGCTCATCGGTGTCGTCACCATGCCGATGTCGACGACGTTCGCGCCGCTGGCGCGGATTCCGGCGGCAAGCGCAGCGGCGAGCTCCGGACCCGACAGCCGGCCGTCGCGGCCGATGACCAGCGTGTCGCGGCCGCGCTCCTGCGCCAGCGTGCCGAGCGCCTGTCCGACGGCCTGGACGACAGGCGCGGTCAGCGTCTTGCCGACGATGCCGCGAATGTCGTACGCCTTGAAGATTTCGTCGGGAAGGGTCATCGGAGCAATCGGGTAGATCGACGTGGCGCGCCGCCGTCGAGCGGGAAGCCGCTATTGCGTTGGTGCGAAGAATTGTAGCAGGCGGCTCGGCAGCCACTCCAGACTCCCGGGAAACGGCGACATCGCGAAGCCGGCATGGCCGCCGTGCGCGGGCCTCTCCAGCGTAACGGCGCGGCTGACCGACTCAGGGCCGGGGAGCGAGGCCGCCGGTATGAACGGATCGTTCTTTGCGTTGAGGACCAGCGTCGGAACCGCAACGCCGCCAAGCCAGGGCTTGCTGCTGGCGCGCCGCCAGTAGTCCTGCGCGCTGTCGAAGCCGTGCAGCGGCGCGGTGACGGCGTCGTCGAATGCATGCATCGACCTCGCCCGGCGCACCGCCGCGGCATCGAGCGTGCCCGGGAAGCGCTGCGCCATCGCAAGCGCTTTGGGTACCAGCGTCGACAGGAAGTGCAGCGCGTAGATGCGGTTGAAGCCCTGGCCGATCGCGATACCTGCCGCGGCCAGGTCGAGCGGCGCGGACACGGCCGCCGCGGCGACCAGCGTCGAGCGGGCGCGCTCCTGCTCGCGTCCGAGCCAGTTGAGCAGCGCGCTGCCGCCGAGAGAAACGCCGACCGCATACAGCGGCGCCGCGGGCAGGCGCGCCCGGACGGTCGCCAGCATCCAGCCGATTTCCGCGTAGTCGCCCGAATGATAGGCGCGCGGCAGGCGGTTGGGCTCGCCGCTGCAGCCGCGGAAATGCGGGACGACGCCGCGCCAGCCGAGCGCCTGCAGGCGCCGCATCAGCGCGCGCGCATAGTGGGAGGACGAGTTGCCTTCGAGCCCGTGAAAAAGCACGACGGTCGGCGTATCGGGCGCTGCGCCCGCGCCGTCCTGCCAGTCGAAGTCCACGAAATCGCCGTCCGGCGTGTCGACGCGCTCGCGGCGAAAGACGATCTTCGGCGGCCCGAACAATGCCGGATAGATCGTTTGCGCATGCGCGCCGGCAAGCCAGCGCGGCGCCGAGTAGTCGAGGCTCGTCACTCGAGCGCCGCCTCGATGCGGTGCACGATCGTCTTGAGCACCTTGATGCGCGCGTAGAGCTTGTCCTCGGCTTCGACCAGCGTCCACGGGGCGAGTATCGTGCTGGTGCGATCGACCATGTCGCACACGGCGATCTCGTAGTCGTTCCAGTGCTTGCGGTTGCGCCAGTCCTCCGGCGTGATCTTGAAGCGCTTGAACGGCGTGTGCTGGCGCGCACGGAAGCGCCGGAGCTGTTCGGCCGCGCTGATCTGCAGCCAGAGCTTGACGACAATAACCCCGCCTTGCGTCAACTGCTCCTCGAACTGGTTGATTTCGGCATACGCGCGCATCCACTTGCCGGGCGCGCTCAGGCGCTCGACACGCTCGACCAGCACGCGCCCGTACCAGGATCGATCGAACAGCGTGATCCCGCCCCGTCGCGGAATCTTGCGCCAGAAGCGCCACAGGTACGGATGCGCGAGTTCCTCTTCCGTCGGCGCCGCGATCGGCACCGTCAGGTACTGGCGCGCATCTAGGGCGCCGGTCACGCGGCGTATCGCGCCGCCCTTGCCGGCGGCGTCGACGCCTTCGAACGCGACAACCAGCGAGCGCTCGCCAAAGCGCTTGTGCCGCGACAGCCGGGCAAGCGCTCCCTGCCACTTCTCGAGCTGCGCCGGATAGGCCCGCGCCGACAGCTTTTTCGACAGGTCGAGGTCGCGGATCAGCTTGACGTTGTCGATCGCCGAAGGCGCGATCGGCGTGACCGGATGCCCGACCGCACTGGCGCGCGCCGCCGGCATCCGCTTCGCGTTCGCGCGCATCGCGTCGAGCAGGATGCGACCGACGGTCAGGTTGCGGTAGTGCTCATCGGTGCCCTCGACCACATACCAGGGTGCCGCCGTCGTCGACGTCTCGCGCAGCAGCGTCTCCCACAAAGGATAGGATTTGCGATAGGCTTGGTAAGCCTTCCAGTCATCGCGCGTCGCGCGCCAGGAAAGGCGCGGGTCGCGCTCGATCGCCTTCAGGCGTTTTTTCTGCTCGGCTTTGGACAGATGGATCCAGAACTTGAGCAGCACCAATCCTTCGTCGCTCAACATCTGCTCGTGCTCGCGGATCGCCTGCAGATGTGCCTCGAGTCTGTCGTCGTCGATGCGGCCGTGCAGGCGCGCCCGCATCGACTCGTTGTACCAGGCGTGCATGAATATCCCGACCCGGCCGCTCGGCGGCAGCGCCTGCCAATACCGCCAGGGGCCGGGGTGGGCCGCTTCCTCGGGCGTGCGCTCGCCGAAAGCGACCACCTGGATGTGACGCGGATCCATCCACGCGGTCAGCGCGTTGGCCGTCTCGCCGCGACCGGCGCCGTCGACGCCGGAAACGATGACCAGCACCGGTCCACGCCGGCTTTTCGACAGCTCGAATTGCGCCAGCAGCAGCGCTTCCCGCAAGCGTGGTTCCTCGCGGGAGTACACCTTTTTGTCGACGCGATGGCCGATCTCTGCGGATTCGAGCATCGTCGGCCGATCAGTGCCAGAACGGCTTGGCCTTGGCGAATTGCCGCCACGACTTGGGCAACCGTTCGAGCTCGCGGGCGCTGCTCGCCGCCGTCCAGCCGCGGACGATGCCCGCGGCGCGCGCAAGCTCGGGGTCGTCGCGTACGGGCGCCAGGAGTTCATCGATCAGCCGGGACGCTGCCGCCATATCGTTCAAATGCCCGAGCGTACGCTGCAAGCTGGCGAGCCCGTCGACGTAGCCGCTGGCACCGGCATGGCGAAACAGCGGCGCAAAGAACTCCGCGGCATAGCGCAGTCTTTTTGCGGCGACCCGCGCCCGGTGCCGGGCCGCTGCGTCCGCCTGGCGCAGCCGCTTGCCGCGCTTGTGCAGGCGCCGTTCGCTCCGTGTGAGCGCATCGTCGGCGAGCGCCGTGGCCGACAGGTCGGGGGTGGCAAGCTCGAGTCCGGTGCGCAGCCTGCCCAGCGCGAGCAGCAGGCAGGTGAACCGCTGCGATCCGGCTTCGGACTGCGTTGCCGCCCGATGGAAGCGCCGTCTCCGCGCGGCGCGCAAGCGCAGGCGGTTAAAGCCACGCCGCTCGCCGTCGGCCAGGTGCGGCGCGATCGCGGCCAGTGTGCCGGCAAATACGTCCCAATCGCGCGCCGGACCGAGCACCTGGCTCAAGGCGACCAGGTCGCGATCGATCGCCGCGATCGCCGCGGCATCGTGCATGCCTGACGCGAGCTGCAAAAGCGAGCGCATGCGTCGAACGCCGACGCGAAGCTGGTGCAGGAATTCGCCGTCGCGTCCGGCGCGCATCGCTTCCGCATTGCCGGTGATCTGGCCGAGGCAATCGGTTGCGATCGCAGCGAGCGCCTGCGGCGCCGCGACGTCGGACGCGAGCGCGACCTTGCCCGCGCGAACCGGCCGGGGCGGTTGCGCCGTCGCCAGCGCATAGCCCTGATCGGCCTTGCTCGCATGCGCGAGCGTCAACGGAATGTCGGCACACAAGGCCAGGGCCAGGTCGAACAGGCGTCGCACGTCGCCTTCAACCAGCTCGATTTCGATTTCGCACAACGGCAAGCGCTTGCGCCCGGCGCGCACGGCGCCTTGATCGAACGACAGCGTCGCGCGCGTTCCGTCGTCGAACTTCAGTGCGCGCTCGGTGCGCTTGACTTCGGTGGTGAAAACCGCCACCAGGCGTCCCGATACCTTGGCGAACAATTCGGCCCAGGGTGTCTCGGCGAGCCTGGCCGGCTCCAGGCTGGCGCGCGACAGCGGCCATTCGTATTCGGTGCGCCGATGCATGCCGGCGGCAGCGTCGCCGGCGCCCTTGACCGTCTGCAACCAGCGCGTGCCGCGCCGCCGCAGCCGCAGCGCGATGCCGTGCCGATGCAGCTCGCGGCTGGGCGTGTCGTAATAGCGGCTGATGACGACGGTCGAGCGCGCCCGACCCGCGTTCACCTCGGTCAGCGCGCGATGCCGCCGCACTGCGCTCCACGCTGCCGGGGTGGCGGAAAGCTTGAGTTCGACCTCGGTCGGCATCGAGAAGTGTTGCGCGAACCTAGTGCGGCCGGTGGCTCGCTGCCAGGCTGGCGCGCTTGACGTAGGTTTCTCGCGCCAGCGCAACGTCGTCGAGAAAATGCGACAGCTCGGAAAGCAGCAGCGCCTGCGGTCCGTCGACCAGCGCCTTCGCGGGATCCGGGTGAAAGTCGACCAGAACCATGTTGGCGCCGGCGACGACGCCCTGCGCGACAACATGAAATATGTCGAGAATGCCATCGGGCGCCACCGCGCGCGTCCCCACCGAGTGCGACGGGTCGATGCACACCGGCATGCGGGTCAGCCGCTTGACGACCGGAACGTGCGAGAAGTCGACGAAATTGCGATGCGGGTCGCCCATGTTGGTCTTCATGCCGCGCAAGCCGAAAACGACCTTGCGGTTTCCCTCGGACGCCAGATACTCGGCGGCGTTCAGCGATTCATCGAGGGTTATGCCGAAGCCGCGCTTGATCAGCACCGGAAATTCCTGCTGCTTACCGACCAGCTTCAACAGTTCGAAATTCTGCGTGTTGCGCGTGCCGATCTGCAGCATGACCCCGGTGGGGTTGCCGGTGGCCCTCAGCGCGGCCCGGATTTCGTCGACCTGCGATTCGTGCGTGACTTCCATCGCGATCACGCGGATACCGTACTTGCCGGCGAGCTCGAACACATACGGCAGGCACTTGGCGCCGAACCCCTGAAACGCGTAGGGGTTGGTCCGCGGTTTGTACGCCCCCATCCGCGTGCACACCTGGCCGTGCTGTTGCAAAGCCTTCATCATCGCGCCCGCCGACTCCGGGGAGTCGACGGCGCACAAGCCGGCGAAAATATTCAAGCTGTCCTGGCCGAAGCGCACGCCGTTGTAGTCGAACGATGCGGGGCGGTCGTCGCCCTGCTGGTGTCGGCCGAGGACCCGATAGGCTTCCGAGACGCGAACGACTTTTTGCACGCCAGGCAGCACCTGCATCTGCTCGACGGTCAGCGCGGCGGTGTTGCCGATCAGATAGATCTCGGTCAGCGTCACTTCGGCCCCGACTTCGCGGTGGACGCGGTACTGGATCCCTGGAAGGCGGTCGAGCTGCGCCGCCAGCGCGCGGTAACCCGCGCTTTCGAGGCTGGTGTTGGGTTCGAGGATCAGGATCATGGCGACGACCTGGAAAGCCTTTTTTCGTTGAAATTCATCAATTTGCCCATTCTAGCTCGGAATGAGCGGCGCAGATGCTGCAGTGCGGAAGAGAAATATGCCACAGCCCCGCGGAACGGGTCGTCGAAATCGTTGCTTGGGGCGTTATGGATGCCGTAGACTGGCCGCGAAAGCAGCATCTACCCCTTCCGAAACAACCTGCTACTTCTGGAGAACCACCCGATGAAGACACTGATTGCTCTGACGCTGGCCGGAGTTTTCGCCTGCGGTACGGCTTTTGCGGCGGATACGAAAATGACACCGCAGCAGGAGAAGATGAAAGCCTGCAACGCCGAGGCAACCGGCAAGACCGGCGATGAGCGCAAGGCATTCATGAAGACCTGCCTGTCGGCCAAGCCCGCGAAAAAGGAAAGCAAGATGGCGATGTGCAACAAGAAAACGGCCGGAATGAAAGCCGAGGAGCGCGCCAAAGCGCAGAGCGAGTGCATGAAGGGCTAAGGCTTTTGCCAAACTCGGCCGGGTGACTCTCCTGTCCATCCGGCCGTACTGACAGGGCGGCGCCGGAGCAATCCGGTCGCCGCCTTGTTTTATCCGGCCTTCGACCGGTCGCATCAGCCATTCGTACGACGAACGCGGCGTCGACTCAGGCGTTAATGGAGGCGTGGCCCATGCCGGTCCACGCATCTTTCCAACCACGCTTCGAGGAGATCCAATGAAATCACTTTACGTTGCCGCCTTCATCGGCCTTTTCGCCTGCCAGGCGGCCTATGCAGCCGACGCCGCGCCCGCAGCCAAGGCCAAAACGCAAACGGCGGGCAAGAATGCTGACCCGAATGCCGTGTCGGGCCAGGCGGCCAAGCCGATCCTGATGTCGCAGCAGGACCGGATGCGCATGTGCAGCAAGCAGGCGACCGGCAAGAAAGGCGCGGAGCGCAAGACGTTCATGAAGTCCTGCCTGACGACGCGCAAATCCTAGAACAGGCGGCGGGCAGGGTGGAAGCCGCCGACCAGCCTGCCCGCCGATTCGCCGCCTTGCAGACGCGCCTTACGCCTTCTTGCGGACGAGCAGACCCTTTAGATAATCGCCCTCGGGAAAGTTGAGCGCGATCGGGTGGTCGGCGCCCGGCGAAAATCTTCCGACGATCGCCGCGTCCGCCGCGGCATCCAGCGCCGCGCCGGCGACGATTTTCTGGAACAAGTCGGCCGCCATGCCGCCGGAGCAGGAGAACGTCGCCAGCAGGCCGCCGGGGCGCAACAGCTTCAACGCCAGCAGGTTGATGTCCTTGTACGCGCGTGCCGCCTTCTCCATATGCCGCGCGGTCGGCGCGAACTTGGGCGGGTCGAGCACGATGAGGTCGAAGCTTCTGGCGCTGTCGCGCAGCTTGCGCAATTCGGCGAATACGTCGGCGTCGCGCCACGCGCAGCGCGTATCGTCGAGTCCGTTCCGTGCGACGTTGTCGCGCGCCTGCGCCAGGGCCTCGGCCGAGCTGTCGATAGCCAGCACCGACTGTGCGCCGCCGGCCAGCGCCGCGACGGTAAAGCCGCCCGTATAGCAAAAGCAATCCAGGACGTCGCGGCCCATCGCCAGGCCGCGGATGCGACGGCGATTCTCGCGCTGGTCGAGAAAGAATCCGGTTTTCTGGCCGGCGGCGACATCGACGCCGTAGCTTAGACGATCCTCGAGGAAGCTTACGCGCTGCGGCAGGACGCCGTAAGCCGTTCCGGTGCGCGGCGGCAGGCCCTCGAGGCTGCGTACCTCGGCATCGGAGCGCTCGTAGACTGCCGCGCAACCGGTGGCATCGACCAGCGACGCGACAATGCTGTCGCGCCATGCCTCGGCGCCCGCGTTGAGCAGCTGCACGACGACGACTTCGCCATAGCGGTCGGCGATCACGCCGGGAAGCCCGTCGGATTCGGCATGCACGAGACGGCAGCCGGTGTGCGCGGCGTCGAACATCGGCGCTCGTGCGGCGACGGAGGCGCGCACGCGGCCGGCGATGAACGCGTCGTCGATCGCCTCGCGCTCATCGAAGCTCCATACGCGGGCGCGTATCGCCGAGGAAGGGCTCCAGGCGGCCGTCGCGAGGAATTGGCCGTCGGCAGCGTGCAGCTCGACGGTTTCGCCGCTGCCGGGCGCACCGTCGACGGTCGCGATCGCGCCGGAGAACACCCAGGGATGCTTCAGCCGCAGCGACTTTTCGCGCCCGGCGTGCAGCGTGACGCGATGCACGCGCTCGTTTCGGATCAGGCGGCGCTGACGCCGAACAGATGGCCGACGGCGAAAGTCACCGCGGCCGCGAGCGCGCCCAGCAGCAGCATGCGAATACCGGACGCCAGCGCGCCGCGGCCGGTGAACAGCGACAGGGTTGCGCCGACGCCGAACAGCGCCAGCGCGGTCAGCAATCCGGTGATCGTCAGCGCGTTGGCGCGCGCGGCGAAGATGAACGGCAGCAAAGGAATCCCGGCGCCGACGGCAAACGACAGGAACGATGACACTGCCGCTTGCCAGGGCGACCCGAGCTCATCGGGATTGAGCCCGAGTTCCTCGCGTGCGAGCGTATCGAGCGCATGGTCGGGATCGGCCACCAGGCGCTTCGCCAGCCGGCGCGCCTCGCCGGGTGCCAGGCCCTTCGCCTCGTAGATCAGCGCGAGCTCCTGCGCCTCGGCGTCGGGATACTCGGCCAGCTCCTCGCGCTCGAGCCCGATCTGGTATTCGAACAGTTCTCTTTGCGAGCGCACCGAAACGAATTCGCCCGCGGCCATCGCGAATGCGCCGGCCGTCAGCCCCGCGACGCCGGTCAGGACGACGACGCCGGGGTCGGAGTTCGCCCCGGCGACGCCGAAAATCAGGCTCGCATTGGATACCAGACCGTCGTTGATGCCGAACACCGCGGCGCGCAGATAGCCGCCGCCCCCCAGGCCGCGATGACGGCGCTCGATGCTGCCGGCGACCGGCGTCACATGTCCCCCGGGCTCGCCCTTGGTGTAGATCGCCATGCCCCGCACTTTCATCGCGGCGAGAATGCCGCGCAGCGGCGCGGGGCCGAACAGCTTGATCAGCCGCACGACCAGGCGGGCGCGAAAATCGGGAACGAACGGCGGCGGCGCCGGCTTGCCGCTGGCCGTCAGCTGCGCGCGCCATATCGCCGCCTGCGCTTCCGCTTCGCCACCCAGGCGCATGAACAGCTCGCCGCGCGGCGTGCCGGCTTCCGCCGCCGCGCAGGCGCGATAGAGAAAAGCGGAGCGCTGCTCCTCGGTCCAGCTTTCGAGCGGATTACTCATCGTGAACGCTTCGAGGCGGCGCCTTTCGGGCGCACAGGCGAGCGGGCGACACCATCAAGCCGGCGCGCCGACGATGCCATCGATCCTCGCCATGATTTCGGCATCGAGCTTCGGTACGACCGCAAGGCAGAGCATGTTCTCGACGACTTGCGCCGGGCGGCTGGCGCCGGTGATCACCGTCGTGACGTGCGGATTCTTCAGGCACCAGGCGAGCGCGAGCTGCGCCAGCGTGCAGTCCAGGTCGGCGGCAATCGGTGCGAGTGAGCGCACTTGCGCGATCTTGACCGGATCGACGATGCGCTCGGCCAGCCATTCGTAGCCTTTGACCGTCGCGCGCGAGCCGGGCGGAATGCCGTCGTTGTACTTGCCCGACAGCAGTCCCGACCCGAGCGGGCTCCAGGTCGTGAGCCCGATGCCGGGATCGCGGTAAAGGGGCGCGTATTCGCGTTCGACCCGCTCGCGATGAAACAGGTTGTATTGCGGCTGCTCCATCACCGGCTTGGCCAGATGATGCTTGTCGGCGATGTGCCAGGCCGCGGCGATCGCCGCGGCGTCCCACTCGGACGTACCCCAGTACAGCGCCTTGCCGGCGCGGATCATGTCGTGCATCGCCCAGACGACTTCCTCGAGCGGCGTGTCGGGATCGGGACGGTGGCAGAAAACCAGGTCGACGTGTTCGAGCTGCAGCCGCTTGAGCGAGCCGTCGATCCCCTGCATCAGGTACTTGCGGTTCAGCGTGCTCTTTTCGTTCGGCCCGTCGTTCAAGCCCCAGTAGAACTTGGTCGACACGACGTACGACGCGCGCCGCCAGCCGAGCTTCTTCAGCGCGCCGCCCATGATCACTTCGGACTGGCCCCGGGCATAGACCTCGGCATTAACGAAAAAGTTGACGCCGGCGTCGTGCGCGGCGGCCATGCATTCGCGCGCTGTGTCCTCGGCCAGCTGGTTGCCGTAAGTCACCCACGATCCGAACGAAAGCTCGCTGAGCTTGAGACCGGAGTTGCCGAGCCGGCGGTACTGCATTGGAACCTCTGGACACGAACGTTGTGCCGCGAACGCGGCACCGGAGCGGATATTCTACCCGAAGCGCGACCGATGCCCGCCGCCGCCGGCAAGCGTACAATCCGCCGGGGCGCCACGAGCGCCCATCATCGTTGCCATGGAAATCCGATGCCGATAAAAAAACGTCCTCTCTCCGTCGCCGATCTGTGGTCGATCAAGCGCATCGGTTCGCCGACTTTGTCGCCCGACGGACGCCACGCTTGCGCGACCGTTACCGCCTTCGACATGAAGACCAATGAAGGCCACACCGAGCTCTGGCTGTTTCCCTGCGACGGCGGCAAGGCGCGGCGCTTGACCGCGGGCGACAAGGATTCCGGACCGCAGTGGTCGCCCGACGGCAAGTGGATCGCCTTCACCGCCAAGCGCAAGGACGACGACGAAGCGCAGGTCTATCTGATCGCGCCGGACGGCGGCGAGGCACGACGACTGACGAGCCTGTCGACCGGCGCCCTGGCGCTGCGCTGGTTTCCCGACAGCCGCCGCATCGCGTTCGTGTCCTGGGTCTGGCCGGACCTCGGCAACGACAAGGCGCAGGCGAAGCGCAGGCGGGAGCGGAAGGAGTCCAAGGTCAAGGCGCACGTCACCGAGCGTGCCGAGCCGCGCTACTGGGATCATTGGCTCGCCGACGGGCGCGAGCCGCACGTGTTCGCCGCCGACGTCGTCAGCGGCAACGCGCGCGACCTGCTCGCCGGCACCGGGCTCTCGCTTCAGCCCTGGGATCCTTCCGCCGAGCATTACGATCTGAGTCCCGACGGCAAGGAGCTCGCGCTGACCGTCGACCTGGCGCCCGAGCCGCGGATGATGAATTCCGCCGATATCGTCATCGTCAGGCTGGCGACCGGGCGCCATCACACGCTCACCGCGGGCAGCGGATTTTCCAGCGAGCACCCGCGGTATTCGCCCGACGGCAAGCATCTGGCCTGGCACGCGTTCAACCTGAAGCGCGCGTTCAACGATCAGGGGCGCCTGATCCTTTGCGAGCGAGCCAGCGGCCGAACGCGTCGCCTGGCCGCCAGGCTCGACCGCGCGACCAACCACATCGACTGGGCGCCCGACAGCGCCGCGCTGTACATGCTGATCGAGGATCGCGGCCGGCAGGGACTCTGGCGGCTGGCCTTGACCGAGGCGATGCCCAAACAAGTCGCCGCCGGCGGCACGCTCGGCGGCTACGCCGTCTCGCGCGACGGCAAGCGCATCGCGTTCGATCGCGCGACCTTGTCGCATCCTGCCGCCTTGTTCGCGATCGGTGCCGACAGCCGCGGCGAGATTGCGCTGGAGTCGCCGAATCGCGCGCTGTTCGACCACGCCGCGGTCGGCGCCACGCGCGAATTCACGGTCAAGGGTTGGGGCGGCGATCCGATCCAGGTGTGGGTGACCTATCCGCCGAATTTCGACCCGAAGAAGAAATGGCCGCTGCTGCATTCGATCCACGGCGGTCCACACGCGGCGCATACCGACGGCTGGCATTACCGCTGGAACACGCAGGTGTTCGCCGCCCACGGCTATGTCGTCGTCGGCGTCAACTATCACGGCTCGTCGGGCTTCGGCCAGCAATGGATGGAGACGATCACCGCCGATTACGGCCGCAGGGAATTCGCCGATACCGAAGCGGCGACCGATTTCATGCTGCGCCGCGGTTACATCGATCGCAACCGGCTGGTCGCGACCGGCGGCAGCTACGGCGGCTACATGGTCGCCTACATGAACGGACACACCGATCGCTATCGCACCTTTGTCTGTCACGCCGGCTGCTACGACTGGGTCAGCATGATGGCCACCGACGGCTACGCGTTTTTCGCCAAGGAGCTCGGCGCGTTCCACTGGGACAATCCGGCGCGGGTGATGCAGCAGTCGCCGCACCATTTCGCCAAGCGCTTCAAGACGCCGACCTTGGTCATTCACGGCGAGCTCGATTACCGCGTCCCGGCGACGCAGGCGCTGCAGTACTACAACACGCTGCACGCGCAGCGGATCCCGACGCGCCTGGTGTATTTCCCCGATGAGAACCACTGGATACTGAAGCCGCAGAATTCGCGGCTGTGGTACCGGGAGTTCTTCGACTGGATCAGGCGCTATGCCGCACCCGGGCCGTCGCGCCGTCAGCGCACGCGCTTGGCCGGATAGTCTTCTTCGATGTTGTCGCGGAAAAAGCTCCACGGCGAGGACGCGCCGGCGAAGCGTCGCCAGGTCTCCGCCGTGACGCCCGAATACTCGAACGTCCCGTTGGTCAACTCGACGACCAGCACGCGCTTGCGCTCGTCATAGCCGGCGGCACGCAGGTTACCCCCCGGCAGGCGTTTCATTTCCATTGCGCTGGCTTGGGCGCAACGCGCGCTCCGACGAGACCGATCGCCCGCCTGCGGATTACGACGGCGGCTTTCACGACGCGGGCTTCGGTGCGACGTACGGCGCGCAGCCTTCGAGCTTGGCCGTCACGCCGTTTTCGATCAACACCAGGTCCATGCCCTTGCCGCGCAACTCGAGGCTGGCATTGCTGTAGCGAATGCCCGAGGCGGCGGGGATTTGATAAAGCGTGATGCGTTCGGCGTTCGAGGTCAGCAGACGGACTTCGCCCGGCTCGAAGCGCATGATCAGCCGCTCGCCGTTAAGCTGACAGGCAAAGGTCGCCTTTGCCGCGTCCTCTTCCTCCTTCGTCGGCTTGTGCTCGCAGCCGCCGAGCTGAATGGCGAGCGCGAGCGCCGCCGCGAGCAGCGCGGGACGGCGCCCGAGCCCACTCCAGGCTATGCTCAAGGCGGTCATTGCGCCGTGCCCGGGGAGGGCGCAGCTCGCGGCGCCTGCACGACGTCGCACAGGCGCGCCGGCTGCCGCCGGCCATTGGTCTGCACGGTGAGCACCATCGCGCAAAGATCGAACTGCGCATCGGCCAGCGCGGCGGCCGCGCTCTTCAGGTCGTCGTCCGATAGCGCCGGCGAATGCGCAAGGATGCGGGCGTAGCGCAGCGACGGATGCCCGACCGCCAGCCAGCGGCGCTCGGGGCCGCGCGCGACGACGATCGATTCGCGGCCGAACGGATACCACCAGATCCCCAGCATGTGAACGCCGGTGATCTTGAGCACCGCCGGCAGTGCCGGATCCATCGGACGGGCGCGCGCCTCCGAGCGCTCGGCCGTCCCGTCGGCGCGAAGGCATTTGCTCTCGAGCATCAGCGAGCCTTTTTCTGCGATCGAATATTCGGTGCGCGTGTCACGGGCGCAGCGGCTTTGCAGGAAGCCGCGGATCGACGCGATCTCGTACCAGGTCGCGACGTAGCCATCGAGCGTGAAGTCGGGCAGCGGCGTCAGTGCGGCGGCCGGCGCCAGCACCGCCAGCGAGAACAGCGCGATCAGGCAGCAACGCTTCATTCGATCCCTACGCTTTTGCGCGGCAGGGCCGCGGTCCTTACGGCATTCTGACAGAGATCGCGGCGGTTTCGGAACTCAGCAGTCGACGACGTTCACCGCCAGGCCGCCAAGCGAGGTTTCCTTGTATTTGGCCATCATGTCGCGTCCGGTCTCGTACATTGTCTTGATGACCGCATCGAGCGGAACGCGATGCGCGCCGTCGCCGCGCAGCGCCAGCGAGGCGGCATTGATCGCCTTGATCGCACCCATGGCGTTGCGCTCGATGCAGGGTATCTGCACCAATCCGCCGACCGGGTCGCAGCTCATGCCCAGGTGGTGTTCGATGCCTATCTCGGCGGCATTCTCGATCTGCGCGTTGCTGCCGCCCAGCGCCGCGGCCAGGCCGGCCGCTGCCATCGCGCAGGCGACGCCGACTTCACCCTGACAGCCGACTTCGGCGCCGGAGAGCGAGGCATTGCGTTTGCACAGGCCGCCGATCGCCGCGGCAGTGAGCAGGAACGCGACGATGCCGTCTTCGTTGGCGTCTTCGTAGAATTCGCGGTAATAGCGTATGACCGCCGGAATGATGCCGGCAGCGCCGTTGGTAGGTGCGGTCACCACCCGGCCGCCGGCGGCATTCTCCTCGTTGACGGCGATCGCATAGAGGCTCACCCAGTCGAGCGTTTCGGTCGGATTGCTCTGCTGCTGCGCGCGCTTGGCGAGCAGGGCCTGGTGCAGGCCCTTGGCCCGGCGCCGGACGTTCAGGCCGCCGGGGAGGATGCCCTCGCTGCGCAGGCCCCGCTCGATGCATTCGTTCATGATCGCCCAGCGCTCGAGCAGCCCGGTGCGAACCTGATCGGGGCTGCGCAGCGCGAGCTCGTTGATGCGCATCATTTCGGGAATGCGCTTGTGCGCGGCATCGCCCTGCTTCAAGAGCTCGCTGGCGCTGCTGAAAGGGTAGGGCACGCGCAATCGCTGGGGCGCATCGGGCAGCTGTTCGATTTCGTTTTCCGCGACGATGAAGCCGCCGCCGACGGAAAAGTACACTTTGCGGGCGAGTCGCACGCCGCCGGCATCGAGCGCGGTAAAGCGGATGCCGTTGCTGTGGAATGCCAGCGACTTGTCGACGCGAAAACGCAGATGCTCGTCCTCGCGGAACGCGATCGCGTGCCTGCCATCGAGCGAGAGCGTGTGCGCCTCGCGGATCTGCCGTACCTTGCGCTCGACCTGGTCGGGATCGACCCGGTCCGGCGTCTCGCCCGACAGGCCGAGCAGGATTGCGCGATCGGTGCCGTGGCCGCGGCCGGTGAGCGCAAGCGAGCCGTAGAGATCGACGAAGATCTGCGTGACCGCGTCGAGCGGGTGATCGGCGGCGAGCTCGTGGACGAAGCGGTATGCGGCACGCATCGGTCCCATCGTGTGCGAGCTCGACGGCCCGAGACCGATCTTGAATAAATCGAATGCGCTGACGAACAAGGAGCAGGATCCGGAGATGGTAGACTGGACTGCCGTGATTGTACTCCGGGGAGAGCCGATGACATCCGGGTTCGTGCGCCTGTGGCGACATGTGCTGGCCGTCACGATGCTCGTTGCCGCGACGGCAGCGGGCGCCGCGGCCACCGCCGGCTGGGTCGCTTATCAGCGCGGCGACTTCGCCGCGGCGCGCGCGGCATACGAGCACGATGCTCGGTTGGGCGACCGGCTCGCGCAATTCAATCTGGCGACGATGCTGCTGCGCGGTGAAGGCGGCGCCGCCGACGCTGCGGCCGGCGTCGACTGGCTGCGCAAGGCGGCGCAGGCCGGCATGGCGCAGGCACAATACAATCTCGGCCTGCTCTATGAAAGCGGGACCGGCGTCGATCGCTCGCTGACCGCCGCGACCGAGTGGTGGGAAAAAGCCGCGCAGCAGGGACACGTCGACGCGCAGGTCCAGCTCGGCACGCAATACTTCCTCGGACGCGGCGCGCCGAAAGACTGGGCACTCGCCGCCAGGTGGTACGAAGCGGCCGCAGAGAACGGCGACCCGGGAGCGCAATACCTGATCGCAAGCTTCTACGAGCACGGCGATGGCGTCGCGCCCGATCTGAAGCGCGCGCTCGGCTGGTACTTGCAGGCAGCGCGCCAGGGCGACGCCGGCGCCGCGCTGCAGGCAGATGACGTGGCACGGCGCCTCGGCGTCGCGCTGCCTGGCCGCTAGCGCGGCGTCGGGTCTGTCGCGCCGACCGGCGTCGGACCCGCGGGGGCGCGTTCGGCTGCGCCGCGGGGGAACCGCAGCGGCTCGGGATACGACAAAACCTCCGGCGGCAATTCGCCCGCCTGTTGCTGCATCCGCTGCCACCAGCGTGCATCGAGCAGGTCGGCATTGACGCGCATGAAATCGGCGCGCACGTCGGGATCGGTGAGCAGGAACGTCGCGAACTCCTCGGGAAAGACGTCGTTCGGTCCGACCGGATACCATACTTCATCCGACATCTCGTCGTGCGCGGCGGGAGCCTGCGGTATCGCACGAAAACGGCACGATTTCATGTACTCGATCTCGTCGTAGTCGTAGAAGACGATGCGGCCGAAGCGCGTGACCCCGAAATTCTTGAACAAGAGGTCGCCGGGGAAGATGTTGACCGCGGCGAGCTGGCGGATCGCCTCGCCGTAATCGGCGATCGCGTGCTCGCGCTGGCGCGGTGACGCGGACTCGAGGAAGAGGTTCAGCGGGTTCATCCGCCGCTCGATATACAGATGACGCACGACGATCATGTCGCCGTCCCGGTCGATCAGCGACGGGGCGACTGCCTCGAGCTCCGCGATCAGCTCCGGCGTGAAGCGGGCGCGCGGGAACGCCACGTCCGAGTATTCGAGCGTGTCCGCCATCCTGCCGACGCGGTCGTGATGCTTGACCAGCACGTATTTCTCCTTCACCCGCTCGCGCGTCGTGTCCTTCGACGGCGCGATCCTGTCCCGGATCACCTTGAACACGTACGGGTACGACGGCAAGGTGAACACCGTCATCACCAGGCCCTTGATGCCCGGCGCGACGATGAAGCTGTCGGTGGAGTGCTTCAGATGATGCAGGAAATCGCGGAAGAACAGCGTCTTGCCCTGTTTCTGCAGGCCCACCATCGTGTAGAGCTCGGCCTCGGTGCGCTCGGGGGCGACATGGCGCAGAAACGCGACATACGCCGACGGCACTTCCATGTCGACCAGGAAGTACGCGCGGTTGGCGGAAAACAGCAAGGCCAGCTGCTCGGGGTCCATCAGCAGCGCGTCGACGTACAGCCGGCCGTCCGCGTCATGCTTGATCGGTACGACAAAAGGATACGCGCTGTAGCCGTTGATCACCCGCCCGACGACGTAGGCGGTGCGATTGCGGAAGAACAGGCTCGACAGCACCTGGATCTGATGGTTGGCCTCGAGACGGAACGGACGCGCAAAGCGCTGGCGGAAAGCGGCGAGCAGGTTCGACAGGTCGGCGCGAAAATCCGCGAAGCGGCGCTCGAGCCGGAAATCGAGCACGATGTCGATCAGCGCGTGCCGCAGCCCGTGCTGGCGCGGGTAATACGAGCGGTAAGAGGGCGGATCGGCGTCGATGTGCTCGGTCGAAATCGCCGGGCGGACGAACAGGCAGCGGTTGTGAAAGTAGCTGCGATCGAGGATCTTGCATGACACGGTGTTGAAGAACGTCTCGGCGCACTCCGGCTGCTTGTGATCGATCAGCAGCCCGACGTAATGCCGCTTGACGTGCTCCCAGCGGGCGTCGTCGCTGTCGGTGCACCCGAACTCGTGCCGCAGGCGGGCGACCGTTTCGGCGACGCGGCGATCGTAGAAGTCGATCCGCTCGCGCGAGACGTGGCTGATGGCCAGCCAGTTGCCGGCCTCGAAATGCCGCTTGGCGGCGGTCGCGCAGTCGCGGAACAGCGCGTAGTGCCGATTGAACCCGTCGAGCGTCGCCTGGGCGATCGCCTGCGGGCTCGCCGGCTCGCTCGTGCGGGGAATGGGTTCGGGCGGCGCGAAAGCCATGGCCCGAGCCTATTGCACGACGTCCTTTTTCCGGCTGCTGTTCTCGGCTTCTATTTTCGCCTTCACCTCGGCGGTGTAGCTGTTGTATTCGTCGACGACGCGGTTGGCGGCGGCCGTCGCGGCCTCGGCGATCGCCTTGTTGTGCTCGACATACGCCTTGACGCATTCGCCGTAGGCTTTGAACTGCCGGTTGAACGTCACCATGTTCGGATCGGAGGCGAGCCGGCCCGAAAACTCGGGCCTGACGCAGGTGTTGGGCGCCACCAGAGGCGCGCCGGCGGCCGCCGGCGGCGGTGTCTGCGCCGCGGCGCCAAGCGAAAGTGCGGCGATGGACGCGGCGAAAAGCGGGCGGAAAGGCATTCGAACCTCGTGATGAATGGCAAAACGCGATTTTATGCCGCCGCCCACCCGCTGGGAAGAAAGGCGCCCGCGCTGCGCGGCAAGCGGCTAGTTCAGCAGCGCGGCGACGATCGTCACGCCCGCGGCGACCAGATCCCCGGCCAGCCCCGCGTCGATGGCGGCGGTCGCGCCGCGGTTCCAGCCGACGATCCCCGGAGCACGCATCGTCAAAGCGTCGGCGAGGCGATCGACGTCGATCGTCGTGCGCTGGATCTCCGCGGTGGAGAGCTCGCGCAGCGCTTTGTTGACCGCTTCGGGGTCGAGGATCGCCAGCGGCGAACGGCAATAAGGGCAGGCAGTATCGCGCTGGAGATCGACCGGCGCGCCGCAGTTCGAGCACTGCACGGTGCGAACCCGCGCCTTGAGCGTTGCGAGCTCGCTGCCCGACAGCGGTCGCACGAAGTTCTTTTCCAGCAGGAATTGCACGAAGGGCGTCAGGCGGCCGTGACCCCATTCGCAGCGGTAATAGGTGAAATGCGTCGTGCGCTGCAGGTCATGGGTCAGGGCAAGGCGCGAATTGCAGCGCGGGCAATCGAGCAGCTCGGGCAGGGGATTGCGGGTCGGCGCGCGATGCGCGTCGAATGCCTTGAAGACCTCGATGATGCCGCCGGGCGTCAGCTGCGTGCTCTCGTGCTCGTCGAACCACACGAGCTGGCAGGCGAAGCAGAAATCGAGTGCAACCCGGCCAAGCAGAAGGCGCTCGAAGTCGAGCGTCTGCATCGGCGCCCCGCAGCCGGGGCAGTTCACGCGGCGCGCGTCCGGGCGGGTACCCGATGCAGCAGACGCGCGCTCACGACCTCAGGCAGAACAACCGCTAGGTGCGGTCGCGGTTGACCTTCGGGCAGTGGACCCACTCGACGTAGACCCCCCGCTGCTGAGCGACGCGGTCGATGGTCTGCATTCTCGCGTAGTCGCAAGTTGCCGCCGGCGAAACGGAAACATTCTCGGCCTTCTGCATCGGAAGCGACGAACAGCCGCTTGCAAGCGCGACGACCGTCAAGGCAAGGATGAGCTTCATAGGGTAACCCTCCTGCGTCTTTGACTATAGGCAAAAGAGGCGGCTGGAGCAAGGCCCATCGGCCGGCCGGCGCAACCCGGCGATCTTGCCAGGGCAATCCGGCGGCGAGTCGGGTCAGACTACAGATTGCGGGTGCCGAAGGTGTCGCACTGCCTCAAGTCGCCGGAGTCGAGCCCTGTCCGGAACCACTTGGTCCGCTGCGCCGACGAGCCGTGCGTGAAGCCTTCGGGCACGACATAGCCGCGTGTCTGCTTCTGGATGCGATCATCGCCGACCGCGGCGGCGGCGGCCATTCCCGACTCGACATCCTTGGCGTCGATGATGTTGCGCTGCATCGACGAATGCCCCCAGACGCCGGCCAGGCAGTCGGCCTGCAGCTCGAGCCGCACCGACATGTCGTTCCGGCTTCGCTCCGACGCGTTGGCCATCTTCTGCTGCGCCGCCTCCATCAGCCCCAACTGGTTCTGCACATGATGGCCGATTTCATGGGCAATCACGTAGGCGCGAGCGAAATCGCCGGGGGCGCCGAAGCGCTGGGAAAGCTCCTGGAAAAAGGTCAAGTCGAGATAGACCTTGCGGTCGCCCGGACAATAGAACGGCCCCGCCGCCGCGCTGCTGAATCCGCAGGCCGAAGCGATCTGACCGTGATAGAGCGTCAGCTTCGGCGGCTGGTAACGCGTGCCCATCTGCTGGAAGATGCCGCCCCAGACGTCTTCGGTGTCGCCCAGCACGCGCGCGACGAATTCGGTTTGCGGGTCGTTGCTCGCCGGCGCGCGCGTCGTCGTCGGCGGGGCCTGCGTTTGCACGACCGGTCCGCCACCGTCCCCGGTCAGGAGGGCGAGCATCTCGAGCGGGTTCTTTCCGAGCAGCAGGCTGACGACGACCACCAGGATGATCGCCCCTCCCGAGAGGCGAAGCCCGCCGCCGAACATGCTCGGACCGCTGCTCGAGCCTTCCTCGACATTGTCGCTGCGCCGATAGTCCTGCCATCTCATGATTGCGACTCCTGCCCAATGCTGCCCGGCGCGTCCAGCCCCCTCGGGCCAGTCTACGCGACTCGGGTCCCTGCCTCAACCGAGCTCGTCGATCGAGCGCGGCCAGCTCGCTTTCAACAGGCGCGACAATGCACGATCGGCCAGCACTGTGCCTCCGGTCTGGCAGCTCGCGCAGTAATTGGTTTCGTTGTCGGCGTAGACGATGCGCTGCACCGGCGCGCCGCAATCCGGACACGGCTTGCCGAAGCGGCCGTGCACCGCCATCTCTCGCCGGAACGCGGTGACGCCTTCGGGAAAATTCTCGCCCGCTTCGCGTCGCAGCCGCTCGGTCCACTCGCCCAGGACCGCCTTGGCCGACGCGAACAGGCGTTGGCTGTCGTCGGCGCTGAGCTTGTGGGTGAGCGCCAGCGGCGACAAGCGGGCGCGATGCAGGATCTCGTCGGAATAAGCGTTGCCGATGCCGCTGAAAAGTCTCGGATCGGTCAGGGCGCGCTTCAGCGTATGGTTCTCAAGCTTCAGACGCGCGGCGAAGCCGGCGGCATCGATGCTGTCGAGCTCGACGCCGCCGCGGTCGAATTCCGCCAGCGCGGCCGCGCCTTGCACGGCGTGCAGCGAGGCGCGCTTGCGCGTGCCCGCTTCGGTGAACGCCAGCACGCCGTTGTCGAACGCGAAGGTCGCCAGCGTGATGCGCGCCGGCGGCTTGGCCCCCGGGAGCAGCCAGCGGAGCCGGCCGGCGATCATCAGGTGCAGCACGAGGAAGAGCTCGCCCTCGAGCGCGATCACGATGCGTTTGCCGAGACGCCGCACGCCGATGACACGTCTTCCCTGCGCCTCTGCGAGAGGGGGCGCCACCGTGCGCAGGACGAATGGACTGTTCAGGCGGATTTCCGCCAGCCGGCGCCCGACGATGCGGCGTTCGAGCGCTTCGACGTAGACGGTGACGTCGGGCAATTCCGGCATGCGCGCGGCCTAGACGGCGACGAGCGCGCCGACTGCCGCGCCGGCGGCCAGCAGCCACAGCGGATGCACTCGCGTGGTCAGCACCACCGCCACCGTGGCGACGGTCAGCCCGACGGCGATCACCGACTGGTCGACGGTGCGCGCGAGGATGAATCCGCTGGCCAGCACCAATCCGACGGTGACGGGCGCGAGGCCCTGCTGGATCGCGCGGCGCAGCGGCGCGTCGCGAAACCGGTCCCACACATGCGCGACCGCGAACGTCAATGCCGAAGACGGTGCGCATATCGCGATCGTGGCGACCAGTGCGCCCAGGAAACCCTGCACCTTCCATCCGATCAGGCTGACGATCAGCAGGTTGGGACCCGGCGCCGCCTGCGCGATCGCAAATGCCTGCGCGAAGTCGGTGTCGGTCAGCCAGTGCGCGCTTTCGACGACGCGGCGGTGGATCTCGG
>DATNAR010000029.1:0-13426 GCA_035607385.1 Casimicrobiaceae bacterium
GCGCCTGCGTCGCCAGCGGGTACACGGCGAACGCATGCTGCGCATAGACGGTGTCGTCGCCCGGACGCAGGAAGGCCTGCGTCGCGAGCTCGAGAATGTCGTTCGAGCCGTTGCCCAGCACGATCTGATCGAGACCGACGCGGAAGCGGGCCGCCAGCGCCTGCTTGAGCGCAAAACCGTTCCCGTCCGGATAGCGCGTGACGCCGGCCGCGGCGGCGGCGATCGCTGCGCGCACTTTCGGGCTGGGCCCGCGCGGGTTTTCGTTCGAGGCAAGCTTGACGATCTGGCTCTCGACGAGCCCGTATTCGCGCGCCAGCTCCTCGATCGGCTTGCCGGGTACGTACGGGCTGATGCGCCGCACGTACTCGGGCGAGAGCGCCGACACTGTGCTTGCATTCGCGTTCATCGCCTGCCTGCCGCTTTAGATTTGGGCGGCCGGGTACGATCCCAGCAGCTTGAGAAAGGGTGCGCGCGCAGCGAGCTCCGCCAGCGCCGCCGCCACCGGCGCATCGTCGCGATGGCCCTCGAGATCGACGAAGAACAGGTACTCCCACAGCCCGGTGCGCGCCGGACGCGATTCCAGCCGATTCATGCTGACGCCGTGCCTGGCCAGCGGCTCGAGCAGCGCGTGCACGGCACCCGGCCGGTTCTGCGCCGACATCACCAGCGAGGTTTCATCGTCGCCCGAGCGGGGCACTGCGTGCCGGCCCAGCACCCAGAAGCGCGTCGTGTTGTTCGGATCGTCCTCGATGTGCGGCGCCAGCACATCGAGCGCGTAGATGGCGGCGGCGGTTTCGCCGGCGATCGCCGCGGCGCCGGATTCGGTCGCCGCCAGCCGTGCGGCTTCGGCGTTGCTCGCGACCGGAATTCGCGGCACCGCGGGCAGATGGCGCGCGAGCCACAGCACGCATTGCGACAGCGATTGCGAGTGCGAGTAGATCTTGCGCACCGCGTCGAGCGGGATCGCCTTCGCCAGCAGATTCTGCTGGATGCGAAGACGGATCTCGCCCACGATCGTCAGCTCGGTCTGCAGCATCAGGTCCAGCGTGCGTCCAACCGCGCCCTCGGTCGAGTTCTCGACCGGCACGACGGCGTAGTCGGTTTGCCCGGATTCGGCGGCACGGAAAACTTCGTCGATCGACGCGCAGGGCTCGGCGTCGACGAATTCGCCGAAATGCCGGTCGACCGCGCCGTGGCTGAACGTACCGGCCGGTCCGAGGTAGGCGATCCGCAGTCGACGTTCCAGCGCCAGGCAGGCGGACATGATCTGGCGGAATATCCCCGCGACCGCGCCGTCCGGCAGCGGTCCGGGATTGGCCTCGCGCAGCGTGCGCAACACCTGCGCTTCGCGCTCCGGGCGATAGGCGGCGCTCTCGCCCTTGAGCTTGCCGATCGCCTGCGCATGCGTGGCGCGCTGGTTTAGCGCGCGCAGGATTTCGCGGTCGAGACCATCGATCGCCGCGCGATGGCGCTGGAACTCCTGCTCGCTGTCGTCGTTGTTCATTGCCTGCCCGGGTCGTGGCGGGAATCGCCGCCGGGCGCGCCGGCGACTGTCGCCCTTTCCGATCTATTCCGGCTCGTCGCTGGCGAGCTCGGTTTCGACGACTCTTTCGAGGCCGGCGAGCTTTTCGCCCTCGCCCAGGTTGATCAAGGTCACACCCTGCGTCGACCGACCCATCTCCCGGATCGACGATACCCTGGTCCGGATCAGAACGCCGCCGGTCGAGATCAGCATCACCTCGTCGTCGGGCAGGACCAGCGCCGCGGCGACGACCTTGCCGTTGCGCGCCGTCTGCTGGATCGCGATCATGCCCTTGGTGCCGCGGCCGTGTCGCGTGTACTCGACGATCGGCGTGCGCTTGCCGTAACCGTTCTCGGTCGCGGTCAACACCGACTGCTGTTCGTCCTCCGCGACCAGCATCGAGATTACGCGCTGCCCCTTGTCCAGCATCATGCCGCGCACCCCGTGCGCAGTCCGGCCCATCGAGCGCACGTCACCTTCCTCGAAGCGCACCGCCTTGCCGCCGGAGCTGAACAGCATGACGTCGTGCTTGCCGTCGGTCAGCGCCGCGCCGACCAGGAAGTCGCCGTCGTCGAGATCGACCGCGATGATGCCGGAGGGACGGGGCCGCGAAAAATCGGACAGCGGCGTCTTCTTGACCGTCCCCTTGGCCGTCGCCATGAACACGAAGCGGTCGCTGACGAACTCCTTGACCGGCAGGATCGCGGTGATCTTCTCGTGCTCGAGCAACGGCACCAGGTTGACGATCGGCTTGCCGCGCGAGATGCGGCCGCCTTGAGGAACGTTGTACACCTTGAGCCAGTACACGCGCCCGCGGTTGGAAAAGCAGAGGATGAAATCGTGCGTGTTGGCGATGAACAGGTGGTCGATGAAATCGTCTTCCTTGGTCCCGGTCGCCTGCTTGCCCCTGCCGCCGCGCCGCTGTGCGCGGTACTCGGCGACCGGCTGCGCCTTCATGTAGCCGCCGTGCGAGAGCGTGACGACCATCTCCTCGGGCGCGATCAGGTCCTCGATCGACAGGTCGGCGCTGTGCGCGACGATCTCGGAGCGCCGCTTGTCACCGAACTGATCGCGGATCGCCTTGAGCTCGTCGCCGATCACCGTCGTGACGCGCGCCGGCTTGGCCAGCACATCGAGCAGGTCGACGATCTGCACCATCACCTCGCGGTATTCGCCGGTGATCTTTTCCTGCTCGAGCCCGGTCAGGCGTTGCAGCCGCAGCTCGAGTATCGCCTGCGCCTGCGCTTCCGACAGCCGGTAGCCTGGCGCAGAGCCGTGCTGCTGCCAGCCGTACTCCGGGGCCAGG
Organism: Casimicrobiaceae bacterium; assembly: GCA_035607385.1. GTDB lineage: Bacteria > Pseudomonadota > Gammaproteobacteria > Burkholderiales > Casimicrobiaceae > PALSA-1003. Next base: position 2,829 of record DATNAR010000029.1, read on the forward strand.
CCCTCGGGCCTGGCGGCGTCGGCCGCCGAGCGAGTCAGCATGTCCTCGACCAGCGCCGATCGCCAGCTCCTGCCCATCAACGCGGTCTTGGCCTCGGTGGGTGTTGCCGCCGCCTTGATCAGCGCGATGATCTCGTCGACATTCGACAGCGCAACGGCGAGCCCTTCGAGGATGTGCCCGCGGTCGCGCGCCTTGCGCAGCTCGAAGCGCGTGCGGCGCACGACGATCTCGCGCCGGTGCTGCAGGAAGAATTCGAGGAACTGCTTCAGATTGAGCAGACGCGGCTGGCCGTCGACGAGCGCGACCATGTTCATGCCGAAGCTGTCCTGCAGCTGCGTCAGCTTGTACAGATTGTTGAGAATGATCTCGGTGACTTCGCCGCGCTTGAGCTCGATGACTACGCGCATGCCCGATTTGTCGGACTCGTCGCGCAGATCGGAAATCCCGTCGAGCTTCTTCTCGCGCACCAGCTCGCCGATGCGCGTCAGCAGCGTCGCCTTGTTGACCTGGTATGGAAGCTCGTCGACGATGATCGCCTGGCGGCCGCCCTTGTCCAGGTCCTCGATGTGCGTGCGGGCGCGTATGACGACGCGGCCCCGTCCGGTCCGATAGCCTTCGCGGACGCCTTCGGTGCCGAAGATGATGCCCGCGGTCGGAAAATCGGGGGCGGGCACGTGTTCGATCAACTCATCGACCGTCGTGTCAGGATTGTCGAGCAGCGTCAGGCACGCGGTGACGATCTCGGTGAGATTGTGCGGCGGGATATTGGTCGCCATCCCGACGGCGATACCGGACGACCCATTGACCAGCAGATTCGGTATCCGCGTCGGCAATACCGTCGGCTCGAGCTCCTTGCCGTCGTAGTTGGGCGCGAAATCGACAGTTTCCTTGTCGATGTCGGCCAGCATCTCGGCGGTGATCTTCTCCAGCCGGCATTCGGTATATCGGTACGCCGCGGGCGCATCGCCATCGACCGAGCCGAAGTTGCCCTGGCCGTCGATCAGCGGATAGCGCAGCGAAAAATCCTGCACCATGCGGACCAGCGCCTCGTAGGTCGCGCTGTCGCCGTGCGGATGATATTTGCCGAGCACGTCGCCGACGACGCGCGCGCATTTGACGTAGGGGCGGTTCCAGACGGTGTTGGACTCGTGCATCGCGAACAACACGCGGCGGTGCACCGGCTTGAGGCCGTCGCGAACATCCGGCAGCGCCCGCCCGACGATTACGCTCATTGCGTAATCGAGGTAGGAATGCCGCATTTCCGCCTCGAGGCTTACCGGCAGGGTTTCTTTAGCGAACTGCTCCATCGTGGACCGGCTCTTTATCTGTTGAAATGTTTACAATCGGCAGAGCGCAAATGGCCGCGCCGCGAGGCTGAAATCCGCTCTCGTAGCCGCGCGCGGCGCCGTGCAACCGTTCATAGCGGGAAACAGTGAATTTTAGCATGACCGTTGTATTGCCGCGACAACAGCCGATATTGCCTCGCGAAAGGGCCTATTTGGCTTTGCAGGGGCATCTAGCCCATGCTATATTGACCGGGAAGTCGGCGTTTACAGACGAACGCGAAAAAAAGTTGCCGTTACGCTCCGAAATGAACGGGTAAAACTCAACAACTCCAGGCAGAGAGGTCAAAGTGATGAAAAATCGTCTGATCGCAACCGTCGTGACCGGCGCGCTCGCGGCCATGATGGCAAGCGCGGCGTTCGGTCAAGCAGATCCGAAAAACTCCGCTTATTGGCTCGAACAATACGGCACCCCGGACGCCAATGTCTGGCGCAGCGGCACCGGCCTGTGCTGGCGCGCCGGCTACTGGACGCCGGCGATGGCGATCAAGGAATGCGACGCCGATCTGGTCAAGGTCGCGGCACCGCCGCCCGCGCCTGCGGTAACCCCGCCGCCGCCCCCGCCGCCGCCTCCCGCGCCGGCCCCCGCGCCTGCGCCGACGGTGCAGAAGATCACGCTGGCCAGCAAGGCCCTGTTCGATTTCGACAAGGCGGTGTTGAAGCCTGAAGGCAAGGCGGCGCTCGACAGCGAGGTCATCGACAAGCTCAAAGATGTGAGCAAGCTCGAGCTCGTCCTCGTCACCGGCCATACCGACCGCATCGGGACGCAAGCGTACAACCAGCGCCTGTCCGAGCGTCGCGCCAATACCGTGCGCGACTATCTGGTCAGCCGCGGTGTCGCACGCGACAAGATCGAGACGCTGGGCATGGGCAAGACGCAACCGATTCCGGGTGTGGTCTGCAATCAGAAGAACATGAAGGAGCTGATTGCCTGCCTCGCACCGAATCGCCGCGTGGAGGTCGAAGTCAAGGGCGAAGCCGTCCGGCGCTAAACGCGACGCTGTACGCGGAAGAAGCCCCGCCCGAGTGCGGGGCTTTTTCTTTGGCTCTGTTCATTACGATTCGCCTATCCCATCATGCAAACCGTCGCTCTGCGGCTCGACCCGCGCTGGGTGGTGCCCATCGTCCCGCGTGGCGCTCTCACCGGGCACTCGGTCATCGTCGATGACGGACGGATCGTCGCCATCGTCCCGGTCGCGGAGGCGGAGCGCGACTACGTCGCCGCCGAGCACCTCCTGCTACCCACGCACGCGCTGCTGCCGGGGCTGGTCAATGCGCACACGCATGCGGCGATGAGCCTGCTGCGCGGCAGCGCCGACGACATCGCCCTGGCCCCGTGGCTCCAGGACCACATCTGGCCGCGCGAAAGAGCCTTTTTGTCGCCGGAGTTCGTGCACGATGGAACGCTGCTGGCCGCGGCGGAAATGCTCGGCGGCGGCATCACCTGCTGCAACGACCAGTATTTCTTTCCCGACGCGGCCGCGCGCGCCTACCAGGCCAGCGGCATGCGGGCGATGCTGGGCCTCGCGGTGCTCGATTTTCCTACCGCGTACGCCGTCGATGCCGACGGCTACCTGCAGGCGGGGCTCGCCGCGCGCGACCGGTGGAAGCACGAGCCGCTGTTGCGCTTTTCGCTGGCGCCGCATGCGCCGTACACCGTCAGCGACGCGAGCTGGAACAAGATCGTCGTCTACGCGCGCCAATTGGATCTGCCGATCCAGACGCATCTCCTCGAGACCGGCGACGAGCGGGGGCGCAGCATCGCCGAATTCGGCATCGATCCGCTGCGGCGCCTGGTCGGTCTGGGGGTCACCGGCCCGGACTTCATCGCCGTCCACGGCACGCATCTCGTGGCCGCCGACATCGAGCTGCTCGCCGCGCACGCCTGTCACGTCGTGCATTGCCCGGTCTCCAACCTCAAGCTTGCCAGCGGCGTCGCACCGGTGACGGAGCTGATGCGGCGCGGCGTCAATGTCGCGCTCGGCAGCGACGGCGCAGCCAGCAACAACCGCCTCGACGTCTTCGGCGAAGCGCGGACGGCCGCGCTGCTCGCCAAGGGTGTCAGCGGCGACGCCGGCGCGATCCCCGCGGCCGATGCGCTGCAGATGGCGACGCTCAACGGCGCGCGGGCGCTGGGACTGGAACGCGATATCGGGTCGCTCGAGGCGGACAAACAGGCCGACCTGATCGCGGTCGACCTGGGCGCCGTGGCGCACGCCCCCTGCTACGATCCGGTTTCGCACCTGGTTCATGTCACCGGCCGCGACCAGGTCACCGACGTCTGGGTCGCGGGCCGGCGCGTCGTCGCCGAGCGCAGGCTGACGCGAATCGACGTCGAGGAGCTCGCTGCGCGCGTTTTGTTCTGGCAGGATCGGCTGCAGGCGCAGCAAACCCCGCCGGCGCAGTAGAATCGCCGTTACTGCCCGCCGACCGGCTGGCTTTCACGCTTTTCGCACCGCTCCCATGGCTGAAATCATCGACAATGCCGATCCGGCCGAGCTCGCCAAGTTCGGTGCGCTGGCGCATCGCTGGTGGGACCCGACCAGCGAGTTCAAACCGCTGCACGACATCAACCCGTTGCGCCTCGGGTACATCGCAGCGCAATGCGGCGGGCTCGCCGGGAAAGCGGTGCTCGACGTTGGCTGCGGCGGCGGCATCCTTGCCGAAGCGATGGCCGGGGCAGGCGCGCGTGTCGTGGGCATCGATTTGTCCGAAGCGGCATTGGCCGTCGCGCGGCTGCACCAGCTCGAAGCAAATTCCTCGGTGGCGTATCGGATGATCGCCGCGGAAGCGCTCGCGGAGGAGCGTCCCGCCGCGTTCGATCTGGTGACGTGCATGGAACTGCTCGAGCATGTGCCGGACCCGGCGGCGATGGTCGCGGCCTGCGCCAGGCTCGTCCGCCCCGGCGGCAGCGTCGTCTGCTCGACGATCAACCGCAATCCCAAGTCGTACCTGTTTGCGATCGTCGGCGCCGAATACGTGCTCAAGCTCTTGCCGCGCGGGACGCACGACTACGCGCGCCTGCTCAAACCCGCCGAGCTCGTCGCGTTCGCGCGCCGCGCCGGGCTCGAGACCGTCGACCTGATCGGCATGACCTACAACCCGCTGTCGCGCAGCTACCGGCTCGAGGCCGACACGTCGGTCAACTACATCGCGACGTTCCGCCGCGATGTCTGACCGGCCGGCGCGCGATAAGCGCGAAGGCAGCGCGCGCAAGCCGCCGCAGCGCATGCCGGTGCGCGCCGTGCTGTTCGATCTCGACGGAACGCTGGCCGACACCGCCGCCGATCTGGGCAATGCGCTGAACCGCGTGCGCGCCGATCGCGCGTTACCACCGCTGCCCCTGGCGACGCTGCGCCCCCAGGCGTCGCACGGTGCGCGCGGACTGCTGGCGGCCGGCTTCGGCATCGGCAAGGAGCACGCCGATTTCGCGCCGCTGCGCGATGCGTTCCTCGCCTACTACGCCGAAGCGCTATGCGAGCACACGACGCTTTTTCCGGAGGCCGAGCGAGTGCTCGCGGAGATCGAGCGGCGGGGCCTGCGCTGGGGCATCGTGACCAACAAGGCGGCGCGTTTCACCGTACCGGTGGTCGAGCGGCTCGCGCTGGCGGCGCGCGCCGGGGCCGTGATCTGCGGTGACACGACCGCACAGAGTAAACCGCATCCCGCACCGCTGCTCGCGGGCGCCGCGGCCCTGGCCGTCGAGCCGGGCCGCTGCGTCTATGTCGGCGACGCCGAGCGCGACATCATCGCCGGCCGCGCCGCCGGCATGCGCACGCTGTTCGCGGCGTACGGCTACGTCGGCGCCGACGAAACGCCGGCGGCATGGAACGCCGACGGCGAGCTCGGCTCGCTGCCGGAGTTGCTCGACTGGCTTCCGCTCGCCGCGGACATGGCGGCGGCGTAGACTCGTCCGCTTCTGCCCGGTGAGGCGATCAACCGGGACACGACCCCGCGTTCAGATACAGCCATTGCTGCGGCTTGCCCTCGCGCGTCCCGGCAAGCCATACCGGCTGGCTGCGGGTCAGCGGGCGCAGTATCGTCGCCGCGATGTCGTCGGGCAGCGCCAAGGCGATGCCGTTCGCGCGCTCGACGCGGTCACCGTTTTTCAGGCCCAGCATGCCGGCAAATCCGCTCTGATCGCGCACGACGAGCGCGCCCGATGCCGGCGCGACCAATGCCTTCCATGCGTCGGGCGCGTCCATCATGCCGCCGAGGAGCTCGGCGTTCAGGCGCACGACCGGCCCCTTGAAACCGGGCGGGATGGCGCAGGCGGCCGGGGCGGCGGCGGCGGCGACCGTGCGTGGCCGGTCCGCGGAAGGCTGTGCGCGCAGCGAGAGTTCGCGTCGAACGCCGCCACGCAGCACACTGACGCCGTCGGGGCGAACGCTTTCGACGCGCACGCCGGGCGCGATGTCCTGACCCGCCGCCACCAGCATCGCGGCCCCGGTGCCGGCGCGCAGCAGCGCATAGCCTTTGCCGTCGGCCTCCGCGAAGACGCCGAGCAAGCGAACGTCGCCGACGTCTGCACTGGCCGACGCATTCGGCAGCGCGCCGGCGGTGCCGAACAAGTGCGCTTCCGCGGCGCGGCGCGCGAGATCGGTTTCCGGCGCCGGCGCGGCGATGGCTGGCGGCTGCGGTCCGAACCAGATCCAGCCCCAGTGCGCGAGCGTGAGCGCCAGCAGCGCCAGCGCCACGACCAATGCGACTGCCGCCGACGCGCGCCAGCGCCAAGACGGCGGCGCTTCATGGGTCACGTATAATCCGGCATTGCTCGCCACGATTCGGTGCCTTCGAGTCTCCAGCCGTTGAACCCGCAGCTCGCGTTGTTGCAGCCCTATCCGTTCGAGCGACTGCGCCAATTGTTCGCCGGCGTCACGCCGAGCGCAGCGATGGCGCCGATCAGCCTGTCGATCGGCGAGCCCAAACATCCGACGCCGCAGTTCATTCGCGATGCGCTCGCCGCGGGCAGCGCGGGCCTGTCGAATTATCCCACAACGGCCGGAGTGCCCGCGCTGCGCGAGGCGATCGCGGCATGGCTTTCGCGCCGTCATCGGCTGCCCGCGCTGGATCCGACGTCGCAGGTCTTGCCGGTGCTCGGCAGCCGGGAGGCGCTGTTCGCCTTTGCGCAGACGGTCGTCGATGCGAGCCGCGTCGGCGCGACGGTGATCGTCCCGAATCCGTTCTACCAGATCTACGAAGGCGCGACGCTGCTCGCGGGAGCGACGCCGCATTACGTGAGCAGCCTGGCGGCGAACGGCTTCGCGCCGCAATGGCGCGAGGTCGGCGACGCCGTCTGGGCGCGCACGCAGCTCGTCTACGTGTGCTCGCCGGACAATCCCACCGGCCGCGTCACGACGCACGAGGAGTGGCAGGCGCTGTTCGAGCTGTCGGATCGGCACGGCTTCGTCATCGCTTCCGACGAATGCTATTCGGAGATCTATTGCGACGAAGCGAACCCTCCGCTCGGCGCGCTCGCATCGGCTGCGGCGCTCGGACGCGACGGCTTTCCACGGCTGGTCGTCTTCGGCAGTTTGTCCAAGCGCTCGAACTGCCCGGGGCTACGATCGGGCTATGTCGCGGGCGATGCCGCGCTGATCAAAGCCTTCCTGCTTTACCGCACCTACCACGGCTCGGCGATGTCGCCCGCGGTGGCTGCTGCCAGCATCGCGGCATGGAACGACGAAGCGCATGTGCGGGCCAACCGTGCGCTGTACGCGCAAAAATTCGCGGCGCTGGCGCCGCGCGTCGACGCGGTGCTCACCGCGCCGATGCCCGATGCGGCGTTCTACCTGTGGGCCAACGTCGGCGGCGACGATGCCGACTTTGCCCGTCGGCTCTACGCCGACCAGGCTGTCAGCGTACTCCCCGGAAGTTACCTTGGTCGCACGGTCGGCGGCGTCAATCCGGGCGCGGGCTACGTTCGGATCGCGCTGGTCGCCGAATTTGACGAATGCGCCACGGGGATCGACCGGCTCGTCCGGTTCGCGCGCGAAGACTGACGAACCGGCCCGTCCGTCTCCGCCCGCGCCGTTTTATCCGGCCCGGGCGCGGCCTGTCGCGCGATCGGATCGCGCTCGACGGCGCGCGTACAATCGGCGCCGATGACGACGATGAGCACACCTTCGGGCGGCAAGCCGGCGGCGCGGTGGCGCCCCGCCTTCGCCGGCTTTCGCGGCGTCTCTTGGCAGACGGTCGCACTGATCCTGGCGATCAATACCGGCTACGCGGCAATCCTGCGGATCGAGGACCATCGCACCTTCTGGCATCCGTTCATCACCGCACAATGCTTCGGGCTGGCCATTGCCTACATGGTCAACGCGGCGCGGCCATGGGAGCAAGGCCGTCCGCTCTGGCGCCTGCTCTCGGCGGTGGGCATCGGCACGGCGGCAGGCTTTGTGCTGCTGATCCTCGTCAAGATACCGTTGCTGCACATGTACAGCTGGTCCGAGCTCAGCACGCGCACCAGCCAGTTCGCCTGGACCGCGTTCGGCGGTTTTTTCAACGGTGTCTTTGTCAGCCTGTTTTTTCTGCTCAAATTCCGCGAGGCGCGGGCCCGGGCGAAAATTCTGCAGGGCGAGGCCGACCGCAATCGCCTGTCACGGCAGGCGATCGAGGCGCAACTGAAGCTGATGCAGGCCCAGGTCGAGCCGCATTTCCTGTTCAACACGCTGGCCTCGGTGCAATTCCTCACCGAGACCGATCCCCCGAAGGCCGGGCAGATGCTCGGGCATCTGCTCGCCTATCTTCGCGCGGCGCTGCCGCAACTGCGCTCCGGCAGCTCGACGCTGGGCCAGGAGATCGAGCTCGCACGGGCCTACCTGTCGATCATGCAGATGCGCATGGGAGCGCGGCTCGCCTTTTCTGTCGCCTTACCCGAGTCGCTGCGCGCCGCGCCTTTTCCACCGATGCTGCTGATGTCGGTCGTCGAAAATGCCGTCAAGCACGGCATCGAGCCCAAAGCCGCCGGCGGCACGATCCGGATCGAAGCGCAACAGGACGACGAGACGGTGACGGTGTCGGTCATCGACAGCGGCCAGGGCCTGGGTGGCGAGATCGGCCGCGGCGTGGGACTCACCAACCTGCGCGAGCGCTTGCAGGCGCTGTATGGCCGCCGGGCGCGCTTTTCCCTCCAGGCCGAGCCCCGCGCGGGCGCCCGAGCCACGATCGAGGTGCCGAGTGAAGCCGCAGTGGCAAGCTAGGCGCGTCACCGCGCTGATCGCCGAGGACGAGCCGATGCTCCGTGCGCAGCTGCGCACGCGGCTGTTGCAGGCGTGGCCGGAGCTGGAGATCGTCGCCGAGGCCGAGAACGGCGAGCAGGCGCTAGCGCTGGCGACCGAGCTCGAGCCCGAGATCGCTTTCCTCGACATCCGCATGCCGGTCAAGGACGGCCTCGACGTCGCCGCAGCCATCGGCGACGCCTGCCACGTCGTCTTCGTCACCGCCTACGACGAATACGCGGTCAACGCGTTCGAGCAGGGCGCGGTCGACTATGTGCTCAAGCCCGTCACGGCCGAGCGCGTCGCCAAGCTGGTCGACCGGCTGAAGCAGCGACTTGGCTCGCCGCCGGCCGACCTGTCGGAGATTCTGCAGCATCTGGCGGCACGCGCGAGCAGCGGCTCGCTGCGCTGGATCAAGGCGTCTCTGGGCGCCACGATGCGGCTGATCCCGGTCGACGAGATCTGCTATTTCCGCGCCGAGGACAAGTACACGCGCGTCGTGACGGCCGACGGCGACGCGCTGATCCGCAAGACGATCAAGGAGCTGTTCGAGGAGCTCGACCCCGAATCCTTCTGGCAGGTCCATCGGGGAACGATCGTCAATCTGCGCGCCATCGCGCGCGTCGAGCGCGATCACCGCGACCAGCCGCTGATCGTGCTCAAGCATCGCAAGGAATCGTTGATGGTCAGCCGCACGTTCGCCCATCTGTTCAAGGCGATGTAGCGTTAGCCGCCGCTTTTGCGGGGCCGCGGCTCGAGTTCCCGCCAGGAGCCCTGCCGGCTTTGCCAGCAGGTAAAATAGCGGTTTTGCCGCGCCGACTCAGGGCGCCGTGCCTCCCTCGCGATGAGCAGCTTGCAGCAAACGATCGAATCCGCCTGGGAGCGGCGCGCCGAGCTTTCGCCCGCGACGGCCCCGCGCGACGTTCACGACGCCGTCGAGGCGGTCATCGGCGACCTGGACGCCGGCCGGGTACGCGTCGCCGAAAAGCAGGGCGGTGAATGGGTCACCCACCAATGGCTGAAGATGGCGGTTCTGCTTTCGTTCCGCCTCGCCGACAACGCGCCGATCGGGCTGGCCGGGCCCGAAGCGCCGTTCCGCTTCTACGACAAGGTGCCTACCAAGTTCGCCCAGTTCGACCAGCAGGCGTTCGCTGCGGCCGGCGTGCGGGTCGTGCCGCCGGCCGTGGCGCGACGGGGCGCGTATATCGCGCCGAACGTCGTGCTGATGCCGAGCTATGTCAACATCGGCGCCTATGTCGACAGCGGAACGATGGTCGATACCTGGGCGACCGTGGGCTCGTGCGCGCAAATCGGCCGTAACGTGCACCTTTCCGGCGGGGTCGGCATCGGCGGGGTCTTGGAACCGCTGCAAGCCAACCCCACCATTATCGAGGACAACTGCTTTATCGGGGCGCGCTCCGAGGTGGTCGAAGGCGTGATCGTCGAGGAGAACTCGGTATTGGGCATGGGGGTGTTCATCGGTCAGAGTACGAAGATCTACAACCGGGCGACCGGCGAAGTCGGCTACGGCCGCGTCCCCGCGGGCTCGGTCGTCGTCGCCGGGACCTTGCCGTCGTCGGAGGGCAACTGCGCGCTGTATTGCGCGGTCATCGTCAAGCAGGTCGATGCGCGCACCCGGGCCAAGACCGGCATCAACGAATTGTTGCGCGCCTGACTCGCCCGTAAAAGCCGCCGCGCGTTCGAACCAATACCGGAACCGAGATGTCCGTTTCCATCAAGACCAGCGAAGAGATCGACAAGATGCGAGTCGCCGGCAGGCTTGCCTCCGAGCTGCTCGACTTCATCACGCCGCATGTCCGGCCCGGCGTCACGACCGGCGAGCTCGATCGCATCGCGCACGATTACCAGGTCAACGTGCAGCATGTCGTGCCGGCGACGCTGAACTACGCGCCGCCGGGGCACCGGCCGTATCCTGCGTCGATCTGCACGTCGGTCAATCACGTCGTCTGCCACGGCATCCCGGGCGACAAAGTGCTCAAGGCCGGCGACATCGTCAACGTCGACGTCACGGTGA
>DATNAR010000061.1:0-3644 GCA_035607385.1 Casimicrobiaceae bacterium
AGAATCCGGGAGGCAGCAACGAGCGCTTCGCCCGCGCCAATTTCAAGCAGGCCAAGATCGTCATCTTCGACGAAATACTGAACCGCCGCGCCGACGTCATGATCTCCGAGTCGGTCGAGGCTGTCGTCCAGCAGCGAGCGAAACCGGGTCTTTGCGCGGTCAATCCGACCAAGCCGCTGCAATACGGAGAAATGGCCTACCTGCTGCCCCGGGGCGACACCGTTCTCAAGGCCTGGGTCGACCAGTGGATGCATCTGGCCAAGGCGAACGGGGAGTACGACCGCATCGTCGAAGCGTGGCTCAAATAGCGGGCGGTCGTCGGTCGCGGCGTCGCACCGCGGTGGCGGTCAGGGAGTTTCCGGAATGAACGAAGAGACCTTCAACCTCAGTATTCGCAAATTTCTGAAGATGGTCGGCATCAATTCACAGCGGGAAATCGAGCAGGCGGTCGCGCGCGCGATCGCGGACGGCACGATTGCCGGCCGCGAACACTTTCCCGCTCACGTATCGCTGGTGGTGCCGGGGTTGCAGATCGACGTCAAATTCGACGGCGAGATCAAGCTCGAATAGTCACGGCGCGATCGAAAGCGCGGCGACTGCGGCCGGTCGCGGCCGCGCGGTTGCGCTCGATCAGGTCCGCCCCTTTGCCGGCGTGCGGCGGCGCAGTGCCGGATCCTCTTCGCGGGCGCGTTTGCGCGCGAGCTCCTCGGCTCGGGCAAGTTCCGCCGCTTCGGCGGGCGACTTCGGCGCTGCGTCGCGCGCGGCCTTGTCGACACGGCCCGATTTCACGAAGGCCGCTTCCGCCGCGTCGAACTCACGCGCCGCCTTGTAGTTGCCCTCGCCATGCACGTTGTCGTCCTTGCGTTTCATCGTCGCGTCCTTGTCGGTTGCTGAATCGGTAACGCGCGCTTTCGCGCGTGAATGCCGTCGAAAGGCGAAGTGGCTCACGGCCGCGCGGTGCCGCCTGCACCGGCGGCGCCAGCGGCCGAGTCATACTCGGTCGATTGGCCGTTGAGCGTCCGGCAGGCCTTGAGCGCATCGCCGACCTGGCCGCTGCAATCGTTGGGCGTCCCCGCGCCGGTCGGCGCCCGCTCGTTCGGAGTTCGATTCAGCTGCTGACAGGTGGCAAGCGCGGTGCCGGTCATGCCACTGCAATCGTGCGTCGCGCCGCGCGCCGCATTCTGCGCATCTTGCGCGAAACCTGATGTCGCCGCGCACAACGCCAGTGCGGCAAGCGTGAATCTCGAGGCGCAGATCTTCATAGGCTTCTCCGGCGCAGCATCTGTGTAAATGAATTTTGCCGCGGCGCACCGCGCGGGGTAATCGGCCAAATGATGATTCGACGTAAGACTCCCGCCGACATCGCCGGCTGCATCGTGGCCGCGCGACGGTGATTGCGCGAGCGAGCGCCGGGCGTCGACCTGGAGTGTCGTACCATGTTTGCGCTTCCGGCGTTTCGCGCCGGCCACGCTCGACAGTTTCCACGATTCGATGCCCAAGCATTACACGATGGGAGGACGGGCGGCGCAGGCTCCCGCGCCAGGGCAGACGGCGTCGCCGGAACCGCGCTCGCTGCGCGAGCGGGTGGGCGCACTGCGCAATCTGCCGCCATTCATCAAGCTCGTCTGGCAGACGAGTCCGCTGCTGACGGTCGGCGAATGCGTTCTCCGCCTTGCCCGGGCCTTATTGCCGGTCGCGACGCTCTACGTCGGCAAGCTGATCATCGACGAGGTGATCGTGCTGGCCCGGACACCGGGCCCGGGGAGTACGATCGCGCAGTGGTACGCCGCCGGTCTGCTCGATCGCATCGGCGGCCTGCTGCTTCTGGAATTCGGACTTGCGATTTCGTCGGACATACTGGGACGGACGGTGTCGCTGCTCGACTCGCTGCTGTCGGAGCAGTTCAGCAACGTCACCAGTCTGCGCCTGATGGAGCACGCGGCGTCGCTCGACCTGGAAGACTTCGAGGACAGCGAATTGCAGGATCGGCTCGAGCGGGCGCGGCGGCAGGCGTCCGGCCGGATGACGTTGATCGGCCAGCTGCTTGGTCAGGTCCAGGACCTGGTGACGATCGTCAGCTTCGGCGCAGGTCTTCTCGTGTATGCGCCGTGGCTGATCGCGCTGCTGGCGGTGGCGCTGGTGCCGGCGTTCATCGGCGAGGCGCACTTCAACGCGCAGAGCTATTCGCTCAACTACACGCGGACCGCGGAGCGGCGCGAGATCGATTACGTCAGGCAGACGGCCGCGAGCGCCGAGACGGCGAAGGAAGTCAAGATCTTCGGCCTCAATCGGTTTCTGATCGATCGCTACCGGCAACTCGCGGGCGACTTCTATCTGGCGAACCGGAAGCTCGCGTTGCGCCGCGCCGGCTGGGGCGGGCTGCTGGCCGCCGTGGGCACGATCGCCTATTACGTCGCCTACGCCTACATCGTCTGGCGCACCTTGCACGGCGAGTTCACGATCGGCGATCTGACGTTCCTTTCGGGCTCGTTCCGCCGCCTGCGGACCTTGCTGGAGAACATGCTGATCGGGTTCTCGCAGGTGGCTGGCCAGGCGCTTTACCTCGACGACCTGTTTTCATTCTTCGAGATCACGCCTGAGATCGTCTCGCCGCCGAACCCGCTGCCGTTTCCGGTGCCGTTGCGGGAAGGCGTACGCTTCGAGGGCGTCGGCTTTCGCTATCCGGGAGCCGAGCGCTGGGCCGTGCGTGACCTGAATTTCACCCTGCGCGCCGGCGAGGTCCTCGCGCTGGTCGGAGAGAACGGCGCCGGCAAGACGACGGTGGTCAAGCTGCTCGCGCGCCTGTACGACCCCGACGAGGGCCGCATCCTCCTCGACGGGCACGACCTGCGGGAATACGACCTGTTCGCCCTGCGCTCCAACATCGGCGTCATCTTCCAGGACTTCGTCCGCTACCATCTGACGGCGGCGGAGAACATCGCCGTCGGACGCATCGAGGCGCGCGAAGATCGCGCCCGCATCGCCGCCGCGGCCAAACAGAGCCTGGCCGACGACCTGATCGAGCGGCTGCCGCAAGGCTATGATCAGATCATCGGCAAGCGCTTCCGGACCGGCGTCGACTTGTCGGGCGGCGAATGGCAGAAGATCGCCATCGCGCGCGCCTACATGCGCGATGCGCAGCTGCTGATCCTCGACGAGCCGACGGCCGCACTGGATGCGCGTGCCGAATTCGAGATCTTCCAGCGCTTCAAGGAGCTCTCCAAGGGCAAGACCGCGGTGCTGATCTCGCATCGCTTTTCCAGCGTGCGCATGGCCGACCGCATCGTCGTGCTGGCCGATGGACGGATCGAAGCCGTCGGCACGCACGACGAACTGCTGGCCGGAGGCGGGCGCTACGCGGAGCTGTTCGAATTGCAGGCGGCCGGCTATCGCTGAACATGCGATCAGGCCGCGGCTCGCGCGTCGGCGAGCGGCGCCTCGCAGCGGCAGGCGCGCGATCGCTCGACCAGCAGCGAATCGCCGAACTCGTGGCCGCGATAGGCGTGCGCGGTCAGCGCGACCGCCGCCCGGCGCAGCGCCTCGTCGTCCGCGAACGCCCGCAGCAGATCGTGATGGCTGCTGCCCGGCTCGTGCACGCCCGTGACGATCGCGTCGACGATGCGAAGCGTTGTGGCCGCGCCGAT
>DATNAR010000066.1:0-2093 GCA_035607385.1 Casimicrobiaceae bacterium
GAACGCGGGATCGTCGAGCCTGAAATTCACCCTGTACTCCGGCAACGCCGCGGCTCCGCGTCGGCTGCTGCGCGGGCAGATCGAGGGTCTTACCACCACGCCGTCCTTCGCGGCCCGCGACGCGCAGGACCGCATCATCCAGCAGCGCGACTGGCCCGACCGCGATTCGCTCGGGCACGCGGGCGCCGTCGCATACGTGCTCGATTTCGTGCGACAGCACCAAGGTCAGCAGGCGCTTGCCGCCGTCGGCCACCGCGTCGTCCATGGCGGCGAGGAATTCGGAGCGCCGGTGCGCGTCGATGCCGCAGTCCTGGCGAAACTCGAAGCGCTCGTGCCGTTGGCGCCGCTGCATCAGCCGCACAATCTGGCGCCGATGCGAGTCATCGCCGAGCGCGTACCCGCGCTGCCGCAAGTCGCCTGTTTCGACACCGCGTTTCACCGTACGCAGGAGCCGGTCGCAGGTGCGTTTGGCTTGCCGCCTGAGATCACCGAGCGCGGCGTCCGGCGCTACGGCTTCCATGGCCTGTCGTACGAATACATCGCCGACGTTTTCCCGCGCTTCGACGCTGCGGCGGCGCGCGGGCGGGTCGTCGTCGCGCATCTCGGCAACGGGGCCAGCATGTGCGCGGTGAGAGCAGGCAGGAGCATCGCCACGACGATGGGTTTCACCGCGCTCGACGGTCTGCTGATGGGCACGCGGGCCGGTTCGCTCGACCCCGGCGTGCTGCTCTACCTTCTGAACGAGCTGGATATGGATGCGCCCGCCATCGAACGGCTCCTCTACCATCAATCGGGGCTGCTCGGTGTGTCCGGCGTATCGAGCGACATGCGCACACTGCTCTCGCGCGACGACCCCCGGTCGGCGTTCGCGATCGCCCTGTTCTGCTACCGCGCCGGGCGCGAGCTGGGCTCGCTGGCCGCGGCGCTGGGCGGCATCGACGCGATCGTGTTCACTGGCGGGATCGGCGAGCACGCGGCGCCGATCCGGGAGCGGATCTGTCTGGACGCGCAATGGCTGGGCGTCGCACTCGACGAGCGGTCGAATGCGGCCGGCGGCCCGAGGATCAGCGGCGAAGCCAGCCGCGTTTCCGCGTGGGTGATTCCGACCGACGAGGAGTCGATGATCGCGCGGCATACGCTCGCCGCGCTCGAAACCGGCTGACCGGAGACTATGCCGCCTTCTGCGCGGCGGCAGCCGCGAGCTGCTGCTCGACCAGCGTCACCCAGTAGCTCGCGCCGATCGGCAGCGCTTCGTCGTTGAAGTCGTATTGCGGGCTGTGAATATTGTGCGTGTCGGGGCCGTTGCCCGCCCCCAGCCAGACGTAGCAGCCGGGCTTCGCCTGCAGCATGAACGCAAAGTCCTCGCTCCCCATTTCCGGCGTCGGATCGGTTTCGACATGCTCGGCGCCGACGACCGCCGTCGCGGCGGCGAGCGCGTGCCGCGTCTCGTTTTCGGCGTTGACCGTCGCGGGATAGCGCCGCTCGTAGCGCACGGTTGCGCTCATCTCGAACGTCGCGGCGACGCCGGCGACGATCGTGCGCATCCTCTGCTCGATCAGGTCCTGCACGGCGGGATCGAATGTACGGACGGTGCCGCGCAGCACCACTTCCTGCGGAATCACGTTCCAGGTATCGCCGCCGTGCACCTGCGTCACCGTTACCACGCCGGCCGACAGCGGATGGAGGTTTCTCGAGACGATCGTCTGCAGCGCGTTGATCGCCTGGGCGACGAACAGCATCGGGTCCTTGCCCATGTACGCCATCGCGGCGTGCGCGCCTTTGCCTGTCGCGACGATCTCGAAAACGTCGTACGCTCCCATCAGCGGCCCCGCTCGCATCGCAAACGAGCCCAACGGCTTCCGTGGCCAGTTGTGCATGCCGTACACCGCGCGCATCGGGAACTGGTCGAACAAGCCCTCTTCGACCATCACCCGCCCGCCGCCCTCGTTCTCCTCGGCGGGCTGGAAGATGAAGTACACGGTGCCGTCGAAGCGACGTCGCCGCGCCAGCGCCTTGGCGGCGCCGAGCAGCATCGCCGTGTGCCCGTCGTGGCCGCAGGCGTGCATCCTCCCTTCATGGCGCGACGCATAGGC
>DATNAR010000071.1:0-4620 GCA_035607385.1 Casimicrobiaceae bacterium
GATGTGCTCAAGGCGCTGGCGCTCGGCGCGAAGTTCGTCTTCGCCGGCCGTCCGTTCGCTTATGCCGCGGCGGTCGGCGGCGCTGCGGGCGTCGATCGCGCGATAACCCTGCTGTTGGACGAGCTTCAGCGCGACATGGCGATGCTGGGCATCTCGCGTCTGTCCGAGCTGAGCACGAAGCGGCTGTTCCGGTTCAACGATACTGAGCGCGCGGGGTTACCGTCTCCCGCCAATCCTGCACATTGAGCCGCCGCTCAGGCCGGCGGCTTGGTCTGCTGCCACGCCGGCAAGGCCTCGATGCGCGCGTACCAGGCCCGGATGTTCTTGTACGGCTCCCAAGGCAACTTGGCAGCGACGGCGTAGTGGAGGTACGACGCGACGGCGAAATCGGCGAGCGTCGGCGAGCCGTCTACCAGGTAGGGATGCTTGCCGAGGTGAGCATCGAGCATCGCGGCGTCGCGATGAAACGCCTCTTCCGACTTTTTCAAAGCGGCCGGGTCGCCTTCGCCCATGCCGAGAGCCTTCTTGACCAGGTTTTCCCAAAGAAATCCGCCGCAGCCTTCGTCCCAATGGGCGACCTGCCACAGCTGCCAGCGGCTGATATCGGCGCGCGTGCGCGCGTCGTCGGGCCAAAGGTCGTTGTTCCGCTGGCTGGCGAGATACTGCATGATCGCGTTCGATTCCCAGAGCGTGAAATCACCGTCGGTAAAAACCGGCGTGCGCCCGGTGGGATTCATTTTCAGGAACTCCGGCGTATGCGACTTGCCCTGGGTGATGTCGACGAACTCGAACTCCAGCGGCAGGCCGAGGTGGGCGGCGACCGCCTGAACCTTGCGCGTGTTGGGCGATGGGGGAAATCCGTACAACTTCATGTCGACCTCCATTGGTTGGCTTGCGCGCTGCCAAACGCTTAACCATTCGGTTAAGTATTAACGAACGCGCCTGTCGTGTCAAGCGTGCGGGGATGCCGTCCGGTGAGCTGATCGCGCCTGCCGGCCCGGAAAGCTCGCCCGGTTGCGTCGGGTATCGGCGCCGCCGGTCAGCGAGGATTTTCCTTTGGTGCGAGCTTGCGCCAGAAATAGGTGAATTCGCGCGCGGTCATCGCCGCTTTCTCCGCTAGCGTCGCGCCGGCGCCGTGGCCTCCCTGGACGACCTCGTAGAAAAGATACGGAACACCGATCTCGGCCAGCCTTGCCGCGAATTTGCGCGCGTGCTGCGGGCCGACGCGGTCGTCCTTGGTCGTCGTCCAGATCAGCGCTTCAGGGTATCGAATACCCGGCTTCAGGTTGTCGTAAGGGGAGATCGATGCCAGGAACGCGCGCTCGTCGGGATTCGCGACGCTGCCGTATTCACCGACCCACGAGCTGCCTGCCGCAATATGCTCGTAGCCCAGCATGTCGAGCAGCGGGACCTGCATGTCGACCGCGCCCCACAGCTCGGGATGCTGGATGAACTGAACACCCATCAACAGGCCGCCGTTGGAGCCTCCCTGGATGCCGAGATGGGGCGGACTGGTAATACCCTTGGCGATGAGGTCGCGCGCCACGGCGGTGAAGTCGTCGAAGATCCGCTGGCGGTGCGTCTTGAGGCCGGCATCGTGCCATGCCGGTCCGAATTCGCCTCCGCCGCGAATGTTGGCCAGCACCAGCGCGCCGCCGCGCTCCAGCCAGAGCTTGCCGGTTTGCGGCGCGTAATACGGGGGCTGAGAAACCAGGAAGCCGCCATAGGCGGTGAGGATCGTCGGTGTGCTTCCATCGCGGGTCATGTCGGTCCGATGAACGACGAAGTAGGGAATCCTGGTTCCGTCGCTCGATGCGGCCTCGAACTGCTCGACCACCTGATGCGAAGCGTCGAAACGCGGGGGCAGCGTCTTGACGATGTTCAGCGTGCCGGTCGCGAGGTCGACGAGCCAGAGGCTGGTCGGCGTCAAAAAACCGGTGACGGTCAGGAATGCGCGCTCGCTGTGGAGGTCAGTGTCGACGATGTCGATCGAGACATTGTCCGGCAGCGCGAGCCGGCGGCGCGACCATTTTCCCGCGCGCTCTGGCGTATAGACGTAGACCTGTCCCTTCACGTTGTCGAGCACGCTGACCAGCAGATGGCCACGGGTGGCCGACGCCTGCTGGAAGGCTTCGCGCGGTCCGGGAGCATAGATCAGCGTCGGGCGCAGCAGTTCGGGCGCTGCGCTCGCCGCCGCGAGATCGATCGACACCAGCGATCCTTGCGGGAACGTCGCTCCATCGCCGGGCGTCCACTCTTCGCGAAGGTTGACCACGAAACGACCGGCGACCAGCGCGACGATGTCCGCTTTCGGCGGCAACGCCAGCTTTCTCGTCCCGCTCGGGCCCACGAGCCGATATTCGGCCTCGAAGAACGACAGCGCGCGGCGAATGACGAGCGCCCGGTGACCGGCGCCGTCGTTGAACGCCGACGCGCTTGCGCCGACGTCGTCGGGCGTTCCACGAAAGACTTCCACGGCGGCTGACAGCGGCTGCCCGCGTTGAAGGCGCTTGACGACGAACGGATAGCCGGAGCGCGTGAGCTCGCCGGGCGACCATTCGCGGGCGACGAGCAGCGTGTCGGCGTCCTGCCAGGCGGCGTCCTGCTTGCCGCGCGGAAGCGAAAAACCGCCGTCGACGAATCGGGTCGAGCGCAAATCGAATTCGCGCATCGTGACTGCATCCTCGCCGCCGTCGGACAGGCCGATCAGGCAGCGGCGCTCGGCCGGCTGTTCGCAATCGGCACCGCTCCAGAACCAGTTCGCCTTCTCCGCGGCAGCGAGCGCGTCCAGGTCCAGGACGGTCGTCCACGCGGGAGCAGCCTTTTGGTAATCGGCGAGGCTGGTCCGCCGCCAGATCCCGCGTACGTGATCGGCGTCCTGCCAGCGGTTGAGGATCCGCCCGCCGATCAGCTGCGGCATCGGGATTCTGTCCTTGGCCTCGGCGATCTCGAGCGCTGCCTTGAACAGATCGGCGTAGCGGGGATCGTGCTCGAGCACGGCGGCGGTCTTCGCATTCTCCGACCTGACCCATGCCATCGCGCGTTCGCCATCGACCTGCTCGAGCCACACAAACGGATCGTCGCGCGCGGCGCCGGTGTCGGCGGCGGACGTCGCAGTGACGATCGCGAGGGCTGCGGCGATGGCGATTACCGGGGGATGAACCCGCATGTGTGTTCTGATCGGTAGTCAGTCGATTGACAGCGACAGCCGGACACCGAGTGTCGCTCGATGCCTGCGCGCGTCGATCAGTATATCGACCGCGCCGCGTCAGGCATACTACGGGCCCGTGCCAAGCTGAGCGCGCGATTTCCCGCCTGACGAGCGAAGGACCGATGAGCGAACGTATGACGATAAACCATACCGCAAGCGCAGGCGGCGCGATTCGCCGCCTTCTTGCCGCGTGCGCGGCCATCGGCCTCCTGGGTTGCGCGACCAATGGAACGACCGACCGGACTGCCGACGACAGAGTCGAGCGCGGAAAGGTTCTGCGCTCGCTCAATCTCGAGCCGGGCCTGGAAGACCGGATACTCGCGCTCGACCCGGACCACATCACCGATTACGACGTCAGGACGACGTTGGCTGCGGGACCGACGCCCAGAATCATATTGCTGCATGCGAGCGTCTATCCGGTCTATCTGATCATGAGTTCGTTCGCGACGTTCCTCGAGCGCATGGGCTACCCCGGAGAAAAGCTTCGGGATCCCGCCGATGGCGCGTATTCGCAGAGTCCCTACGGGAGCAGCGAACGCCTCGCCGGCGAGATCGCCTGGTACTACGAGCGCGACGGCGTGCGGCCGATGATCGTCGGTCACAGCCAGGGAGGCATGCAGGCGATCAAGGTGCTCTACACGCTGGCCGGCGCCTTCGAGCCCAAGGTCGCCGTATGGAACGCTGCGACCGACGCGGCCGAAGATCGGTACAGCATCGTCGACCCGCTGGATGGCAGCAAGCGACCGGTGGTGGGACTCTCAGTCACTTATGCCACCGCAGTAGGCGCGGGCGGCGCGGCCTTCATGCTGCCCAACCAATGGGACATGCTGCTTCGGCTGCGAACGATCCCCGATACCGTCGACGACTTTACCGGCTTCGCGATTCAGGGCGACATGATCGCCTGGACTTTCCCCGCGACGACGGCCGTCAGCCAATACCGCCGCGGCGGAGCAGCCAGCGTGCGCAACGTCGTGCTGCCGATGACCTACAACCACATCACCGTACCGATCACCCACGAGCTTGCGGCGGACCCGAAGGCCCGCGCCTGGATCAACGCTTATGTCCCGGGGGACGGCGAAGAGCCGAAGGTGCCCGCCGACGTGCGGGGCCTCAACATCCTGTGGGCGGCCGATGTATGGTTCAGCATCAAGAAGCACTGGTGTCTGGAAGCGCAGACGCTGATCCGGGCAAAGCGCGCCGCGCTTGCCAACGACCACGAGCTCTCGGGGTCGCAGGTATCCGCCGGACGCCTGCCGGCGCCGGATTAGATTCCCCATATCGGCCGCGCCGTCGGCCGATGCGCGTGAAACTTACTTCTTCTGCCGGGCCAGAATGGCCTCGATCTCGTCCATGATCGAATTCATCCTCGCGGCCAGCGCCTGATACGGCGCCGGCGTGGCGAGATCCAC
>DATNAR010000089.1:0-9461 GCA_035607385.1 Casimicrobiaceae bacterium
ACTCTTCGTCGTCCACCGCAGCAGCGACGGACGCACGCCGTCATCGCCGGGCAGGCGCTTGGCCGGCGCCACCGTCGGCCACAACCCCGTTTCACCCGGCGCGCATTTGCGGATGCTGACCCGAAGATCGAACCATGCCGCCTGTCCGGTGACCGGATCCGAGTTGGTCAGGCGGCGCTCGTCGCTGGCGTGCTTGGGCAACAGCTCGGAAATCAGGTGATTGAGCAGGAAGCCGGCAGTCGCCTCCGGTGCATCGGGCTCGAGGCCCGCGACTCCCGCCTGGCGGCCGATCGCGTTCCAGGTCCAGACGGTATTCGCCTCGACGCCTTCCATCGTCTTCAGCTGGCAGCGGATGCGGGCGTGACGCGAGGCCACCCAGACCCAGTCGTAGTCGGTTAAGCCCAGCTTCTTGGCGCTGCCGCGATTCATGTACAGATAGTTCTGCGCGACGATCTGTCGCAGCCACGCGTTTTGCGAATCCCACGAGTGGTACATCATCATCGGGCGCTGCGTGATCGCGTGAAACGGATACGCTTCGCGCGCCTTGCCCTGCGTTTCCAGCGGCTCGTACCAGAACGGCAGCGGATCGAAGTAAGTGGCGAGCCGCTGGCGGTCGGTCGCGGACGACGGCTGCGGGCCGTCGTAGAGACCCTGCCCGGCGAGGCGAAACTTCTGCAGCGGCTCGGAATACATCTGCAGGATGACCTGCACCGGCGGGGTTCCGAACAGCGCGTGCTTTTCGGCAAACTCGAGATAATCCTTGTTCGCGAACCGGTAGTAGCGCATGTTATCCGGCCACGGATAACTGAAGAACGACTGGTGCTCGATGTACTTTTCCCATTGCTTCGGATTGGGCTCGCCGCGCAGATGCGATTCGCCGTCCTTGCCGCGCCAGCCGGCGAGGAAGCCGATGCCCGGCAGCTTTTCGTAATTGACGATGAAGTCGCGGTAGTCGGCGAACTTGCGCGTGCCGTCCTCGCGCGTGAACGCGGGAAACTTGAGCCGCGACGCGAGCTCGACCAGCACGTCCTGCCACGGCTTGACGTCGCGATCGGGCGTAAGAATCGGATGGCGGATCGAATCGGCGGCCGCGTCGGGCTCCGAGATCGGCCGGTCGAGCAGCGAGATCGCGTCGTAGCGCTCCAGGTAGGTCGTATCCGGCAGCACGAGGTCGGCGAAATTGACGGTCTCGGACTGGAACGCGTCGACGACGACGACGAACGGTATCGCGTACTCGCCGTGCGCCGCCGTGCGCGCCAGCATCTCGCGCACGTCGCCGGTGTTCATCGACGAATTCCACGCCATGTTCGCCATGAACAGCAGCAGCGTATCGATCGGGTAGGGATCGTGATTTGCGGCATTGGTGATCACCATGTGCATCATGCCGTGCGCCGCCAGCGGCGATTCCCACGAGTACGCCCGGTCGATGCGCAAGGGCTGGCCGTCCTTGTCGATGACCAGGTCCTCCGGCCGCGTCGGGTTGCCGTTGGGCATGCGCTTGAGCGGCGTGTCCGGCGCGAAAATCACCGTTGGATCGTTCTCCGGCAGCGAACGCAAAGGGATCCGCCGCGGATACGGTGCCCGCGCGCGAAAGTTGCCCGGTCCCTCCAGCGCGCCGAGCAGCATCTGCAGAAGGTGCAGCGCGCGGCAGGTGTGGAAACCGTTGGAGTGGGCGGAGATGCCGCGCATCGCATGCATGGCGACCGGCCGCCCGATCACCTTGTCGTGCGTGCGGCCGTGCATGTCGGTCCAGCGGATCGGCAGCTCGACCGCCTCGTTGAAAGCAACGTGGGCGATCTCGTGGGCGATGCGCGTGATCGTCGCCGCGTCGATGCCGCACTCGGCCGCGACGGTCTCCGGCGCATAGCGCTCGTCCAGGTAGCGCTCGCTGATCAGCGAAAAGACCGTCTTGGCGCGGCGCCCGTCCGGCAATTCGACGCTCGCCAGCAAGGCCGGGGCGATGTCGGGAAGGTGGCCGTTGGTGAACACCTGCGCAACATGGTCCCAGACCAGCGGATTGTCGTTTTCGTCGCGGGCGAACAGGCCGTCGCCCGGCATGCCCGGCGTCTGCACGACCAGCCAGGGCGCATTGGTGTAACGGATCAGGAACTCCCAGTCGATGGCGCCGCGCTTGAGCAGTACGTGGACCAGCGCCAGCGCGAGCAATCCGTCGGTTCCCGGCCGGATCGGCAGCCATTCGTCCGCGATTGCCGAGTATCCGGTGCGCACCGGATTGATCGAGACGAATTTGGCGCCGCGTTTTTTCAGCTTGTCGAGGCCGATCTTCAGCGGATTCGACGAATGGTCTTCGGCGACGCCCCACAGCATGAAGTATTTGGCGTGGTCCCAGTCGGGCGCGCCGAACTCCCAGAACGAGTAGCCGATCGTGTACAGGCCGGCGACCGCCATGTTGACCGAGCAGAAGCCGCCGTGCGCTGCCCAGTTCGGCGTGCCGAACTGCTGCGCCCACATCCCGGACAAGGCCTGCATCTGATCGCGGCCGGTGAAAAAGGCGAGCTTGGTCGGATCGCTGCTGCGAATCTGCTTCAGCCGCGCCGTGAGGATGTCGAGCGCCTCGTCCCATTCGATCTCGACGAAGTCGCCGGTGCCGCGCCGCGCGCCGGGGCGTCGCTTGAGCGGCTTGGTGAGCTTCGCCGCCGAATACTGCTTCATGATGCCGGCCGACCCCTTGGCGCACAGAACACCCTTGTTGACCGGGTGGTTCGGATTGCCCTGGATGAAGCGCACGCGATCGTTCTCGACGGTCACCTTGATGCCGCATCGGCAGGCGCACATGTAGCAGGTGGTGAAATGCGTCTGCTGGCGCGAGCGGTCGTCGAAAGCGATCTGGCGGGTCATGGGTCGATGCGTCGCAAGTCCTGTGCGTCGGCGCCGCCGGTGCAAACCGGCTGGCTAAGTATGATCGCGATTGCTCGCGATGTCAGAAAAACGCCCACACCGCGCGCACAAGGCCAAGCGCGGCGATGCCGGCAAGCACGCGCAATACCGCGCGCCGGAACCGTTCTTCCGCGGTGCGCACGAAAAACCGGCGGCCGACCGCGATGCCGACCAGCATCGGCACCAGCAGCCACGCCGTCCACAGCATCGTGCCGCCGGTGGCAAGCCCCTGCTGCCATGCCCACGCCAGCCCGTACCACGCGCTGACGAAGAACAGGGTGATCAGCGTCGCGCGCAGGCGCGCGCCCGGAAGCGACGTCGTGAACAGCATCGTCGCGGCGAAGATGCCGCCGATCGACGACAATCCCGACAGAAACCCGGAACCCAGCCCGGTGCCGAGGCGCAATCCGATCGTGTCGCGCAAGTCCGGATGCCAGCCGCGAAGCATGATCAGCGCCGCGGCGAATATCAGGACCGAGACGGCGGTCCGCAGCGGCACTTCCGGCAGCGTCGCCAGGCACCACACGCCCAGCGGCACCGCGATCGCGTAGCCTGCGAGCAGCGGGCCGATCCAATGCCAGGCCACGTCGCGCCAGACCGAGCGCAGCAGCGTCAGGCTCGCCAGGATTTCCAGCATCATCGCCGCCGGGACGATCTGCTGAGGCGACAGCAGCAGCGACATGCCGGCGACAATGAAAGCGGACAAGCCGAAACCGGCGAAGCCGCGCACGACGCCGGCGAACAGCGCGACGCCTGCGCCCCAGGCCACATAGCCGAGCGGGGCAGGCAGCGGCAGAGCGATCAACGCCTTGCCGCCGGCACCGCGTCCAGCGCGGCAGGGTCATTACGCTCAGCGTCGCGAGCCGGCATCAGCTAGCGTGCCGCCGTCGACTTGTACTTGTCGAGATGCCGCACCGGCATGGCCAGCGCGTCGCGCCGGAACGGATCGCCGAGCTCGCGCGTCACCATCATCTCCAGGATCGTCGTCTT
This sequence comes from Casimicrobiaceae bacterium, assembly GCA_035607385.1. Taxonomy (GTDB): domain Bacteria; phylum Pseudomonadota; class Gammaproteobacteria; order Burkholderiales; family Casimicrobiaceae; genus PALSA-1003. Next base: position 3,889 of record DATNAR010000089.1, read on the forward strand.
GCCTTCCTTCTGCGCATTGGCCGCGGCGCGCAGCGCGGGACCCACATCGGAGAGCTTTTCGATATGGATTCCATCCGCGCCCATCGCCCTGGCCACGACGGCCCACGACGGCTGCCGGTCGAGATTGACGCCGACAAAACGGTTCGCGTAGAAATCGACGTGATTTTTCTTTTCCGCGCCCCATTGCCCGTTGTTGAACACGACGGCGGTGACCGGAATGCCTTCGCGCACGCAGGTCTGGATCTCGCCGAAGCTCATGCCCCATGCACCGTCTCCGACGTAGGCGATCGCCGGGCGCCCGGGCGCGGCGACCTTGGCGCCGATGATCGTCGGGAACGCGTAGCCGCAATTGCCAAAGCTCATCGCGGCGAACATGCTGCGCGGCGACTTGAAGCGCAGATACGAATTCGATACCGAGCAGATGTTGCCGATGTCGGTCGATACCATCGCATCGTCGGGCATGGCCTTTTCGAGCTCGCGCAGCATCTGCCGCGGGTGCATCGCCGACGAGCCCTTCGCGACTTCGAGCGACCAGCGATCTTTCTCGTGCGTCCATTGGTCGAGCTCGGATTCCCAGGCCGAGCGCTCGGCCGCGATGTCCGCCCGTCGCGGTTCGCGGTTGGCCTGGCAGGCGAGGGGGCGCCCCGACAGGCGGGCGATCAGCGCCCGCGCCGCCGCCTTCGCGTCGCCGCAGATGCCGACCGAGATCGGCTTGACGAGGCCCAGCATCCGCGGATCGGCGTCGATCTGGATGACCTTCGCCGCGGCCGGCCAGTAATCGAGTCCATGCTGCGGCAACGTGCCGAAAGGTCCCAGCCGCGTGCCCAGCGCCAGCACGACGTCGGCCTTCGCCAGCAGCTTCATCGCGGCCTTCGAGCCCTGGTAGCCCAGCGGTCCGCACCACAGCGGATGGTCGGCGGGAAACGAATCGTTGTGCAGATAGCTGTTGGCCACCGGCGCCTGCAAGAGCTCGGCGAGCGCGATCGCTTCGGCCTGCGCGTCGGCCATCACGACGCCACCGCCGCAGATGACCACCGGAAATTTCGCCTCGGCGAGCAGCGCTGCCGCATCGTCCAGGCTTTCCTCGCCGCCGGCGCCCCGCTCGATCGGCAGCGGGCGCGGAATCTCGCATTCGATATCGCCGTAGAAATAGTCGCGTGGAATGTTGAGCTGTGTCGGCCCCAGCTCCAGCAGCGCGCGATCGAACGCGCGCGAGGTGAGCTCGGCCATGCGCGCACGGTTGTTCACGTGCGCCTGGTACTTGGTGATCTTGGAGAAGATCGGCAGCTGCTCGGTTTCCTGGAAACCGCCGAGCCCGAGCGTCATCGAGCCGGTCTCCGGCGTGACGACGACGACCGGCGAATGCGCCCAGAACGCGCCCGCGACCGCGGTCACGAAATTGGTGATGCCCGGTCCGTTCTGCGCGATGCAGACGCCGTGCCGCCCGGACACCCGCGAATAGCCGTCGGCCATGTGCCCGGCGCCCTGCTCGTGCGCGACCGAGATGAACCGTATGCCGGCGAGCGGAAAAAGATCGAGCGCGTCCATGTACGCGGACCCGACGATGCCGAAGACGTCGGTCACGCCCTGCGCGACCAGGGTTTCGACGAACGCCTCGGATGGCGTCATTTTCTGCCGGCCGCGCACCGCGCTTCGCGCCGGCAGCGCGCCGGCATCGGTCATCGAGTTCATCGTTTGATCTCCGTAATCGCGAGTCGCTAGGCCAGCGCGGCCTCCGGCTCGGTGTAGTTGTACCCGAGCGCTTCGGCGACCGGGCGGCAGGTGACCTTGCCGAAAGCGACGTTCAAACCGTCGCGCAGATGCGGATCGTCGGCCAGCGCGGCGCGATAGCCTTTGTCCGCCAGCGCAAGGACGAACGGCAGCGTCGCGTTGTTCAGCGCGAACGTCGACGTCCGCGGGACGCCGCCCGGCATGTTCGCCACGCAATAATGGATCACGCCGTCGACGACATAGGTCGGCTCGGCGTGCGTCGTCGGACGCGACGTCTCGAAGCAACCGCCCTGGTCGATCGCCACGTCGACGATGACCGAGCCTTTTTTCATCTGCTTGACCAGCGCCGCCGACACCAGCTTCGGCGCCGACGCCCCGGGAATCAGCACCCCGCCGACGACCAGATCGCCGCTGATGACATGGCGCTCGATCGCATCGTGCGTCGAGAACACCGTGTTCAGCGGACGGCCGAACTGCCGCCACAGCGCGCGCAGCACGTCGGTGTTGCGGTCGAGCACCCAGACTTCAGCCCCCATCCCCAGCGCGATATGGCAGGCATGCGAGCCGACGACGCCGCCGCCCAGGATGACGACCTTGGCGGGGTCGACGCCGGGCACGCCGCCGAGCAGCACGCCCAGGCCGCCGTGCGCCTTTTCCAGAAAGTAGGCGCCGGCCTGGATCGACATGCGTCCGGCGACTTCGGACATCGGCGCGAGCAGCGGCAAGCCGCCGCTCTTCGACGTCACCGTCTCGTACGCGATGCAGACGGCGCCGCTCGCGATCAGGTCCGCGGCCTGCTCGGGGTCGGGCGCGAGGTGCAGATAGGTGAACAGCAGCTGGCCGCGCTTGAGCATCGCCCGCTCGACTGCCTGCGGCTCCTTGACCTTGACGATCATGTCGGCGCGAGCGAACACCTCCGCAGCTGTCGCGGCGATCGTCGCGCCGGCACGGCGATAGGCATCGTCGTCCATGCCGATGCCCTGCCCGGCGCGCGTTTCGACGATCACGTCGTGGCCGCGCGTGCGCGCCTCGCGCACACTCTCCGGCGTCAGACCGACGCGGTGCTCGAGAACCTTGATTTCCTTGGGAACGCCGATGTGCATCGTGGAAGCGTGCCTTGCCCGAGCGCGGATCGGGCGGCTGCAAGTGCGCCGCCTCTCAACACCCCAGCCCGCAAGCTGGCGTAGAATCCTAACACAGCCGCAACGGTCCGACGGCGACAAGCCGCGGCGTCGCTTTGCCGGCGCTCCAGGAGAAACGCATGGGTCAAGCCGAAATCAATCTGCGCGACAAGTCCCCGCTCACCCAGGTCTCGCTCGACGAGTACTGGATGCCGTTCACACCGAATCGCGAATTCAAATCCGATCCCAAGATCGTCGTTCGCGCCGAAGGCATGTACTACTGGAGCGACCGCGGCCAGAAGATCATCGATGCCAGCTCCGGCCTGTTCTGCTGCGCCGCCGGACATGGCCGCAAGGAGATCGCCGACGCCGTCGGCAACCAGCTGCGCGAGCTCGATTTCATCGCGCCGTTCCTGCGCGGCCACATCAAGTCGTTCGAGCTCGCTGCGCGCGTGGCGGAGCTGACGCCAGGCGACCTGAACCGGATCTTCTTCGTCAACTCGGGTTCCGAGGCGGTCGACACCGCGATGAAAGTCGCGCTCGCCTATCACCAGGCCAGGGGCCAGGGCGGCCGCAATATGTTCGTCTCGCGCGAACGCGCGTACCACGGCGTGAATTTCGGCGGCGTTTCGCTGGCCGGCATGGTCAACAACCGGCGCCGCTTCGGTCCGACCCTGCCCGGCGTCGTGCACATGCGCCACACGCACCTGAAGGAGAACGCGTTCGTCCGCGGCGAAGGCGCGCACGGCGCCGAGCTGGCCGACGATCTGGTGCGCTTCGTCAACCTGTACGGCCCCGAGAACATCGCCGCCTGCTTCGTCGAGCCGATCGCCGGCTCGACCGGCGTGCTGGTGCCGCCGAAGGGCTACCTCAAACGCCTGCGCGAGATCTGCGATGCGCACGGCATCCTCCTGGTGTTCGACGAAGTGATCTGCGGCTTCGGCCGCACCGGCAAGGCGTTCGCCGCGCAAAGCTTCGGCGTGACCCCCGACCTGATGACGATGGCCAAGGGCATCACCAACGGCGCGCAGCCGATGGGCGCGGTGGCGATCAGCGAGCGCGTGCACGACACGATCATCGGCGCCGCCGCCGAAGGCGCGATCGAATTCTTCCACGGCTATACGTACTCGGCACACCCGGGGCCGTGCGCGGCGGGCCTGGCGACGCTGGACATCTACCGGAAGGAAAATCTGTTCGAGCGCGGCGCCGAGCTGTCGCCGTATTTCCTCGACGCCATCTGGTCGCTGAAGGATGTGCCGCTCGTCTCCGACATCCGCGGCTACGGAATGCTGGCCGCGATCGACGTCCACCCGGACGGGGCGCCGGGCAAGCGCGGACACATCCTGCAGAAGAAGCTGTTCGACAACGGCCTGCATCTGAAGACGACCGGCGACTGCGCGATCATCGCGCCGCCGCTGATCGCCGACAAGAAGGATGTCGACATCATCGTCGACTGCTTGCGCAAGACGCTGGCGACGGTCTGACCAGCGACGCGGTTCACCATCGAAGGGGACGGAGGGACATATGAAACATTGGCTGGCTGGATTCCTGTTCGCAGTCGCGGCGGCCGTCGCGCTGCCGGTAATGGCGCAGAAAACCGTTACCTTCGCGTATCAGGACATGATGAATCCCTGGCGCTGGGTGCAGCAGAGCCAGGAGATCGAAAAGGCGACCGGCTACAAGATCAACTGGCGCCAGTTCGGCGGTGGCGGCGACGTGATCCGCGCGATGGCGTCCGGCGACGTCCAGCTGGGCGAGGTCGGCTCCACCGGCATCGCGACGGCGATCAGCCAGGGGATGGACGTCGAACTCTTCTGGATCCTCGAGGACATCGCGGCGGCGGAAGCGCTGGTCGCGCGGAACGGCAGCGGGGTCAACACCGTCGCCGACCTCAAGGGCAAGAAGATCGGCACGCCGTTCGTGTCGACGTCGCACTTCCAGCTGCTCTATGCGATGCAGAAGGCGGGCTTGAAGCCCACCGACGCACAGGTGCTCAACATGCGGCCGCCGGAAATCGCCGCCGCGTGGGAGCGCGGCGACATCGACGCGACATTCATCTGGGATCCGGTGCTGACCAACGTCAAGAAGAACGGCAAGGTGCTGACGACGTCGGGCGACATATGCAAGCAGGGCGCTTGCACGTTCGACGGCTTGATCGTCACACGCAAGTTCGCGAAAGAGAATCCGGCGTTCATGGTGGCGCTGGTCAAGGCCGTCGCCAAAGCCGACGCCGACTATCGCGCCAATGCCAAGGCCTGGACCGGTGACCAGGCCAAGGTCGCGGCAGTCGCCAAGTGGTCGGGCGGCAAGCCCGAGGACGTCGCGGCATCGATGGCCCTGTATGGTTTCCCCAGCGCGAAAGAACAGGCATCGCCGACCTGGCTGGGCGGCGGCGCGAACGGCGCCGCGGCCAAGGCGCTTACGCAGCAGGCCAACTTCCTCAAGGAACAGGGCCGGCTGCAGACGGTAGCCCCCGATTACAGCAAGAACGTGACCGTCGAGTGGGTGACCAAGGCAATGTAGCTGCGGGAGGTCTCCCTGCACTGAAAACGGCGGCGCCCGATGCGCCGCCGTTTTTCTGCCAGAATCCTTAAACTGCCGCGCGTCGGAAATTCGCCCGCCCGCCTTATTATCCGGCCCGCCTCGCGCCGACTTCGAACCGGAATCCGTGTGCCCACTCTCGACATCCGACAGCTAGGCGTCCGTTACGCGACCAAGAAG
>DATNAR010000107.1:0-3707 GCA_035607385.1 Casimicrobiaceae bacterium
TCGTGCGTGATGTACACCATCGTCGTACCGGTGCGGGCGTGAAAGCGCGCGAATTCGTCCTCCATCGAGGCGCGAAGATGCACGTCGAGGTTCGCCAGCGGCTCGTCGAGCAGCACCAGCGAGGGCTCGGTGACGAGGCAGCGTGCGAGCGCCACGCGCTGGCGCTGCCCGCCTGACAGTTGCGACGGCCGGCGCGCGGCATAGCCTTTAAGCTCGACCAGGGCGAGCGCCGCCTCGACGCGCCGCGCCCGTTCCGGATCGCGCACACCGGCGACCGTCAGGCCGTAGGCGACGTTCTCGGCGACGGTCATGTGCGGCCACAGCGCGTACGACTGGAAGACGATCCCGATGCGGCGCCGCTCGGGAGGCACGTGTTGCCCGACCGCCGAGACGACCGTGTCGCCGATGACGATGCGACCGCCGTCGAGCTTGTCGAAGCCGGCGATCTGCCGCAGCAACGTGGTCTTGCCGCAGCCCGAGGCGCCGAGGATCGCCATGAACTCGCCGTCGCTGACGTCGAGAGAGACTTCGTCAAGCGCGCGAAACGCGCCGAACGTCTTGGTGACGCGGTCGACGATCAGCCGCGCCATGGCAGCACGCCTCTTGCCGGCTTCCCGGTGAGCAAGGTCGAGAGCATCAGCGCGATCGTCACGGCGACGGTCAGCATCGCCAGCGCCGCGGCGTAGGTCGAGTCGCCCCCCTGCTGGAACGAAAATACGACCACGCCCAGCGTCTCGGCGCCCGACGACCACAGCAGCGCCGACACCGTCAGCTCATTGAACGCGGTGAGAAACACCAGCAGCGCGCCCGCGATCGCCATTGGAGCGACCAGCGGCAGGATGATCGTCGTGAGGCGCCGCAGCAGACGCGCACCCGCGATCTGCGCGGCTTCCTCGAGCGTGCGGTCGAGCTGGTAATAGCCGCCGATCACCGGACGCAGACCGAGCACCAGGAAACGCGCCAGATAGCCGAACAGGATGATCCAGACGGTGTTGTACAGCGTGAGGCCGAGCACCGGCAGCGGTTTCAGGAACAACAGAATGGCGGCGATCGCGAGCACGACGCCGGGCAGCGCGTACGGCATCTCGGTGACGAGGTTGAGCAGGCGCAAAAGGCGCGAGCGCCGCCAGACCAGAAAATACGCGAGCGGAACGGCGACCAGGACGATGGCGATGGCCGCGGTCGCCGACAGGCTGAAGCTGTTGACGAACGCGCGCTTTGCGGCGGCATGATCGAACAGCACGTAATCGTAGTTCGACCAGGTCGCCGACTGCACCGTCAGCGGCACGCCGACCGCGGGCACCAGCGAGCTCAAGAGCAGCGCGATCAGCGGCAGCACGAGCACGACGATCGTCAGGATCCACAGTGCGATCTCGACCGCCGGACGCCAGCGTGCGAGCTCGAACGGGCGCATCGCGTTCGACGTCGTCGTGATGCGGAAATCGCGCCGCCGCAGCATCAGGTCCTGCAGAAAGATGCCAAGCACGGCGATAAAGCCGATCAGGCACGACAGCACGGCGACCTCGGACAGCACGCTCGGCCCAAGGCCCGCGAGCCGCTGGTAGATCAGCGTCGGCAGGACCAGGTAATTGCCCGGAATGCCCAGAAACGCCGGAATGCCGAAATTGCCCAGGCACGAGACGAAGCAGAGCGCGATTCCGGCGACCAGCGGCGGCGTCATCAGCGGCAGCACGATCGTGCGCAGAATCGTCAGCGGCTTCGCCCCGGCCGCGAGGCCCGCTTCGAGCAGTTCCTGCGGCAAGGTGCGCAGTCCGGCGCGCAAGGTCAGGAACACCAGCGGCGCGTACTGCACGCCCAGCAACAGGATGATGCCCTCGGCGGAGTAGAGCGGGTTGCGGCTGCCCATCGCGGGCGCCAATCCGATCATCTTCAGCAGTGTGCTCGACGGCCCGAACAACTGCAGCCACGCGAGCGCCACCACCTGCGGCGCGATCATCAGCGGCAGCACGAAGCAGAAGACGAAGGCGTTGCGGCCGCGGATATCGGTAAGCCCGACCAGCACCGCGACCGTCGCCCCGATCAGCACCGCCAGCACCGTGCCGCCGCATGCGGTCAGGATGCTGTGCCGGGCCGCCGTCCACGTCGTGGCGCTCGAAAGCACGCTGGACAGCGCGGCGGTCGAGAACCGGCCGCCCGGCGCTACGCCCTCGAACAGCAATCGCGCGAGCGGCAACAGCGAAAGGATCGCGACGATCGCGACCAGCGCCCACAACAGCGCCGTCTCCTCGGCGCGCTCGCGCCAGCCTGCGGTGTCCGCCATCGTCGCGCGCCGGCGGATCGGGGTCAGTTACCGAACAGCTCGGAGAAACGCTTCAGATTGGCGCTGTTGTTTTGCACCACGTTGCCGATGTCGGTCGGCATCAGCTTGATGACCGTTCCGGGCGGCAGCCACGACGGCGTGCCGACGCTCGCCCTGGCGGGGATGTAGCCCATCGACAGCGCGAGCTTCTGTCCTTCGTCCGACAGGATGAAGTCGATGAAGGCGCGCGCGGCGGCGGGATTCTGCGTCGTCTTCAGCATGGCCACCGGCTCGGTCACCGCGGGCACGCCTTCGGCAGGGAAGATGAAGTCGATCGGCGAACCTTTCGCCTTGGCGTTGAAGGCCATGAAGTCGACCAGCACGCCGTACGGCTTTTCGCCGCTGGCCACCGCGGTGAGCACCGCGCCGTTGCCGCGAACCGCGACGGCCTCGTCGGCCTTGAGCTTTTCGAAAAAAGCCCAGCCGAGATCCGAGCGGGCGGTCATCGTCCCCAGCATGATCGCGGCCGCCCCCGAATACAGCGGGCTCGGCATCGCGATCTGGCCCTTGTTTTCCGGCTTCGCAAGGTCGGCCCAGGAAGCGGGCCGGTTCTTGGCGGCGGTATTGACCGCGATACCGGTCGTGATCAGCTTGGAGCCGAAATAGGTGCGGTCGGCGTCGTAAGTTCCGGCGGCCAGCCCGGCGACTTTCGCTTCCGGGTACGCGAGCAAGCGGCCATCCTTTTTCAGCGCTTCCATGCTGGCCGCGTCGGCGATCAGCAGCACGTCGGCCTTCGGCGCGCCGGCGGCGAATTCTGCGGCGAGCTTGCCCATCACCTCGGTCGTCCCCGAGCGGAACACTTCGACCTCGATGCCCGGATACGCCTGCTTGAACGCCGTGGTCGTCTGCGTCGCATCGCGCTCGGGTTGCGACGTGTACAGCACGAGCTTGCCCTTCGGGGCCTGGGCCTGGGCCGACAGCGGCGCCAGCATCGAGACCAGCGCCGCAGCAAGCCAGACGCCGCGCAATAGGTAATTCATGTCACTCCTCCGCAATGAAAATGCCGTTCGACGCCGAAGCGGCGCCGCCGCTCGTTCTTATACCTTCCGCCGTCCGCCACGGCAACGACTGCTCCGCCCCCGCAGCGGTGATTCCACGACCGCCAAGGTTACGACAGTCCTTCAGGATGTTCGATAGCCTCGCGCAAGTCGGCGACGAAGCGCGCCGCGGTCACGCCGTCGACGATGCGATGGTCCGACGACAGCGTGAATGTCGCCATCGGCCGCAGCACGACCTGGCCGTCGCGCCCGACCGGCGTGTCGGCCGTGCGCCCGATAGCGAGAATCGCGCTTTCAGGCGGGTTGATGATCGCCGTGAACGCATCGACGCCATACATGCCCAGATTCGAGATCGTGAACGTGCCGCCGCGCATGTCGTCCGGCACGAT
>DATNAR010000128.1:0-4500 GCA_035607385.1 Casimicrobiaceae bacterium
GTCATGTCCTGCGAAACGAGGCTCACCAGCTTCGCCGGCGGGAAGATGATATCGGCGACCGGATAGTTCTGTCTCTCCTGCTCGTTGAGGACCGTCTTGACGACCAGCGTCGAGGGATCGATGCCGGTCGCGATCGCCGGCCCGAACACGCCAAAGGTGTCGAAGCTCTTGGCGCGCGTCCATTGGGCGAATCCGGGATTGCGCGCGATGATCTCGATGGCGGTGACGTCGTTGATGCAGGTGTAGCCGAAAATGCCGGCTTGCGCGTCGGCCTCGCCGGCCTGCGAAAGCCGCCTGCCGACGACGATGCCGAGCTCGCCCTCGTAGATGACCTTGCCGCTGTAGGACTTCGGCATGCGTATCGTCTCGCCGCCGGCGAGAAACGAGCTCCCGGCCTTCAGGAAGTAGAGCGGCTCGTCGGGCACCGCGTGGCCGAGCTTGGCCACCAGCGCATGGTAATTGTCGACCAGTGCGACCATCTTGCCCGGCACGGTCGGCGTCAGGAGCTTCGCCTCGGCGAGCGGAATCGACTCGCCGGTCGCCGTGGCGCCGGAGAACATGTTGCCGGAATGAACACGGAGCGAATCGCCTTCGATCGTGCCGAAGCAATCGCGGCCCTTGTGGTTGACACGCATCCACCGTGGCATTGTTTTCCTTTCGTGCAGGCTTTGCCGCGTCAGGCGGTCGCCGCCGATCTGAGCGGTTCGACGTCCGTCGCGTCGGCCAGGGTCCGGCAAAGATCGACCAGGCGCGCGGCGCGATCGGCGCCCAGCACGGGATCGACCAGGCCGTGGAACTTGCGCTCGAGCTCGGCATCGCTCAACGGCCGCTGCAGGCTGCCGATCGCGTGTTCGATCTTCAGGTGCAGCGAGCGGCCGTCCTTGCAGCGAATCGTCACGTCGGCCGCCGACTCGTCGATCGCGGCGTCGACCGTCGCGTGGACTCGGTCGCGCAGCGCAATCACGTCGGCGCGGCGGGCGACGGCGTCGGAGAATTCGCCTTCGCCCGCCTGACCGAACAGTATCGCCGCGGCGCAAGCGTGGTAGACGCTGAACTTCGCCTCGAGGCCGGTCTGCGGCGTGCGCTTGCTGGTCAGCTCGAGCACCAGCGGATGCACGCGCAAATCGACCCCCTCGATGTCGTCGGCACGCAGCCGATGAGCCTCGCACAGCTGCCGGCACCCGTCGATCGAGGGGTGGATGACGATGCCGCAGGCGAAAGGCTTGTAGGTGTTGAGCGAGATCTCGAATCGATCGCCGAGCCCGTCCGAGATTTCGTTCCAGTCGCATTTGTTCGAATAGGTCTGCAGCAGGCCCCGCGGCGCTTCGAGCGCGCGCATCGACGCGGTGAAGCCGTGCCGCGCCATCAGCGCCGCGGTGAGCCCCGCGCGCGCGGCACCGCCGATGTGGAACGCCTTGCTCATCGAGCCGAACTGTTCGCGCACGCCGATCGGCTGCGACGCGGCGATGCCCAGCGCCATCGCCGTCTTGCCGGCGTCGAGCTTGAGCATCCGGCTGCTGGCGGCGGCCGCGCCGAGCATGCCGGTCGATCCGGTGATGTGCCAGCCGCGGTCGTAGTGGTCAGGGTAGATGGCGTTGCCGACGCGGCACTCGACATCGACGCCGAGGACGATCGCATCGATGAGCTCGCGGCCGGTCGTCCGATGGCGTTCGGCCAGCGCCAGTGCGGCGGACGCAACCGGACCGGCCGGATGGATGATCGTCTTCAGATGCGTGTCGTCGAAATCGAAAGTGTGCGACGTGATGCCGTTGAGCAGCGCCGCGCTCGCGACATCGACGCGCTCGCCTCGTCCGAGGATCATCGCCTGGGCGGCGGGCTCGAGCTCGGTCACCGCGGCAAGCGCTGCTTCCACCGCTCGATGGCGCGACGCGCCGATCGCACAGCCGACCCAGTTCAGGAAGCTCCGCTGCGCCTCGCGGTCCACGCTGTCATCCCAGCCGCCCGACGGATGCGCGGCGACGAAATCGGCGAGGATGCGCGTGACCGGGGGCGCGTCGAGTTGGACCGCGATGTGGGCGTCGTTGGCCATCATTCGCCGATCTGGATGCCGCGGTCCTTCGCGAGCTTCGACCATTTGGCGATGTCGTCGCGCATGTACTGTCCGAACTGGTCCGGCGTCATCGGCATCGGCTGCAGCGCTTCACCGGACAGCCGCTCGGCCAGATCGGCGCTCTGCAGCAGCTTGCCGATCTCGTCGTTCAGGCGCTTGACGACAAGCGCCGGCAGGTTCGCCGGTCCGACGACGCCGTACCACTGCACGCCGTCGAATCCCTTGTAGCCCGACTCGTCGAACGTCGGCACGTCGGGCAGCAGCGGATGACGCGTGGTGCCGGTGACCGCGAGCGGCTTCATCTTGCCGGCCTTGATATGCGGCAGCGCGGCGGCAAGGCCCGGAAACAGCGCCTGCGTCTGGCCGCCGAGGATGTCGGTGATCGCCGGGCCGATGCCCCGATACGGCACATGCACGATGTCGAGATTGGCGGCGACTTTCAGTTGCTCCATCGCAAGATGCGTCAGCGTGCCGGGCCCGGCCGAGCCGTACGAGAGCTTGCCGGGATTTGCCTTAACGTAAGCGACGAATTCCGCCACCGTGCTCACCGGAATCGACGGCGGAACGATCAGCACGTTCGGCGTGCCCGCGATCATCGCGATCGGCGTGAAATCCCTGATCGCATCGTACGGAAGCTTGCGCACGGCCGGATTGGTGCCGTGGGTGCCGACATACCCGATCATCAACGTGTAGCCATCGGGCGCTGCGCGTGCGGTGGCGAGCGACCCGACGACGCCACCGCCGCCGCTCTGGTTGTCGACGACGATGGGCACGCCCAGCGCCAGGCCGAGCCGGTCGGCGACGGTGCGCGCCACCAGATCGACGCCGCCGCCCGGCTGTACCGGCGCGATGATCTTGATCGTCCGGTTCGGATAGTCGGGCTTGTTCTGGCCGAGGGCGGTCGCGGCCGGCAGGGCGATTGCGATCAGGGCGACGGCTCGGATCAGACCGGATATTGCTGCATCGAGCATCGGCACCCCCGTTGAATGATGCCCTGCGATTGTACTGCGGCCCGGCTCGGGCGGGCTCCGACGGCGTTAGCGATCGACTCTAAGCGCCGGCGTTCAGTCGGCAGCGAGAAAAAAATCGACCATCCGCGCGATCTGTCCACGCATCATCTCGCGGCCGCGGACCGTGGTGCAGCCGTCGCGTTCGGCGAGCGCGAGCAGAGGCGTCGTCTCCGGCATGACGATCGCGTCGAACACCGTCATCGCAGGCGGCAGCGCAGCGATGGCGATCGGCAGGCGCGCGTCGTCGAGCATGCCGGCCGGCGTCGCGTTCAACAGGATGTCGATGTCGTCGAGCCGCGGCGGTCCCGCGCTGACGGCGAGGCCGGGAAATGCGCGCGTTATCGTCGCGGCCAGCGCTTGCGCGCGCGTTGTGTCGACGTCGTACAGCCGGAGCGAGGCCGGCCGCTCGGAGGCGAGCGCGACTGCTATCGCCGATCCCGCTCCGCCGGCGCCGAGCAGCAGCGCTCGTCTGCCAGTCAGGACGATACCGCGGCGGCGGAACGCCTCGACGCACCCGATGCCGTCGAATATGTCGCCGCGCCAGCCGCCCGCGCGGCGGCCCAGCGCGTTGATCGCGCCGACGATGCGCGCCTGCCCGCCCAGCTGATCGGCCAGGACACGGGCGCGCAGCTTGTACGGAATCGTGAATATCAGCCCATCCAGGTTGGACAGCCGCAGCAACTGCGGCAACAGCGCGTCGAAATCGTCCGGCAGAACGTGCATCGGAACGAGGATGGCGTCGAGCGCGCGGCGGCGGAATTCCGCGGTGAACATCTCGGGCGAGCGCACCTGCTCGATCGGGTGCCCGACGATCCCGAACAGCCGTGTCCGGCCCGACACATAATCGACCTGATCGGTAAACGTTTGGCCGGAATCGCTCATCCATATTCTCCGCTGGCGCTCCGAGATAGTAGCGCGGAAAGCCGTTACAATTGCGCGATTCCAAAGCCTGCGGAATGCCCTTGTCCCCGACGTTTGCCACCGTTCGCCTGCGCAACTTCTCGTCGTTTGCTCCGGTCGGGACCGATCGCGCACCGGGGCCGGCGCGCGCGGCGGGGGACGCGGATGTCCGCTGAAGCGACATTGCGCGCCTCCGCGGCGCGGCAGATGCCGCCGCGCGGTGTGCTCTCCGCCTTGCGCCGCGGCATCGAAAAGGAGAGCCTGCGCGTGCGGCCTGACGGCATGCTCGCGACGACGCCGCACCCGGCGCGTCTCGGCTCCGCCCTGACGCATCCGTTCGTGACCACCGATTTCAGCGAGTCGCAGGTCGAGCTGATCACCGGGGTTCATGCCGCCGCGCAGTCCTGCCTCGACGAGCTGACCGAGATTCACCAGATCGTCTACCGCGCGATCGGCGACGAGCTCCTCTGGGTGGCGAGCATGCCCTGCCGTCTGCCGGCCGACGACGCCATTCCGCTC
>DATNAR010000145.1:0-11793 GCA_035607385.1 Casimicrobiaceae bacterium
TGATCGAGGTCGATGTTGCGGGTCACCAGGTCGCAATCGACGAACACCGGCGTCGCGCCGACCTTGGCGATCATGTTGAGCACGGTGAAGAAACTCTGCGCACCGGTGATCACTTCATCGCCGTGGCCGACGCCGCAAAGCTGCAGCGCGACCTCGATCGCGGCCGTCGCCGAGGTCAGCACGCGCACCGGCCGGCCACCGCAGAATGCTTCGAGTTGCCGTTCGAAGCGCGCCACCCAGGGGCCGCTGGTGATCTGGCCGGAGCGCAGGACCTCGGCCACGCCGGCGATCGTCGCTTCGTCCAGGTCGGGGCCGGCGAACTTGAGATACGCGGCCGCGGCGGGTTGCTCGCGCGCGCTCATCGACGGATGCCCCCCACGCTTGCGGCGGATTTGACCAACGCGGCCGCTGCGCTGCCCCCGGCGGGGGCGCAGTGCCGTGCGGCCTCCTTGCGTTCATTCGGCATGCAAGACACCCCGCTGTCGGCCGCCATCCACGCTCGCGGTCGCGCCCTGCGGGCCTCGGCTTCGCCCCGCTCGCATGGACGTCCTTGGGACGGCTTGGCGGGCCTCACTAGCTCCTCGCCACCAGCCAGACGCCGAGCACGATGAAGCCGATGCCGAGCCAGCGCATGAAGCCCACGTCCTCACCAAACAGATAATAGGCGGCGATCGCGTTGACAACGTAGCCGAGCGACAGCATCGGATAGGCGATCGATACCGGCACGCGCGAGAGCCCGAGTATCCAAACAATCAGGCTGACCCCGTAGCAGATCACGCCGCCGATGAAATGCGGCTCGGTCGCCATCCTGCCGAATTCGCCGGCCCAGTTGGCGCGGGTCAGCGTGATGACGCCCAGCGTGTTGGTGCCGGCCTTCAGCAGCAGCTGCGCGACGGCGTTCAGCAGCACGCCGGTGATCAGGAACGAGAATCCCGACAGGTTCATGGCCGCCCGGTGTCGCTGGAGTGCATCGGCGCTCGTCCCTTTACTTCGCTCGAGTATCGGCGTCAGCGGCGGCTGACGATCACGCGGCGCGGGTCGCGACCGAGCTCCCGCATCGGCACGCCCTCGCGCAGCAACGTCTCGTACATGTCGACCTGCATGATCGCATACGCCTGCGTTTCCCGGTCCCAGCGCTGCTTCCACTCGGCCAGCGTCGCCACGGCCTTGTCAGGTTCGATGGCGAGCCCCATCGCCAGCTCGTCCAGGTGCGCGACCGGCGTGACCGTGCGCCCCAGATACCACGGCAGCGTCTGATCGTACATCTTGACCGAATAGAACGGCGCGTCGGCGGCAAGCGGGCCGTGCTGGCTGACGACGCGGGACAGGATCGGTGCGGCCGAGCGCGACTCGGCGAGCTCGTCGTGGCCGGTGAGCACCAGCAACGCGGCCAGCAGCGTCGTCAGCGCTACCGCCAATACCGCCGCCGTGCGCCTGCCGTCTTTGAGCCACCAGAGCGCAGCGGCACCGCCGGCCAGCGCTATGGCGCAGGCGGCGACGAGCCACCGTCTGTAGGCGAGCAGCGGGGCCAGCGGCTGTCGCTCGTCAGCGAAGTGGTGCGCGATGGGCTCGAAACCGAAGCCGATCGCCAGCATGCACACACCGGTCGCGATGACCAGCGGCAGCGTCAGCCACATCAGCGTGCGCTCGGGCAGCGTCGCGAGCTGGGCGCCGATCAGCAGCGCCAGTGCCGGAAAGACCGGCAATATGTACGATGGCAGCTTGGAGCTCGACATGCTGAAGAAAACGAGGATGAACGCCGACCATACGAGCGCGTAGCGCTGCCAGCTGAAGCCGTTGCGGTCCACGACCGGACCCGACCACATCCTGGGCACCGTCCAGACGAGGACGGTCAGCCACGGCAGTATGCCGACCGCGAAGATCGGAAGGAAATACCACCATGCGCCCTCGCGATGGTGCTCGTTGGTAAGAAAGCGCTCGAAATGCTCGTGGATGAAAAAGAAACGGAAGAATTCAGGGTTGGCCAGCGACACCGCGATGAACCATGGCGCTGCAATCAGCGCGAACAACAGCAAGCCGCCGACCAGATGCAGCCTGCGCCACACGGCCCAGTCGCGCGTCAGCAGCGAATAGACGAACAGCGATGCACCGGGCAGAACGACCCCGATCAGCCCCTTCGACAGCACCGCGAGCGCCAGCGACGACCAGGCGATCAGCATCCACGTACGTTGCTCGCGCTTGCTCGCTGCGCTGCGCTGCGCCAGCAGCAGCGCGCCGAAGCCGACGCTCATCCACAGCGTGAGTCCCGCGTCCAGCGTGAGGATGTGCGCGTTGAGCACGTACCACACGCACCCGCCGAGCGCCGCCGCGCCGTATAGTCCCAGCACCGGACCGCCCAGGCGAAATCCTACATAGCCGATGAACACGACCCCGGCGAATCCGGCCAGCGCCGGCCAGAGGCGCGCCGTCCATTGGTGGATGCCGAACGCCTCGTATGCTGCGGCCGTCAGCCAGTACTGCAGCGCCGGTTTCTCGAAGTACTTGATGCCATCCAGACGAGGCGTCAGCCAGTCGCCGCTGGCCACCATTTCACGCGGTATCTCCGCGTAACGGCCCTCGTCGGGATGAATCAACCGGCGATAGTCCAGGTTGGCGAACCAGACCAGCGCGAACACCAGGACGAGCGCGATCCATGCGGGCCGCGAAAGCGTGGCGTCGTGCGATCGAACGACGGGGTCGGTGGAGGCGGGCATCGGAGCTTGGACGCGGCGAGGCGTCCGGCGAGCGCGATTTTACCTGTTCGTCGCGCCGACGAGGAACGCGGGGCACGCGCAACCGCGTTGCGTTCGCTTGCCGCTGCGTCCCCGATTCGCTACCATGCCGCCATGTCCGATCTCCGGTTTGCGGTTCCGCTGGGTGCGCATTGTCGCGGCGATGCTCACGCGGCCTTCCGCGCGCGCTAGCCCGGCCTGACGGACGGGGCACGACGAGCCGCCAGAAGCCGCTGGCGGCTTTTTTTATTGCGAAATGAAAGATGTCGACATCGCTCCGGCTGTACGACAATTACACGCGCAGCCTGCGGATTTTCGAGTCCCTGCAGGCCGGCGAGGTCGGCCTCTATACGTGCGGGCCGACCGTCTACGACTATCAGCACATCGGAAACTTCCGGACCTTCCTGTTCGAAGACATCCTGAAGCGCGTCCTCGAATGGAACGGCTACCGCGTGCGGCACGTGATGAACGTCACCGACGTCGGCCATCTGACTTCCGACGCCGACACCGGGGAAGACAAGATGGAAAAGGGCGCGCGGCGCACCGGCCGCAGCGCGTGGGAGATCGCGGAGCTCTATACGGCGGCGTTCATCGACGACATGCAGCGTCTGAACATCGAGGCGCCGACGGTGCTCTGCCGCGCGACCGACCACATCGGCGAGCAGATCGAGTTCATCGCCGACCTCGAAAAGAACGGCTATACGTATCGGACCTCGGACGGCGTCTATTTCGATACCGCCAGGCAGCCCGATTACGGCTATCTGGCGCGGCTGGACAAGGCCGGCCTCGACCCGGGCCGGCGGATCGAGCTCGGCGAAAAAAAGAGCGCGACCGACTTCGCGTTGTGGAAGTTTTCTCCGCCCGGCGAGAAGCGCCAGATGGAATGGCCGAGCCCATGGGGTGTCGGCTTTCCCGGGTGGCATATCGAATGCTCGGCGATGGCGCAAAAATATCTCGGCGACTATTTCGACGTCCACTGCGGCGGCGAGGACCATATCCCCGTCCATCACACCAACGAGATCGCCCAGACCGAGGCGCGCGTCGGCACACGGCTGGCCAATTTCTGGATGCATGGCTACTTTCTGCTGTCGAACGACGCAAAAATGGCGAAGTCGGCCGGCGAATTCCTGCGCCTTCAGGCGCTGATCGAACGCGGCTACGATCCCTTGGCCTACCGCTACCTGTGCCTGACTGCGCACTATCGCAGCCAGCTCAATTTCACCTGGGATGCGCTCGACGCCGCGGCGATCGGTCTCGACCGGATGCGGCGCGCCGTGCACGCGCTGCCCGCCGGCGGCGAGCCGGATCCTTCGTACCTCGAGCGCTTCACCGGCCTAGTCAACGACGACCTGAACATTCCGAAGGCGCTGGCGATGGCATGGGAACTGCTGCGTGGCGATCTGGCCGATCGCACGGTGACGCGGGCGACCCTGCTCGCGTTCGACCGTATCTTCGGTCTCGGGCTCGAGGCCTGGCGGCCGCCGGTCGAGACGGTGCCCGAAGCGGTGAACGCGCTGGCCGCCGCTCGCGCCGCCGCGCGGACGGCCAAACAATGGGCCGAAGCCGATCGCCTGCGCGGCGAGTTGCACGCGGCCGGATGGGAAATGGAAGATCGCGGCGACGGCTATCTGCTGAGGCGCCGGTAGTCTCGAGCGTCCCCGCTCGCCGAGGCGACCCCGAACAGCATGAAATTCGCCACGCTCAAGGACGGCAGCCGCGACGGACGACTGGTCGTCGTGTCGCGCGATCTCGCGCGTGCGGTCGCCGTGCCTCGGATCGCGCCGACGCTGCAAGCCGCGCTCGACGACTGGGATACCGCGCTTGCGCCTCTTGCCGATGTGTACCGGCGAATGAACGAGGGCGCCGTCGGCGAGGCGATGCCGTTCGATCCGATGCTCGCGCATTCGCCGCTGCCGCGCGCCTACCAGTGGGCCGACGCGTCGGCGTACGTCAACCACGTCGAGCTGGTACGCAAGGCGCGCGGCGCGACGATGCCGGCCGAGTTCTGGAGCGACCCGCTGATGTATCAGGGTGGCTCCGACAGCTTTATCGGACCGCGCGACGACATCGTCTGCGCCGATGAGGCATTCGGCATCGACCTTGAGGCCGAGGTCGCAGTGATCACCGGCGACGTGCCGATGGGCACGGCGCCGGAAGCGGCAGCGTCGTCGATTCGCTTGCTG
This sequence comes from Casimicrobiaceae bacterium, assembly GCA_035607385.1. GTDB lineage: Bacteria > Pseudomonadota > Gammaproteobacteria > Burkholderiales > Casimicrobiaceae > PALSA-1003. Next base: position 4,916 of record DATNAR010000145.1, read on the forward strand.
ATGCTGGTCAACGACGTGAGCCTGCGCAACCTGATCCCGGGAGAGCTCGCCAAGGGCTTCGGTTTTTTTCAGAGCAAGCCGGCATCGGCGTTTTCTCCGGTGGCGATCACCCCCGACGAGCTCGGTGCCGCCTGGCGCGACGGCAAGGTCCATCTGCCGCTGCTGAGCTTCGTCAACGGCGCGCTGTTCGGCCGCCCGAACGCCGGCGTCGACATGACGTTCAATTTTCCGACCTTGCTGGCGCACGCCGCCCGCACGCGTGAGCTCGAGGCGGGCAGCATCGTCGGCTCCGGCACCGTATCGAACAAGGAAGACGGGGGACCGGGCCGCCCGGTCGCGCAAGGCGGCGCGGGCTACGCCTGCATCGCCGAGCAGCGCACGGTGGAAACCTTGCGCGAAGGCAAGGCCAGCACGCCGTTTCTGCGCTTCGGCGATCGCGTGCGGATCGAAATGCATGACGCCGAGGGGCAATCGATCTTCGGCGCGATCGACCAGCAGGTGCGGCGGGGCGGATTGATCGGCGCTTGACCCGGGGTCAGTAGAGTCTTTCGACCGGGCCGGAATAGAGGACCGGACCGGTCGGCAGTCCGGTCGGCGATCCGCCGCGGGGCTCGAGACTGACCGCGAGGGCGGGGACGTTCTGCAGCGCAGTACCCGCGTCGACCGGCAGCGCGATCTGCACGACGCCGGAGGCGGGCACGAGGCCGAGCGGGCGCGGGTTGCCCGCCGCCGGCAACGCCCACAGCTGCAACGATCGATCGGCGCCGGGCGACAGCGGCGCCACCGCCTTGATCGTCAGCAGGCGCCCGTTGCGGTCCGCCGAGGCGACCAGTGCGGGCTTGGCATCCTGTCCGGCGAGCACGACGACTAGCGTCGCCGCCGGATGTTCGAGCGGCGGCGAAAGCAGCACCAGCGCCAGCGCGATCGCGGTGGCGAATCCGGTCAGGGCAAGACCGCGCCACAAGCTGACGGCTGCCCAGGCCGTCCGCCGTTCCGACCCGGCTCCGGCGGCAGTGCGATCGATGCGGGCGAGAATCCCCGTCCAGATCTTGTCCGGCGGTTCGACCGGCGGGACGCTGTCCGCCAGCGGCAGCAGGCGATCCTCCCAGGCGCGTATTGCGGCGGCCAGCGCCGGATCGGCACGCGCCAGACGGGTGAAGCGGGCACGCGCGCGCGCCGACATCGTGCCCAGCACATACTGCGCGGCCAGCGCATCGGCGCGTTCGGGTCTGCGGTAGTTCATCGCGGCTGGCCGATGTCCGTCGCGCGCCGGCTCAGCGCGCGAGCCCCGCGCCGTCGAGGCAGGTCTTCAAGCGCTCCAATCCGCGCCTGATCCAAGACTTCACCGTGCCCAGCGGCTGCTTCAAGTGCCGCGCGAGCTCGGAATGCGACAGTCCCTGATAGAACGCCAGCGCGATCGCCTGTTTCTGCCCGGCATCGAGCGCTTCGACGCAGCGCCTGACCGCACCGGCTTCGGCGCCGCTCAGGAGCAGGTCCAGCGGCAGCGGATTTCGATCGGCAATCGTCATGGCATGGTCCTCGTCGTCAATGCTTACCGTGTCGACATCGTGCTTGCGCAGCCGGTCGAGGCAGCGGTTGCGCACGATGCTGGTCAGCCACGTCAGAGGCTGGCTCCTGGCCGCGACATAGGAGCCGGCGTGATGCCATACGTTGACGAAGCTCTCCTGCAGCACCTCCTCCGCGGCTGCCGATTCACGCAATATACGCAGCGCGACGCCATACAGATGCGGCGAGGTCATGCGGTAGAGCTGCTCGAAGGCGGCCTGATCGGCCAGCGCGGTGCGCGCGAGGAGCTCCATCAGGCGCGCATTGCGCTCGAGCTGCTGCGCGGCATCGACGCTCATCGGCGCTCTCGCGCGGCGCGCCGCGGCCGCCCGGCGACGCGGTCAACCCGCATCGCGGCGCTCCTTGCGCCACAGCACATCCTCGCGCTCGGCGCTTCGATTGAGCACCCGAGCCAGTACGAACATGAGATCGGACAACCGGTTCAGATATTTGCGCGCCGGCTCGTTCACCGCATCGGTCTGCGCAAGTCGTACGAGCGCCCGCTCGGCGCGACGGCAGACGGTGCGCGCCACGTGCGCGAGACTGGCGGCGCGCGTGCCGGCGGGAAGGATGAATTCCTTCAGCGGCCTCAAATCGGCGTTGAAGCGTTCGACCGCGGACTCGAGCCGCTCGACGTGCGCGTCGCTCACCGCGTCGTAGCCGGGGATCGAGAGCTCGCCGCCCAGATCGAACAGATCGTGCTGCACATCGGTCAGGCAGGCGACGACCGCATGCGGCAGGTCCTCGGCGAGGAGCAGGCCGAGGTTCGAATTGAGCTCGTCGACGGCACCGATGGCCTCGATGCGCGGCGAGTCCTTGGCCACGCGCGAGCCGTCGCCCAGGCCCGTCGTTCCGGCGTCGCCGGTCCGAGTGACGATTTTCGATAAGCGGTGGCCCATCGCTGCCGGCGTCCGTCGCGAATCAGGGAGGGCCAGCATAGTGAATTCGCTGCATTGGGGCAAGCCGGCATCGGCCGGCGGATCACCCAGGATCGGCCTCTCGCTCGCAATTGTGTTTTCGGATGGATTGGTTACCATGTCGCTGCGGCTCTCGTAGATCATGCCGCACGGTCCGCGATGCCAAAGCCCAGCCCTTACGAGCACGGCCTCGACAAGAACGCCGCCAACTACGCGCCGCTGTCGCCGATCTCGCTGATCGCGCGCACGGCCTACACATACCCGCAGCAGCTCGCCGTCGTGCACGGCGACCGGCGCCTGACCTGGGCGGAGACGTACGCGCGCTCGCGGTGCCTGGCCTCGGCGCTGGTGCGCGCCGGGATCGGTCCCGGAACGACGGTCGCGGTGATGGCATCGAATACACCGGAGATGATCGAAGCGCACTTCGGGGTGCCGATGAGTGGCGGTGTGCTCAATACGCTGAACACGCGCCTGGACGCCGAAGCGATCGCATTCATGCTCGGTCACGGCGAAGCCAGGGTGCTGCTGACCGACACCGAATTCGCGCCTGTCGTCGGCGCCGCGCTGCAGAAGCTCGAGCAGAAGCCGTTGATCATCGACATCGACGATCCGCTCGGCCCGCGCGGGGCGAAGCTCGGCGAGCTCGACTATGAAGCGTTCATTCAAGGCGGCGATCCCGAATTCGACTGGCAGCTGCCCGCGGACGAATGGTCGGCGATCTCGCTCAATTACACGTCGGGCACGACCGGCAACCCGAAGGGGGTCGTCTACCACCATCGCGGCGCGTATCTCAACGCGCTGTCCAACATCATCGACTGGGGCATGCCGCGGCACTCGATCTATTTGTGGACGTTGCCGATGTTCCATTGCAACGGCTGGTGCTTCGCCTGGACGATGGCGGCCAACGCCGGGACCAACGTGTGCCTGCGCAAAGTCGAGGCCAAACCGGTCCTCGACGCGATTCGCACGCACCGCGTCACGCACTACTGCGGCGCTCCGATCGTGCACGCGATGCTGATCAATGCGCCGGCGGAGTGGAAACAGGGAATCGCGCATCAGGTCAGCGGCCTGGTCGCGGCGGCGGCGCCGCCCGCTTCGGTGATCGAAGGCATGCAGCGCATGGGGTTCGACATCACGCATGTCTACGGACTGACCGAGACCTATGGACCGGCTTCGGTGTGCGCCAAGCATCCGGAGTGGAGCGCGCTCGACGTCGGGGCGCAGGCCGAGCGCAACGGACGCCAGGGCGTGCGCTATACGTGCGAGGAAGGCATGACGGTGATGGACCCGGAGACGATGACGGTGGTCCCGCGCGACGGAGAAACGATGGGCGAGATCATGTTTCGCGGCAACATCACGATGAAAGGCTACCTGAAGAACGCGGCTGCCACCGAAGAGGCCTTCGCCGGCGGCTGGTTCCACTCGGGCGATCTCGCGGTGCTGCAGGCGGACGGCTACGTGAAGATCAAGGACCGCTCGAAGGACGTCATCATCTCCGGCGGAGAGAACATCAGCTCGATCGAAGTCGAGGACGCGCTGTATCGCCATCCGGCCGTGCTCGCCGCGGCCGTCGTGGCGCAGCCCGACCCCAAGTGGGGCGAGACGCCCTGTGCCTTCGTCGAGGTCAAGGCCGGCGCGGCGGTGACCGAGGCCGAGCTGATCGAGCATTGCCGCAGCCTTCTGGCGCGCTTCAAGGCGCCGAAGCGGGTGATCTTCGGCGAGCTGCCCAAGACGTCGACCGGCAAGATTCAGAAGTTCGTGCTGCGTGAGCGCGTTCGCTCGACCAGCGCGATCGAGTAGGGCGCGATGAACTCGGCGCCGCAGGAATCGACAGCCGCAGCGACGGTGCTGCGCGCGGATGCTGGCGGCGTGGCCACGCTCACGCTGAACCGGCCGGCGCAGTTCAATGCGATCAACCGGGCGATGCTGGGCGAGCTGCAGGCAGCGCTCGACGCGATCGCACCGGACGACTCGGTGCGCGTGGTCGTGCTGGCCGGCGCGGGTCGCGCGTTTTCGCCGGGCCACGACCTGAAGGAAATGCTGGCGAACTCGACCGAGGAGTTCATCGGCGACCTGTTCAGGAGCTGCTGCGAAGTGATGCTGAGCTTGCGTCGCCTGCCGCAGCCGGTGATCGCCAAAGTACATGGCATCGCGACGGCCGCCGGGTGCCAGCTGGTCGCCGCGGCCGACATGGCCATCGCCGCCGCCGATGCCCGCTTCGCCACCTCGGGCATCGATTTCGGCCTTTTCTGCGCCACGCCGGGCGTGCCGGTGTCGCGCAACATCGCCGTTAAGCGCGCGTTCGAGATGGTGATGACCGGCGAGTTCATCGATGCGCCCACGGCGCTCGCCTGGGGGCTGGTCAATCGCGTCGCGCCGCCCGCAGACCTCGACGCCGAGGTGGCCGCACTGGCGAAGGTGCTGATGGGCAAGCCGCGCCGCGTGCTGGCGGCCGGCAAAAAATTCTTCTACCGGCAGCTGGAGCAGAATCTCGTCGCGGCGTATGCCGATGCGAGCGAGGTCATCACGCGGAACATGCTGGGGCAGGATGCCCAGGAGGGCGTGGCGGCATTCGTCGGCAAGCGCAAGCCGCGCTGGGATGACTGAAGCGGCGGATCGGCCGTCACCTCGATTCGGTTGCCTGCGCCGGGTTTCGATTGCCAACCGGCGCTGCGGCCCGGATAATCGCCCGACACCACAGGGGAATCCGGGCAGTCGGTATAGCCGGACCGCGCATGGCCGAAGACATCATTCTCGAAACTCGCGGACTGACCAAGGAGTTCAAGGGTTTTGTCGCGGTCAACGGCGTCGACCTGCAAGTGCGGCGCGGCACCATACACGCGTTGATCGGGCCGAACGGCGCCGGCAAGACCACCTGCTTCAACCTCCTGACCCATTTCCTGACGCCGACGCGCGGCCAGATTTTCTACAAGGGCGCCGAGATCACCGGCTCGCGGCCGGCTGCCATCGCGCGGATGGGCTTGGTCCGCTCGTTCCAGATCTCGGCGGTGTTTCCGCATTTGACGGTGCGCGAAAACGTGCGCGTCGCGTTGCAGAGAAAGCGCGGCCACTCTCTCGATTTCTGGCGCTCGGAGCGTGTGCTGCGCGAGCTTGACGCCCGCGCCCGCGGATTGATTCATGCCGTCGGATTGGAAAAGTTCGAAAACCAGACGGCGGTCGAGCTGCCGTACGGCAGGAAGCGCGCGCTCGAGATAGCCACGACGCTGGCGCTCGATCCAGAAATGCTGCTGCTGGACGAGCCCACCGCCGGCATGACGCACGAGGATGTCGACCGCATCGCCGCGCTGATCCGCAAGGTCTCGGCCAACCGGACGGTGTTGATGGTCGAGCACAATCTGTCGGTGGTGTCGAACCTGTCGGATCACATCACGGTGCTCGCCCGCGGCGAAGTCCTGGCCAAAGGCGATTACGCGTCGGTGTCGAAGAATCCCGCGGTCATCGAAGCTTATCTCGGCGGCGTTCATGCCTGAAGCCGCAGTGCGGGCAAGCGCCGCTGCCGCCGTCGCGCCGCTGCTTGCGGTGCGTGGTCTGCAGGCATGGTACGGCGAGTCGCATATCCTGCACGGCGTCAGCTTCGATGTCGCGCCCGGCGAGGTCGTTACCTTGCTCGGCCGCAACGGCGCCGGCAAGACGACGACGCTGAAGGCGATCATGGGGGTCGTGCCGAGGCGTGAAGGCTCGGTCGTGTTCGAGAATCAGCAGACGGTGAAACTGGCGTCGAATCGCATCGCACGGCTGGGTATTGCCTGGTGTCCGGAGGAGCGCGGCATTTTCTCGAGTTTGAGCGTCGAGGAGAACCTGCTGCTGCCGCCGAAGGTCCGCGACGGCGGCCTCACCGTCGAGCAGATCTATCGCCTTTTTCCCAATCTCGCGGAGCGGCGCGCGAGCCAGGGCACGAAGCTTTCCGGCGGCGAGCAGCAGATGCTGGCGATCGGGCGCATCCTGCGCACCGGCGCGCACCTGCTGCTGCTCGACGAGCCAACCGAGGGCTTGGCACCCGTGATCGTGCAGCAGATCGGGCGCACGATCGGAGAGCTCAAGGCCCGGGGCTTCACGATCCTGCTGGTCGAGCAGAACTTCCACTTTGCCGCGACCGTCGCCGATCGTCACTACGTGATGGAGCACGGACGTATTATCGACATGATTGCCAATTCCGAGCTTGATGCGAAAATGCCGAAGCTGCACGAGTACCTTGGCGTCTGAGCCACAAGCCTTTTGCCGTCGCAGTTCTTAGAGAGGAAATCTGATGAACGCATTCAAACGCAGTCTACTTGCCCTGGCGATGGCCGGCGCATTCGCCGCCGGCGCCGCGCAGGCGCAAATTTCCGACAACATGATCAAGATCGGCGTCCTGTCCGACATGTCGAGCCTGTA
>DATNAR010000188.1:0-4338 GCA_035607385.1 Casimicrobiaceae bacterium
ACGATGCCCTCGAACGACTGGAGCTTGACGTGCGGAACATGCTGCGGCGAGGTGCCGATCGCCGGGCCGCCATCGCGGACCCGGCGCGCCGCGTCGACCATGATTCGCCGGAATTGAACGATCGCCATGTCGCTCGCGCCCAGGCGTTCGCGCGAGCGGTCGGCGATCGGCCCCATCGTCTCCCACATCGCGATATCCTGGTTCGGGATGCCGGCAATGCCGGTGTGGCTGCCGTGCTTCATCGCGTCGCGGTCCTGCAGGTAATTGTTCGCCCGTGTGCGAATGCGGCGGAAGTTAGCGTCGAGGTCGACGCCGACGCGGGCCTTGCAGAATTCGCGCCATGCCTGCTGCTCGATGCCCGCGCCCTCGCTCCAGGCGATGAAATAGAACATCGTGCTGGTGTCATTCTGCGGAATATTGAGGATGGAAAGCTGATAGCGGTCGTTCGGCGGGATGAGGACGGTGAAGGGTGCGACAAACAAGGTGATGCGCAGATAGTCGTGGGTGTCGGCCCGCTCGATCGGCCGGCGTATCGCGACGTAACGGAAACCGAAGTCGGTGCGCTGCACCTGTAACCTGGGCGCCTTGTCGGTCGACGGCCGCAGCCACTCGCCTTCGGTGGCGCCGGCGCTTGCGACCTGGGCCGGCACCATGTCGGTCGAATGCAGGCTCGAGCTGTGCGCCGAATCGATCGCGCCTTCCAGCACCTGCGCCCAGTTGCAGTCGACCTGGATCTTGACGATGCTGGTGCGGACTGCAGGCGAGGGCGCCCACGCCGGCGGCTCGAAATCGCGCATCTGATCGGGCGGCCCCATCCAGACCCAGACGAACCCGCCGGCCTCGCGGCAGGGGTAGGTCTTGTGCACGACTTTTTTCGCCAGAACGGCGTCGTGCGATTCGCAGGGCCGGTCGACGACGTTGCCTTCGACGTCGATTTTCCAGCCGTGGTAGAGACAGCGCAGGCCGTATTCCTCGTTGCGGCCGAGCGCGAGCGACGCGCGCCGGTGCGGGCAGTGCTCGTCGAGCATGCCGAGGCGGCCGGCGGTGTCGCGAAACGCCACCAGGTCCTCACCCAGCAGCCGCACGCGTACCGGCGCACCGTCGCGCTCGGCGACCTCCTCGGACAGGCACGCCGGTATCCAGTGGCGCCGCATCAACTGGCCCATCGCCGCGTCGCCCTCGACCCGGCAAAGCAACTCGTTGTCTTCGATGCTCAGCACATTCGTCTCCGGCAGCGCGGCCCATCCGGTTGCCCGAAAGGGGCCGGCGGGAATAATATTAGGGCCCTAAGTAAATAATAGGCAACCCGAGGCGCGATGTCGAGCATGACGGCAGCCCGATCGGTCGATGCCGCCCGGCCCGGGTGGTCCCCGGTGCCTGAGCGCAGACTGCGGGTAGGCGTCGCGGGGCTGGGACGCGCCTTCACGCTGATGTTGCCGACGCTGACCGCGGACCCGCGGGTCGAGCTGGTCGCCGCCGCCGATCCTCGCGCCGAAGCAACCGTGCGCTTTGCCCGGGAATTCGGCGGCCGCGTCTATCGGACGGTCGAGGCGATGTGCGCCGACCCGGAAGTCGATGTTGTCTACGTCGCCACGCCGCACCAGTTGCACGCCGACCACGTCGAAGCGGCTGCCGCCGCCGGCAAGCATGTGCTGGTGGAAAAACCGATGGCGATCACGCTCGACGAGTGCCGCCGCATGATCGCCGCGTCGGAGCGCGCCAATGTCCGGCTTGTCGTCGGTCACAGCCACAGCTTCGACGCGCCGATCCTGCGCGCCCGTGCGATCATCGCCAGCGGGGCGCTCGGTGCCGTGCGCATGATCAACGCGCAGTACTACACCGATTTCCTGTATCGCCCGCGGCGCCCGGAAGAGCTGGACACGAGGCGCGGCGGCGGCGCCGTCTTCAGCCAGGCCGCACATCAGGTCGACATCGTTCGCCTGCTCGGCGGCGGGCGCGTGCGTAGCGTACGCGCGCAAACCGGTGCCTGGGACCCGGCGCGCGCGACCGAGGGCGCGTACGCTGCGTTACTGGCGTTCGAGGACGGCAGCTACGCATCGCTGGCGTACAGCGGCTATGCGCATTTCGACGGCGACGAGCTCTGCGGCGGTATCGATGAGCTGGGAGCGCCGAAAGCGGACGCCCATCCAGGCGCCGCGCGCCGGAATCTGCAGCGCGCAGCCAGTCCGGACGAGGAAGCGGCGCTGAAGAACGCGCGCAACTACGGCGGCGCCGACTACGACGCGGCCGTTACCGCCGAGCGGGCGCGTCCGCCGCCTTCGCATCAGCATTTCGGCCTGGTACTGGTCTGCTGCGAGCGCGGTGACCTGCGTCCGATGCCAGACGGCGTGATGATCTACGGCGATGGTGAAAAGCACCTGGAGCCGCTGCCCAAGCCGCGGGTGCCGCGCGCCGAAGTGATCGATGAGCTGTATGCCGCCATCGTCTCCGGGCGCACGCCCGTCCACGGCGGCCGGTGGGCGCTGGCAACGCTGGAAGTTTGTCTGGCGATGCTGCAGTCCGCGCGGGAGCAGCGCGACATCCTGCTCGATCATCAGGTCGCGGTACCTTCATGACCGGTGTTCGCGCATCCGCGCGCTCGACGTTGACCGCCCCGCGGGGCGTTGCGCGCGTCCGGGCGCGACCGGTCGGCAAGCCCCGATCAGAATCGCCCGATACCGACACGCTACGCTTGCTCAAGCACTGGCGCGACGCCGTGCCCGACGATCGCTTCGCCCACCTGGTCAAGGACGCGACCCGGGCGCTGGTTCGAGCCCTGCAGCGGCGGCTCGCCCGCTTCGGCGTGCCGTTCGGCCACTGGGCATTCCTGCGCATACTCTGGGAGTCCGACGGCTTGACCCAGCGCGAGCTCAGCCGGGAGGCGGGCGTGATGGAACCGACGACGTCCGGCGCGCTGAAGGCAATGCAAAGCCGCGGCTATATCGCGCGGCGCCGGCTCGCCGGCAACCGGCGGAAGATTCATATTTTTCTCACCCGCAAGGGACGCGCACTTCAGAGCAAGCTGGTGCCGCTGGCCGAGGAAGTGAACCGGATTGCCGTGCGCGGCGTCCCGGCGCGCGATGTCGCCGCGACGCGGCGTACACTGCTTGCCGTGCTGGAAAGCCTCGCACGGGACGAAGCGGAGGTGGCCGACGATCCGCCGAACGAGGCCAGGTCGCGCCAGGCGCGCCGGACGCAACGTCCGCGCGGCAAGGGCTGATGCGCGATGGCGTAGAGTAGCGCCGGCCGTCGTCCGATTCCCGATTCTTCATCCACAGGAACCCTATGGCCCGATTGCGTCTCTCCCTGGCGTGCTGGCACTACGACCGCACGCACGCGCTCGCCGACGGCACCGTGCGGCCCGAGGGCATCGATCTTAACTATCTCGACCTGCATGTCGAGGAGACGTTCTTTCGCATGCTGCGGAACCGCGAGTTCGACGTCGCCGAAATGTCGCTTTCTTCGTACGCGGTGTCGGTCGCGCGCGATTCGCCGCCGTTCGTCGCGATCCCGGTCTTCCCATCGCGCTTCTTCCGGCAGTCGTGCATCTTCGTGTCGGACAAGAGCGGGATACGCGAGCCGCGCGACCTGATCGGCAAGCGCGTCGGCACTCCCGAATACCAGATGACTGCGCCGGTGTGGATCCGCGGCATTCTGCAGGACGAATACGGCGTCGATCCGGCCGGCGTCGAATACTGCACCGGCGGCGAGGAAGAGCCGGGGCGCGAGGAAAAACTCAAGCTCGACCTGCCGGCAAAATTCAGGGTGACGCGGATCGGCGCCGGACAGACGCTGGCGGCGATGCTCGCCGACGGGGACATCGACGCCCTGCACGCGGCGCGCATTCCGTCGACCTTCGTGAGCCGGCCAGGGTCGGTTCGGCGGCTGTTCGAGAATTACGTCGAGGTCGAGCGCGCCTATTATCGAAAGACCCGGATCTTCCCGATCATGCACACGGTCGCGATACGCCGGGATGTCTACAAGGCGAACCCCTGGATCGCGCAATCGCTTTACAAGGCGTTCGTGCAGGCCAAACAGCGCGTCTATCAGAATCTCTACACGACCTCGGCGCTGACGACGATGCTTCCCTGGCAGATCGCGCAGGTCGAGGAGGTGCGGCGCGACATGGGCGACGACTGGTGGCCGTACGGTTTCGAGGCCAACCGGCACGTGCTCGACACCTTCCTGCGCTATCACCACGAGCAGGGATTGTCGCCGCGCCGCCTGCAGCCGGAAGAGCTGTTCGCTCCCGAGACCCTGTCCTCGTTCCGGATCTAGCGTGACGGCTTGGTCAGGCGCCGAGCCGCGGCTCGAAGCGGCCGTCGATCGCCGTCCAGC
>DATNAR010000190.1:0-14861 GCA_035607385.1 Casimicrobiaceae bacterium
CCGTGCCGGCCGCGATGTAGGCTTCCAGCACTTGCAGCGGGTTGACGCCGTCGATCCACATCATCGTCGTCGTCGTGTCGCCCACGACGCTGCCGGAACCTCCCGCATTCGACGCGGCGACGATCGCCGCCAGGTATCCGATGTGCAGCTTGCCGCGGAACACGGCGCCGGCGATCGTGCCGCCGATCAGCGCCGCGGCGATGTTGTCGAGGAAGCTCGACAGCACGAAAATCATGAAAAGCAGGACCAAGCCGCCTTTCCAGTCGTTGGGCAGCAGTTTTGGCAGCCATTGCGGGATGCGGCTGGCTTCGAAGTGCTTGGACAGCAGGGCGAAGCCGAGCAGCAGGCCCAGCAGGTTGGTCAGCAGCACCCATTCGTGGCCCAGATGATCGAGCCAGCCGGCGACGCCCGGCCCTTCGGCGAACGGCGAAAACGCGATCTTGAACAGCGAGATCACGATCATGCCGGCGACGGCGATCGGCAGCGTATGGCGGTGGAACAGCGCGACCCCGATGAGGGTCAGCGCGAACAGCACGAAATCGATCGGCACACCCGCAATCGCCGGCGGCTCGACCGGGGCAGCGCCTGCGACTGCAGGCAGCAGCAACAACGCCGGTATCGCCAGCCAGCGGGCGGCCAAGCTTAAGACGCGGGGCATCGACTTCCTCCTGAATTTCCGGCTGCCGCTGCGACAATTCGCGCGGGGCAGGGGCTTGAGCGCGAATCCGGGCCGGTCGCCAGAAGCAGCACGCGCCACCCGAAAAGTGCCGCCCGGCGGGTTTTTGTGCCGCTGATTGTAGCTTGCCGTCACCATCGCGCCAATTCCATGGCCGAAGGCGCCGATTTTGGCTCATTTTCCCGGGGGCCTCCCCGAATGGCAGACTACTTGCTTGTAAGTGGCGGATTCGACACTTAGACTGATTGACCGCCCGGCTCCAGGGAGTGGAGGAAGGCGGTCCGACCCGGTGCCATGGCGCTACCCCGCTCATTCACACGCCTGGACCTGCCGACCCAGCAGACCGTCGGCGAAGGTCTGGACAGGGAGTCCCTGCTAGCGCTGTCCCAGCGCAAGCTGAATGCGCTCGGCCTCCCGGTCTGCTACATCGACGTCGATCAGCGCTACCGCTTCGTCAACCGCGCGTTTCTCGACTGGTCGGGCAAACCGCAATCCGACGTCATCGGCCGCGAGGTCGTCGAAGTCGACGGCCGCGAGCTCTACCAGCTCTATCACGCCTACCTGGAAGCCGCGCTCAACGGCGAGCGGGTGAGCTTCGAGCGCCAGCTTTCGTCGGTCAAGCGCAACGCCTTCTGGGTCCGTGTCGACTACTACCCGGATCGCGGTCCGCGCGGCGATATCCGCGGTGTGCTCGCGACCTATACCGACGTCGACAACATCAAGCGGATGGAGCTCGAAGCCGGCGAGCGCGAGCATCGCCTGCGCATCGTCACCGACAGCGTCAGCCTGCCGATCCTGTATTTCGATCGCTCGTTCCGCCTGCGCTTTGCCAACAAGCCCTACGGCGAGTACATCGGCGCCGCAGTCGACGATCTGCTTGGCCAGCCGCTGAAGAATTTTATCGCCCCCGACGCGCTCGACGAGATGATGGGATACGTCGAGCGGGCGTTCGCCGGCGCGACCGTCAGCTACGATCGCCGCGAGCGCCCGGCCAGCGGCGACCTGCGCTGGGTGCGCATCACGCTGTTCCCCGACCGCGAGCCGGGGCGCAAGACCGGCGGCGCGTTCGCGGTGATCAACGACATCGAAGACGATGTTCGTATCCGCGAGGCGCTGAAGTCCCAGGAATCGCAGCTGCGGCTGTTCGCCGATAACATTCCCGGCCCGATCGCGTACCTGGATCGATCGCTCAAGTACACGTTCGTCAACCAGGCCTTTGCCAACTGGGTCTGCCGGCCGCAGGCGGAGATCTACGGCAAGACCCCGTACCAGGTCATGCCGCACGACGTCAACGCGTTTCTGCGGCCGATCATCAAGCGCGCGCTCGAGGGTGAGAACGTCGAGTACGAGCGCGTGGGCGCAAGCGCCGACGGCAAGCGCCGCTGGATGCATGGCCGGATCGCGCCCGACCTCGATGCGGCGGGCAAGGTGCGCGGGCTGTATTGCACCGAATACGACATACACGACCTCAAGCTCACCGAGCAGGCGCTGGCGGCGCGCGAGGAACAGCTGCGGCTGTTCACCGATAACATTCCCGAACCCGTCGTCTACGTCGATCTCGACCGTCACTACACGTTCGTCAACGACGCCTTTGTCACGCTGGTCGGCATCAGCCGCGACGAGATCATCGGCAAGAGCGTGGCCGACGTGCTCGGCCCGGAAGCATTCGAGTTCCAGCAGCCGTTCATCGATCGCGCCGCCCGGGGCGAGAGCGTCACCTACGAGCGCGAGACCGTCGACGTCAACGGCCGCCAGCGGTGGTTGCGCAACAAGATCGTCCCGGACATGCGCTTCGACGCGACGATCAAGGGCTACTACATCGTCGGTCACGACATCACCGACCTGAAGCAGACGCAGGATGCGCTGGCATCGCGCGAGTCGCAGCTGCGCGCGATCATGGACGGCGTGCCGGCGCCGGTCGCTTATATCGATCGCGACGAGCGCTGCCAGTACGTCAACCGGCCGTTCCTGCAGTATTTCGGGCTGACCGCGCAGCAGGTGGCCGAGCTTCGCCTGCGCGACGTCGTCGGCCACGGCATCTACGCGAGCGCGCAGGCGCTGCTGTCGCGCGCGCTGCAGGGCGAATCGACGTCGTTCGAGCGGCTGGTGCCGGGCGCCGATGCGGTGCGGCGGTGGATGACGATACGAGTCGTGCCCGATACCGCGCCTGGAGGCGAGGTCAACGGCGCGTTCGTGCTGATGAACGACATCCATGGCCTCAAGCAGGCGCAGGAGGCCCTCCGCGCCAGCGAAGGGGAGCTCCGGCTGATCATGGACAACGTTCCCGCCCGCGTCGCCTACATCGACCGGGAATCGCGTTTCCGCTTCCTCAACCGGCACAACGAGGAATGGCTGTCGGAAAGTCGCAAGGACCTGACCGGTCGGAAGATCGGCGAAGTCGTCGGCGATGCCCGCGCGCGGCAGCTGCAGCCGCTGATGAACCGCGTGTTTTCCGGCGAGACGATATCGACCGAGCAGATGCTGGTGCAGCCGAACGGCGAGCAGCGATGGGAGTCGATTCACTACGCGCCGAACCGCGACGGCGAAGGCAACGTCATCGGCATCTATGCCGTGCACACCGACATTCACGACCAGAAGCGCAACGAGGAAGCGTTGCGTCGCGCCAACTGGATGCTGTCGTCGCACATCAACAACACGCCGCTGGCGGTGCTCGAATGGGACCGCGATTTCCGCCTGGTGCGGTGGTCGCCGCAGGCCGAGAACATCTTCGGGTGGCGCGCCGAGGAAGTCCTGGGCATGCCGATCACCGGCAGCCAGCTGACGCACGAAGCCGATCGTCCGACGGTGACCGAGCTCATCGAAAAGCTGATGGCCGGCGAGCAGCCGCGCGCGACCGGACTCAATCGCAACTACCGCAAGGATGGCGAAACGATCTGGTGCGAGTGGTACCACTCGTGCCTGCTCGACGAGCAGGGGCGGATCGTGTCGATCCTGTCGTTCGTTCAGGACGTGTCGTCGCGCATCCAGGCGGAGGAGCGGCTCCAATATCTGGCCACGCGCGATGCACTGACCGGACTGCCCAATCGCCTGCTGCTGCAGGAGCGGCTGGCGCAGGCGATCGCCCAGGCCAAGCGCAACGGCCGCCACGTCGGCGTGCTCTACATCGATCTGGACCGGTTCAAGAACGTCAACGACACGCTAGGGCACCGGATCGGCGACGAGCTCCTGAAGCAGGTCACGCATTCACTGTCGGCGGCGTTGCGCGAAACCGATTTGCTGGCGCGGCTCGGCGGCGACGAGTTCATGGTCATCGTCGAGGACTTCGACGATGCCGCCGTGCTGAACCGCGTCGCGCAGAAGCTGCAGGACGCGATCGCGCAGCCGTTCCAGATCGAGGAGCACGATATCTACGTGACCTCTTCGATCGGTATCTCGATCTATCCGGACGACAGCGACGACCCCGAGGGCCTGCTCAAGCACGCGGACGTTGCGATGTACCGCTCGAAGGAGCTGGGACGCAACACCTATCAGTTCTTCGATGCCGATCTCGCCGCGCGGCGGTTGAAGCAGCATACGCTGGAGAGCTCGCTGCGCACCGCAGTAAAGGAGTGCGCGCTCAGGCTCCATTATCAGCCGATCGTGCGCATTGCCGACCGGTCGATCGTCGGCGCCGAGGCGCTGCTCCGCTGGCACGACGAGGAGCATGGCGAGATCGCGCCGCAAGTCTTCATTCCGCTGGCGGAGGAGTCGGGGCTGATCCATATCCTCGGCGACTGGGTCCTGAAGAGCGCCGCCGAGCAGTGCGCGGCATGGCGCAAGGCTGGGCTCGAGCTGACGGTGTCGATCAATCTCTCGGGACGACAGTTCTATCGCGACGACCTGGCGCAGCGGATTTCCGACATCGTGCGTACCGCCGGGTGTGAACCGTCGTGGATCGAGCTCGAGGTTACCGAGTCGAGCCTGCTGCACGACCTCGACGCCATTCGCAAGGTTCTGCAGCGATTGCGCGACGAAGGCTTCTCGGTCGCGATCGACGACTTCGGCACCGGCTACTCGAGCCTGTCGCATCTGAAGCACTTCCCGATCGATACGCTGAAGATCGACATCTCGTTCATCGCCGATCTGGAAACCGATCCCGGCGACGCGGCGATCACCGAGGCGATCATCGCGCTGGCGCGCGGCCTCAATCTGCAGGTCGTCGCCGAAGGCGTCGGCACCAGCGGGCAGCTTGCGTTCCTCGAGGCGCGCGACTGCCACTGCTTCCAGGGGTTTCTTTTCAGCGAAGCGATGGCGCCCGGCGAATTCGCCGAGTTCGCCGCGACGCACAGCTAGGCTGCGGATTTGCCTTTACCGCGCGTGCGCCCTCGCAGGCGATCGCGTTGCGAGCTCAGCCTGACCCGTTGAGCCAGGTCAGCAGCGGCCGCGCCGCGGTTTCCCAATCGCGCTCCAGCATCAGCATATGCGCGAGCCCGGGCAGGACCAGCGCAGGCACGCCGTACAGCGACGCCGTCGCCTTGACGTCGGCCGGCGTCGAGATCCGGTCGTCGTTGGCACCCAGCACGAACAGCCGGGCGGCTGCGACGGGCGCGCCGCCGTGCAGACGCAGCGTCAGGTCCATCAGCGCGCGTGGCGATTCCGGCGTCAGGTGGGAAATTGCCTCGGCCAGAATGTTCGGCGGAACGCTGGCACTGAAGTACATCGGCCGCAGCGCCGCCAATACGTCGCCGCTCAAATGCGGCGCATCGAGCCGATGCATGTTGACCAGATATTCGGGCTGCCAGGCGAGGAGGCGCTGCGCGACCGGCGCAAGTCCGGCGGGAGGGATCGGCGCCAGCAGCGCCGCGGCGCGAATCGGACGCGTCGTCAGCATGCGCTCGATGATCGCGGCGCCCATCGAATGCCCGATCAGCACGGGCGGCGACGGCAAGGTGGCTGCGATTTGCTCGACATCGGCAACATAGTCGTCGAGAGCGGTCACGAACAGCGATTCGCGGCCGCCGCTCGTCCCGTGTCCGCGCAGGCTCAGCGCATGCGCTTCGTATCCCTGGGCGGCAAAGTAGGGCAGAAAATAAGGCTCCCAGCACCATGCGTCGCAGTAGCCGCCGTGCACGAACAGCAGCGGCGGCTTGGCGCTCGGCTTGGCAGGCAGCCGCGTACGCACTTCGAGCCGTGATTCGGGAGGGAGCATCGGAGCCGGTGGGCACGCGCGCGTGCTAAAATTGCGCTTGCCCGCCGCCATTTCCGGCGCGCGCTCCGGCAATTTGCGGCATTAATCCGCACTGATTATCCGGCGGCAGGGCAACGCCATTCTACATGAGTCGATTGCACCGCCGCGAATCCGATCATGCCGCGGTCCCGGCCGCCGCGTACGACATCGGTTGCCGGCGCTGCCCGAGGCTGGCGCAATTCCTCGATCAGGTTCTCGTGGAGAATCCAGGTTACTTCTGCCGGCCGGTGCCGCCGTTCGGCGACATGAATGCGCGCCTGGTCATCGTCGGACTGGCTCCAGGAATGCACGGGGCCAATGCCAGCGGCAGGCCGTTTACCGGCGACTACGCCGGCATCATGCTGTACGCGACCTTGCACAAGTTCGGCTATGCGAACCGGGCGCAGTCGCTGAGCGCCGACGACGGCCTCAAATTGATCGACGCGCGGATCACCAACGCGGTCAAATGCCTGCCGCCGAACAACAAGCCGCTGCCCGAGGAGATCAGGAACTGCAACGGTTACCTCGCGGCAGAGCTTTGCACCTTGCCCGACGGCGCCGCGATACTTGCGCTGGGGCGAATCGCGCACGAGGCGACGCTGCGCGCGCTGGGTCTGGAATCGCGCGCTTACCCGTTTGCGCACGGCGCGGAGCACGCGCTGCCGCGGGGCCAAGGCGGCACGGCGCGGCTGTTCGACTGCTATCACTGCAGCCGCTACAACACCAATACGCGGCGCCTGACGGGGGCGATGTTCGAGCGGGTATTCGCGTCGATCGCACGCTTTCGCGCCGACGCGGCCGCGTGATTGAGTTGAAGCCGATGTCCGAGGAAAATAAGCCCGCCATGAAAAGCGAAGCGTTCGACGCCCGCGAACTGCTGAAGTCGCTGCCCAATCGCGCCGGTGTCTACCGCATGGTCGACGCGGCCGGCGACACGCTGTACGTCGGCAAGGCGCGCGACCTGAAAAAGCGCGTCTCGAACTATTTCCAGAAAACCGAGCACCATCCGCGCACCGAAGCGATGGTCGCCCAGGTCGCGCGCGTCGAAGTGACGGTCACGCGCTCCGAAGGGGAAGCGCTGCTGCTCGAGAACAACCTGATCAAGGCCCACCAGCCGCGCTACAACGTCGTCTTTCGCGACGACAAGAGCTACCCGTTCATCTGCCTGACCGGCGAAACGTTCCCGCAGCTGCGCTTTCACCGCGGCAAGCTCGACAAGCCGCATCGCTACTTCGGGCCCTTTCCGAGCGCAGGCGCCGTGCGCGAAGGCATGGGCGTGCTGCAGAAGGTGTTCCAGCTGCGCACCTGCGAGAACAGCGTGTTCGCCAATCGCTCGCGGCCGTGCATGCTGCACCAGATCCAGCGCTGCACCGGCCCCTGCGTCGGGTTGATTTCCGAGGCCGACTACCAGGAAGACGTGAAGAACGCGACCCTGTTCCTGCAGGGCAAGACGACCGAGGTGCTGGCCGACCTGCAGCGGCAGATGGACGCGGCCGCGGCGTCTCTCGCCTTCGAGCGGGCGGCGCGACTGCGCGACAAGATCACGCGCCTTCAACAGCTGCAATCGCGGCAGTTCGTCGAAAGCCATACCGCCGGCGATGTCGACGTCATCGCCGGCGCGGCCGAGCGCGGAATGACGGCGGTCAACCTGGTGATGATACGAGGCGGCCGGCACGTCGGCGACCGGACGTTTTTCCCGCAGCACGCGGAAGGCGCGACGCTGGACGAGATCGTTCCGGCGTTTCTGGTCCAGCACTATCTGGAGCGGCCGACGCCCCCGACGATAGTCGCGCCCGGAGGAGGCGACGACCCGGTGCTCGCCGATGTGCTGTCGGCGCAATCGGGACACAAGGTCCAGCTCGTCACCAACCCCGGCGGCGAGCGTCGCGTATGGGTGACGATGGCGTTGCAGAATGCCGAACTTGCCATCCGGCAGAGGCTCGCGCAAAAAGCGACCCAGGACGAGCGACTCGCCGCCCTGCAGGAAGCGCTGGGCTTGCCCTCGTCGGTGCAGCGGATCGAATGCTTCGACGTGAGCCACACGATGGGCGAGGCCGCGGTCGCGAGCTGCGTCATCTTCGATCGATTGGCGATGCAGACGGGCGAATACCGCCGCTTCAACGTCAAGCCGCCGGTCGGCGGCGACGATTATGCGGCGATGCGCGAGGCGCTGACGCGACGCGTGGCGCGGATCGTCTCCGGCGAATACCCGGCGCCCGACCTGCTGGTGATCGACGGCGGCAAGGGGCAGGTCGGCGTTGCGGCCGAAGTACTCGCCGAGCAGGGACTGCATGCGACGCATCTGATCGGCATTGCCAAGGGGCCCGAGCGCAAGCCCGGCCTCGAGGAAATCGTCTTTCCCAATGGCAACAAGACGCTGCAACTGCCGGCCGATCACCAGGGTTTGCACCTGTTGCAGCAAATCCGCGACGAGGCGCATCGCTTCGCGATACAGGGGCACCGGGCGCGCCGCGGCAAGGCGAGGACCACATCGACGCTGGAGGAGATCGCCGGCATCGGGGCGCGCAAGCGGCAGGCGCTGCTCGCGCACTTCGGCGGCTTGAAGGGCGTCCAGGCAGCGGGCGTCGATGACCTGGCGCGCGTGGCCGGTATCAGCCGCGCGCTCGCCGAGCGCATATTCGCCGAGCTGCATTGACGGATCGTCGCCGCCAAGTCGGAGCCGCGAGCCAGTCCGGACGATACCCCCGCGCACGGTCCGGTCTGGGTCCGTCGCGGCCGGAGTAGAATGCGCTCACCGTGCGCAGCACGCGGCCGCCGCCATGATATTCAATTTTCCCACCGCGCTGACGTGGCTACGGATCGTCCTGATCCCTGTATTCGTCGGCGTCTATTACGTGCCCGACTCGATGCTGTCGATGGCCCACAAGAACTGGCTGGCGATGACCGTCTTCGCGGTCGCGGCGATCACCGACTGGGCCGACGGCTACCTGGCGCGGCGATGGGGTCAGGTGTCGGCATTCGGCGCTTTTCTCGACCCGGTCGCCGATAAGCTGATGGTCGTCGCGGCGCTGATCATGCTGGTGTGGCTCGACCGCGCCGAGCCCTGGCTTGCGATCATCATCATCGGCCGCGAAATCGCCGTGTCGGCGCTGCGCGAATGGATGGCGCAGATCGGCAAGTCGAAGAGCGTCGCCGTCGCCTTCGTCGGCAAAGTGAAGACCGTTGCCCAGATCACTGCGGTCATCGCATTGCTGCTCTACCAGCCCGTGATTCCGGGCATCGATACCAAGCTGCTCGGCAAGGCGGCGCTGTGGGTCGCCGCGGTGCTGACGCTGTGGTCGATGGTCCACTACCTGCGGTTGGCCGCGCCGCATCTGTCGCCCGGACCCGGCTCGCCGCGCGATCCCCCGTTGTAGTCGCTGTCGCGAGAGGGCGACGACAATCGTCATCGCCGCATCGCGTTGGCTGCACGTTAAATTGACCCGGCCCGAAGCCGCTCGATATAATAGAAGGCTCTTCCCCGATAGCTCAGCTGGTAGAGCGACGGACTGTTAATCCGCAGGTCCCAGGTTCGAGCCCTGGTCGGGGAGCCAATCTACATGCGGGTTTCGGCGATTTCCGCGCCCGCGTTTCGTTCCGCAAAACCGCCCGCGTTCCGCAATTCTGCGGATTGTTTGTCCTGGTCGGGATTGGGCCTGACAAACAATGTCCGATGAAATTGCAACGCTTTCCATTCAACGGCCGTATTCGACCCCCCGTTGCAGCCCTTCGCGCGACGGAGAAGCGGTCGTTCCCGACTTCTCTGAACGGCCAGAAGCGGCCTTCGACCGATTGATTAGCTAACGGCTGAGTGTGATCCATTTGAGACATTCCGAGGACCTCATTGTCCGCGTGCTCTTGCGACAGCAACTTGCTTCCGTGCGAGTGCCCTCTTGCCCTTTGATGGCTGCGTCATCGAGAAGACCTCGCGCATGTGCTCGGCGAGCGCCTCGCGAAAGTTTGCGGCGTAGGGAAGTATTGGACGCCGGCTATCCCACTGGACGACCAAACCTTCCCGAAGCGGTTTCCCGCGGTGCGCTACGCGGAGGATGGATAGCTCATAGCGATCCGTCCGCAGGAGCGACGGAATGATTGCCACACCGTATCTAGCTTCGGCGAGCGCAAGCAAGGTGTGCGGCGCGCGGCTTTCGAACAGGATGTTGGGTTTGACGTTTGCCAGACGGCAAGCCACATTGAATTGCACACGCACGGAGTAACCGGCCTCCAGCAGCAGCAACGGATAGGATGCAAGGCTGCGGATATCAATCGTTTCGGCGGCGCCAAAGTGGAGCGATGGAGCACACGCGGCCAACACCTCGTCCGGCTGTAGTGGCAAGCTCGCCAGGCGGGGATCGACACCCTGGTCGTGCCTGATGCCCATGTGAACCTCGCCGCGTTCCAGCAGCGTCACCTGGGCCGGCCCAAGGGCCTCGATCAGCCTGACCTGCACGTTGGGGAAGCGCACAGCGTATCGTGGCAGAAAGGTCGACAAAACACTCTCGATCATCTGCGGCGAGGCCGCCACCTTCAACACGCCGCTGTCTCCGCGACGGAGCAGCTCTGCCCGCTCGCCCAGCGAACGGACGTGGCCCAAGACGCTGCGGCAATCTTCCAGCAACTCCTCGCCGATGGCTGTCAGGACGAGACGGCGCCCCACGCGATCAAAGAGCCTGACGCGGAGCTCCTGTTCGAGATCGCTGATTTGCCGCGACAGGGCTGACTGGCTGATATGCAGATGTAGTGCCGCCTTCGAGACCGTTCCCAGCTCGACCACGGCGACGAATGTTCGCAGGCGCCTCAGGTCCATGCTCGTTGCTTAGCTCCGATCTGCATAAACAGTCAGGAGAATTATGCATTGGACACCAGTTTGCACCCGTTTATATCATCCGCAAACGTCTGTCAATTCGGGCGCATCGATCGCTGCCGCTGCCCAGCGTGCCCCCGCAGACGAGTGCTCCTGCGAGGGACCCGGATGAAATCGAAAATAGGAAAGCGATGGCACCTCATTGGTCCGATGCTGGGTCTTACTTTGCTGGCCGCCGTAAACCAATGGGCGTGGGCGGCAGGCCCGCAGACTCGGGGACCGGAGCGGATCGAGCACATTGTGATCATCTACCTGGAGAACCGTAGCTTCGATAACCTGTATGGCCATTTCCCCGGGGCCAACGGACTGCAGGACGCCGGCAAGACGGCAACGCAAACCGACACCCAAGGCCAGATTTACGCAACGTTCCCGCCGGTAATGAACGATGCCAAGCCCCCTGAGCCCGACAAGCGCTTTCCCGCGAACCTACCCAACGCGCCGTTTCTTATAGACCGTTACGTGCCGATCTACGAGAAGCATGCGGATGACTTAGTGCGCAGCTACTATAGGCAGCAACAGCAGATCCATGGCGGAAAGATGGACCGCTTTGTCGCCGTTTCCGGCTCGGGGCTAACCATGGGCTACTACGACAGCAGCCAAACGGCCCTGTACCGCTATGCCGAGCGCTACACGCTAGCTGATAACTTTTTCCACGCAGCGTTCGGAGGCTCACTGCTGAACCACTTTTGGCTGATCTGTGCTTGCACTCCGCGCTTCGATAACGCGCCGCCGGCCATTCGAGCGGTGTTGGATGAGAAGGGGAACCTGGTCAAGGACGGCGCGGTCACGCCGGACGGCTGGGTCGTGTTCACGGTCTTCACAGTGAATGCGCCCCATCCCTCTACTGTGAAAGATGCCAATCTGCTGATGCCCCCTGAGACCATGCCGACCATCGGGGATCGCCTCACGGAAAAGGGCATTTCCTGGGCCTGGTACTCCGGTGGCTGGAACGATGCCCTGGCTGGCAACGCGGACCCGTTATTCCAGTTCCCTCACCAACCCTTTGCTTACTTCAAGCAGTACGCGGACGGCACCGAGGCCAAGCGCGAACACCTGAAGGATGAGGCCGACCTAATCAAGGCGATCGAGAGCAATAGCCTGCCGGCTGTGGCGTTCTACAAGCCGATTGGTCCCGAGACCCAGCATCCCGGCTACGCCGACGTCGAGTCGGGCGACCAACACGTCGCCAACATCATCTCGAAGATCGAACGAAGCCGGTTGTGGTCGAGCACGGTGATCGTTGTGACCTATGACGAGAATGGTGGCTTCTGGGATCATGTGCCGCCTCCGGTCGTGGATCGGTGGGGGCCCGGACTGCGCGTGCCGACCATCATTATTTCACGGTACGCCCGACGCGGCTTCGTGGATCACACGTTCTACGACACCACCTCGATCTTGAAGATGATCGAGACCCGTTACGGCTTGGCGCCGCTGGGGGAGCGCGACGCTCACGCCAACGACCTGCTCAACAGCCTCGACCTGTACGGCCCCGCCCACTGATCCGTCGGCGCCCCTCGCCCTAGTCGGGGGCGCGGGCGCGCGACGGCCTTCGAAGTGAATCATGGCGACGCCATCAAGCCGGCTTTCGGTTATCGCATTGAGTATTCCGGATTGATGGTGCTGCCGATCAGGAATTGAGTTAGGCGGGATGTCTCCCAGTGGCACGACGCTGCCGTTCGGGCCGAACCGCGCCAACGACCGCAGTGGGTTGATAGAGCCGCTGACCGGCTGCTTTACGCGATGCGGTCGTAGGACCGCAGTTGGTCGATCTCGGCCGGTCAAGGGCAACGGGATCTGACACGGGCTGCTGATCAAATTTGCGGTACGACAGATTATTTGGTCGGCGTGACGTTCTCGCCGGCCCGGGTGCGCAGGTAAATCTCCGTCGTTTTCACGCTCTTGTGCCCGAGCTGCTGCTGTGCTTCGCGCGTGTGACTGATATCTTCTATGGCTGCGGCGACCTCGCTTTCATCCTCCAGGTTAAGCGCCTGAGCAATTTCAACCCTTCGGGTAGCAACGCGATGTATCAACGGCAGCTTTGTATCATGGAACATGCGGCAGTTATCCCACGCGGGATGGGTGGTATCGCTTGCCAAATTCATGTCAATCGTCTGGCGTACGTCGACTGAATTAGACGCAACCCATTCATGAATCCGTTGTGGACGACATTGCGGCGCTAGGTGCCATGTGGGCATTTGTCGCCGAGGTTGGAATCGACCTGGGGATAGGCAACGACCGCGTTGGTCGGGTTATTGACCCAATTGACTTCAGCAAACGGATGCCGCAGCGATGCTCTGATCAAGCATAGGCCCTGCTACTGTCGGAAATTACAGTTGTGACTTACTAAGAACCGTGATTGAATCTTTCGGCGGGAAGATCCGGGCCGCACGGGTTCGACTGTCGCTGGAATGGCGACACCCATCATCATCGGCCGATAACGGGCGCTAGTGCCGCGCGAACAAGGGATCGACAGCGCAGAGCAGCTGCGCTGGCGCCTGTGCCACCATTTCGCCGAAGGGGAAAACATGAAGGCGAAGCTGTTTGGAGCGATGGCGTTTGCCGCCATCGCCGCTACGTCACAAGGGGGCACGCCCAACACCACCGCCGCCGGCGCTGTCAGTTACGAGGTCGGGCAAGGCTGGGTCACCCATGGCATTGATGAAAGCAGCCAGAACCGTTGGTTTGCTTTTAAGGAAGTGGGGACACGCTCCTATTGCGTCGAAGCGGCGCTAGGTACGGCCACGTACCTGCCTCTAGACCCCAACCTCACGTTGTATTCGGACAGTTCGGGCACGACGGTCTATCTGACAAACACGGACGGTGCGTCCGAGCCTCCCCAAAACAAGGGGTCGCGCGTTTGTTACATATCGCCCACCGCATTCGGGTCGACTTTTGTCCGCCTGATCAAAGTCAACGTTCCGATCGTGGCATCGAGTGGGGATAGCGGCTTTGTGCGCTTACGCGTCGTCGAGACAACGCAAGTCGCGGAAACTTACTTCGTCCAGTACAGCAATGGAACTCTTTACGCTGACTCGCAGTATAACGTCTACAACCAGACAAATACGAGCATCACGGCTCGGCTCTATTTGGTTGGCTTTGGTTTGACGCCGACCTTTACCGTTCCCGCTCAAGGGGTAAAGTCTGGGGGGTCGCTAGCTAGCTATATCAATGGCGGCTCCAACCAAATATTCAGGGGATTGGTCTACCTAATGGGGGACGGTCCGCCGGGAGCATTGTTCGGCTGGGTGGCTCCCAACTCCGGCACTTACTATTTCAGTCCCAAGTAGCGGCTCCGCGCACCCTCGCGGTTAGCGCTTTCTTGAAAACCTTCCTGCAGCCAGCCGGACGGGGTCACTACTCCCGTGCGCGAAGTACTGCCTTCGGCAGGAACTTCACCACTGCGATGCTGCGACGCTTGCTCGCCGTCAGCTTCGCATCGCTTCTACTCGCGACGCCCGTCATCGCTGCCGACCTTGGCGATGACGACGACGATCTGATCGTTCTGGGCACGCCGAAGGTCACGCTTACGGCGCCGCCGGCCAACAGCGTCTACGCGGCGCCGGCCACGATTTCCCTGACGGCTTCGGCGTCAGCCCCCGCCGTTCCCATCCAGCGGGTCGACTATTTTCAGGGGGTTACGCTGATCGGTAGCGCCACGAGCGCGCCGTATAACGTCGCCTGGAGCAGCGTACCTGCGGGCATCTACTCGCTCACCGCGCGGGCAAAGTCCACTCTCGGCATGTCCGGCACATCGGCGCCGGTTCAGGTCCGCGTGTGCGGGATACCCGTAACCGCGATCACCGCGCCAGTTGGAGGCACGGTCGTCGGCACAGGGAGCTCGGTCTCTCTGCAAGCGTCTGCAGCAAGTCCGGCCGGCGCCTGCGCCATCACCAAGGTGGAGTTCTACGGGCAGACCACCGGTGGACCGGTATTGCTCGGTACGTCAATCGGCCAGGGTCCCTACAACGTGACGTGGACAGCGACCCCGTCCGGCGTTTACACGTTAACGGCTGTCGCCTATGACGAGCGAAGCGTCACCGCCACATCGGCTCCTGTCGTCGTGACTGTGGAGCCCGCGCCCTCCGTCGCTATTACCTCGCCGACGAATGGAGCAGTGTTCACGCCACCAGCAACGATCGCGATCGGCGCCACTG
>DATNAR010000191.1:0-8262 GCA_035607385.1 Casimicrobiaceae bacterium
CCGCCGGCGCCCAAGCCGTAGCGAAGGCGACAAGGCGTAGCGAGGGAGACGACATGGCGCTGATGGATTTCATCAAGAAACAATTCATCGACATCATCGAATGGAGCGACGATTCGCGCGACACGCTGTCGTACCGCTTCCCGGACGAGGACAAGGAAATCAAGCGCGGCGCCCAGCTGATCGTGCGCGAGTCGCAGATCGCTCAATTCATCTATCTGGGCCAGTTCGGCGATACATTCGGGCCGGGCAAGTATGCGCTGACCACCGACAACATCCCGGTGCTGAGCGATCTCAAAGGATGGAAGTACGGGTTCGAATCGCCGTTCAAGGCCGACGTCTATTATGTCGTCACGCGCCTTTTTACCGGCAACAAATGGGGCACGGCCAACCCGGTGATGATGCGCGACCAGGATTTCGGCATCGTGCGACTGCGGGCGTTCGGCATCTACGATTTTCACATCACCGATCCGAAGCTTTTCCTGAAGGAAGTCGCCGGCACCGACGATCATTTTCGTCTCGACGAGTTCAATGACACGATGCGCTCGCGCATCGTCAGCGTCTTTTCGGAGGCGCTCGCGCAGTCGAAGATTCCCGCCCTCGACGTCGCGGCGCGCTACGGCGAGCTCGGCAACGCGCTGCTTCCGCTGATCAATCCGCAAACCACCGCCAAATACGGCCTCGAGATCACGAGCTTCATCGTCGAGAACGTTTCGGTGCCGCCCGAGGTCGAGCAGGCGATCGACAAGCGGTCGAGCATGGCCGCGGTCGGCAGCTTGAACGACTACGTCAAGTTCCAGATGGCACAGGGACTCGAGAAGGGCAACGGCGGGCCGGGCGGCATGGCGGCCGAAATGGCGGTCGGCATGGCGATGGCGCAGCAGATGATGAATCAGTCGGGCGGCATCATGGGGCCGCAGGCCACGCCGGCCGTCTCCGCGCCGACTGCGGGAGGTGGCACGGCGGCTGCCGCCCAGGAGCCGCAATTGCTGACGCCGGCGCAAGTCGCGCAAATGCTCGGCGTCGCCGAATCCGATGTGATGTCGAGCCTGCAGAAGGGCGACCTGAAGGGCAAGCAGATCGGCACGCAATGGCGCGTCACGCGCGCGGCGGTCGATCAGTTCCTGCATTCGTAATCCCTACTGAACACCAGGCGAGGTCTCCGTGGCAGCGACCCGATGCGATTTTCGCGCCCTGCGCGCGCTGTTGGTGCTAGGCATAGGCCTTTTGTGCGCCGGCCCGCTCGCGGCGCAGGACCCGCGCGCGAGCCTGGTGCAGGAGATAGCGCGGACTTGGCTGGCCGACACCGACCGCGGCGATGCCGCTCAGAGCTGGAAGAACGCCGGCAAGCAGTTCCGCGACGCGATCACCGTCGAGCGCTGGGCGGAATCGCTGAAGGCGGCGAGAGCGCCGCTGGGAGCGCTTTCGCAACGGGCACAGATCGGCACGCAATTCCACAAGAGCATTCCAGGCGCACCCGACGGCGAATACGCGATCGTCCTCTTTCGCACCACGTTCGCGAAAAAACTGAATTCGCGCGAGACGGTGACACTGGAGCACGAGCCCGACGGAGCGTGGCGCGTGATCGGTTATCTGATCCAGTGACCGGCGTGCTGCTGGCGCGGTGGGCGGCCGGATCGGTTCATCAGTCGTTCAAGGGCGCCGGGTTCGCGCGTCCGCCGCGCGCCGGGATCGTCGAGGGCCTGTCGGTCCGTGCGCCTGGCGATGGCTGACGCTTCGCCGTCCGGCGCTCCCGACGAGGCGCGGCACGAGGTCGCGCGGCAGAAATTCGCCTGTCCGGCCTGCGGCGCCGAGGCCGTCTGGAATCCGGCGCGGCAGACGCTGGTGTGCCCGTTTTGCGGAACGACCTCGCCGGCCACGATCGACGCCACCGGGGCCATCGTCGAGCACGATCTGGTCGCGGCGCTGCGCGGCATCGGCGACGACAAACGCGGCTGGCAAATCGAAAAGCGATACGTCAAGTGCCGCAGCTGCCAGGCGATATCGGTAATGGATGCGAGCCGCCAGGCACAGCGCTGCGAATTCTGCGGCTCGGCAGAGCTTGTCCCGTACGCCGAGGTCAAGGATGCATTTCGCCCGGAGAGCGTGCTGCCATTCACGATCGGCGAGGACAAGGCGCGCGACGGGATCCGGGCCTGGTACGGCAGGCTGTGGCTTGCGCCGAACAAACTCAAGCGCGCTGCGTTGACCGACACCGTCAAGGGCGTCTATCTGCCGTACTGGACGTTCGACGCCAAAGCCGACGCTTCATGGACCGCCGAAGCCGGCCATTATTACTACACGACCGAAACCTACGCCGACGGCAGCGGCCGCACGCAGACGCGCCAGGTGCGCCAGATACGCTGGGAGCCGGCCGCCGGGCGCCTGCAGCACGTTTTCGACGACGATCTCGTCTGCGCCTCGGTCGGCGTGCATCCTGGGCTGCTGCGCGGCATCGAGCCGTTCCCGACCGGCGAGCTCAAAGCCTACGATGCGGCGTACGTCGCCGGCTGGATCGTCGAACGCTACCAGATCGATCTGGTCGGCGCCGCCAAGGCCGCGCGCGAGGCGATGGACGAGGAGCTCCGGCGTCTGTGCGCCGCCCAGATTCCGGGCGACACGTATCGCAACCTCGACGTCCGCGCCGTCTATTCGGGACAGACGTTCAAGCACATACTCGCGCCGGTCTGGCTGCTGAGCTACCACTTCGGATCGCGGAGCTTCCAGGCAGTCATGAACGGCGTCACCGGCATGATCCAGGGAGAGTATCCGAAGAGTTGGGTGAAACTCGCGCTGCTGGGTATCGCCATCCTGATCGCGGTGATCGTCGTGTTGTCGCTCGGCACGCACCGCTGACGCTTCAGGAGCCTTGAATGGCGGACCCAGCCTCTACACGGAGGGCACGATGAAAGTGGCGATCGTCACCGGGGTATCGCGCGGCCTGGGCGAATCCCTGGCCGCGGCCCTGCTCGCGCGCGGATTCGCGGTGACCGGCGTCGGCCGTACGAGCGCCGAGCGCCTGGCCGGCGAGCACTACCGCTTCGTACGCTGCGATCTTGGCGACGTGGCGGCGCTCGAGCCGACGCTCGCACCGGTGTTCGGCGAGATCGCCGCGGCGCGTCCGCGCTCGGTTTGCCTGATCAACAACGCGGCCGTCGCGGGACCGGTCGGGGCGCTGGGCACGCTCGACGTCCCGGCTCTCGCCGAGTCGCTGGCGGTGAACCTCGTCGCGCCGCTCGCTCTGGCCAATCTTTTTTGCCGCGCGTTTTCCAACGGCGCGGTGCCATCGCTGGTGATCAATGTTTCGTCCGGAGCGGCGCAAAGCCCGCTTGGCGGCAGCGGTCCCTATTCGATCGCCAAGGCAGGGCTGGAAATGCTGACGCGGCAGATCGCCGCCGAACAGAAGGCGCCGGCGTTTCGCGCGATCTCGGTACGGCCCGGCATCATCGACACCGGCATGCAGGCCTATATGCGCAGCCTGCCTCGAGAGAAATACGCCAATGTCGAGATGTTTCGCGAATTTCACGCCTCGGGGCAGCTGGTGCCGCCCGACGTCGTTGCGGCGAAGATCGTCGACAGGCTGGTGCTCGGCGACGTCGAGAACGGACGCTGCTACAGCTACAAGGAACTGTAGGAAATCGCCCCGGGCCGACCAGCCCGGGGTCTAGCGTCGCAGCCGTTCAACCCGGTACTCGAGCATGCTGCCGCCGGCGCCGGCTTCCCACATCAGGCAGTAGGTCTGATCGCGATCGGCACTGAACTCGCCGGATTCGCCTTGCGTGCCCGCGTTCGATACCGGCTCGATCACCGCATTGCCGTCGTGAAAGTGAATGTTGAATGCCAGCGGGACCGTCGCCCGGAACAGATAGCCGATGCGCTGGCCGGCCTGCAGCAGCACGCATTCCTCGTGCACCGCGTAAGGCGCGATCTCGAGGCCGACGACGACCTTTGGAGCATCGAGCCGATCGGGTGCAGTGGCGCAGGCGATCGTCACCAGCGCCGCAGCCAGCGCGACGGCGACGGTTTTGCCGCGCGCGATCACCGGCCGGTCCGGCGCAGGCGGCGCCAGTCTTCGGCCAGCATCGCCCAGCGCTCGTGGTCGCGCCAGCGTCCGGCGATCTTGACATAGCGGCGAGAAAAGCCCTCGCGCGTGAATCCCGCGCGCCGCACCAGCGACACCGACGGCCGGTTGGTCGGCTGCACGTTGGCTTCGACCCGATGCAGCTTGAGCTTGGCGAACGCCAGCGCAAGCACCAGGTTCAAGCCTTCGGACATGTAGCCTTGCCCGGCGTGCGGCGCGAACGCGTAGTAGCCGAGATAACTGCTTTCGAACGCGCCGCGGACGATCTCGCTGAAATTGAACACCCCGATCAGCGCGTCGTCGTCGCGCTTGCACACGACGACGCCGATATGCGACGCGCTCGCCGGATCACGCGACTTCGGCCCCGCGAAATGGCGCAGGTACGCGGCGAAGCTCGCCCTGGTCGTCGGCGCCTGCACCCAGCCGCGATGCAGCCGGTCGGACAGCCTCGCGCCGGCGATGAATGCCGCGGCGTCGCCCGGGCCGGGCCGCCGCAGATACACGCGCGGCCCGGCGGCAAGCGCATGCTTCGGGACTGGCATAATGCGCATCTTACCGCGAGGGTGTGCTGGCAATGAGCCACTGGATCGAAGGCAAGGTGACCGGCAAGCGGCAGTGGACCGAGCGGCTGTTCTCGCTGCAGGTCGACGCGCCGGCCCTGACGTTCGTCGCCGGCCAGTTCGCGCGGCTGGCTTTGCCCGCGCCGCCCGGCTCGAAGGAGCCGATGCTCGGGCGGCCGTACTCGTTCGTCAATCCGCCCGACCGCGCGCCGCACGAATTCTATTTCAACGTGCTGCCCGAGGGTCCGCTGTCGCCGCGGCTCGCCGCGCTCGAGCCGGGCGCGCCGCTCTGGCTGCTCGAGCGCGCGAACGGGTTTTTCAGCATGCCCGAGGTGCCGTCGGCGGCCGTGTTGTGGTGTCTTGCCACCGGCACCGGCATCGGCCCCTTCCTGTCGATCCTTCGTACCGCCGATCCATGGGAAAAATTCGAGCGCGTCGTCCTCGTGCACGCGGTCCGCTTCGCGCAGGATCTGTCCTATCGCGACGTGATCGCCGAGATCGCGACAGCGCGCGCGGGACGATTCGCCTTTGCGCCGTTCGTCAGCCGCGAGACCGATCGCAGCGCGCTGGCCGGCCGGATACCGGATGCGATCCGCGACGGTCGTCTCGAGGCATGGACCGGCCTGCCTCTGACCGCGGAAAACGCGCACGCGATGCTGTGCGGCAATCCGGACATGGTGCGCGATACGCAGGGAGTGCTCGAATTGCGCGGCATGAAGCGCCACCGCCGCCGGGAGCCCGGGCACTACACGGTCGAGACGTACTGGTAGCGGCTTCCCGCCGGATTCTACTCGGCCAGGTTGTGCGCGACGATTTCCGCGACGTCGGTCGATAGCGCCGGCGCGGCGGCGATCCGTTCGAGGGCGGCGCGCTGCAGTGCCGCGCGTCCGGCGTCGAATCGCCGCCAGCGGTTGAATGCCGCGACCAGCCGTGCGGCGACCTGCGGATTGCTGCGGTCGATCGCAAGCACCTGGTCGGCGACGAATGCGTAACCGGCGCCGTTCGCGGCGTGGAAGATCGGCAGGTTCGACTGGGCGAATGCGCCGACCAGCGACCGGATGCGGTTCGGATTGCGCGGGTCGTACGCCGGATGTGACAGCAGTCCGCGCACGCGCTCCAGCGTTCCGGGCCGGCACGACGTCGCCTGCAGCGCCAGCCATTTATCCATGACCAGCGGATTGTCGCGCCATCGCGCTTCGAATCGCCCCATCGCGATGTCGCGCGCATCGGCTGACGCGTCGTTCAGCGCGGCCAGCGCGGCGACGGCATCGGTCATGTTGTCGGCGGCGTCGAACTGCGCCAGCGCGAGCGCGTGCGAGGCAGCATCGTCGCGCGCGGTAAGGTAGGCGAGGCAGGCGTTCTTCAGCGACCGCCGGGCGACTTCCGCGGGATCGGCCGAATACGCACCGCCAGGGCGGTTCCTGGCGAAGGCGTCCTCGAACTCGGCAGCAAGATCGCGCGCCAGCGCCGCCATCGTCGCCGTCCGCCCGCGGTGCAGCGCGTCGATATCGATCGGCGTCTGCCGATCGGCGAGGATGCTGAGCCGCGGCGGCTTGAGCGCGAGCGCAAGCAGCGCCGGATCGCTCGCGCGGTCGGCAAGCAGCGCCCTGACGACCTCGACCAGCGCCGGCCGCAGGACGAACGCCGCGCCTTGGCTGCCGCCGGCGGCTTGGTCGAGGATCGACCGCGAAAAGATGCGTTGCGCCGCGTCCCAGCGGCATACCGGATCGGAATCGTGCGCGGCGAGCAGCACCAGTTCCGCTTCGCTGTAGTCGTATTCCACCTTGACCGGCGCCGAGAAGCCGCGCAGCAGCGACGGCACCGGCGGCTCGGGCACATCGACGAAGCGGAACGACTCGCGCGCCTGCCTCACGTGCAGCACCGCGGTGGTGGTGGCGCGTCCCTCGCCATTGCCGGCCAGATGCAGCGGCAAGTCGTTTCCATCGGCGCCGACCAGCCCCACCGCCAGCGGAATATGCAAGGGGCGCTTGCTTGCCTGGCCCGGCGTCGGCGGACACGACTGCGCGACTTCGAGCACGAAAGTGCGCGCCGCGGCGTCGTAATCGCCCTGCACGGCGAGCGTCGGCGTGCCGGCCTGGCTGTACCAGAGCCGGAACTGGGCGAGATCGATCCCCGACGAATCCTGCATCGCCTGCACGAAATCCTCGCAGGTGACCGCCTGGCCGTCGTGGCGTTCGAAGTACAGGTCCATGCCGCGACGGAAACCCGACTCCCCGAGCAGCGCGCGCTGCATACGGATCACTTCGGCGCCCTTCTCGTAGACGGTTGCCGTGTAGAAGTTGTTGATCTCGGCATAGGTGTCGGGGCGTACCGGATGCGCGGTCGGGCCCGCGTCCTCGGCGAATTGCTGCGCACGCAGGAAATCGACCGCTTCGATCCGCTCGACCGCGCGCGAGCCGACGTCGCTCGAGTATTCCTGATCGCGGAAAACCGTCAGTCCTTCTTTCAGCGAAAGCTGGAACCAGTCGCGGCACGTGACGCGGTTGCCGGTCCAGTTGTGAAAGTATTCGTGCGCGATGACGCCCTCGATGTTCGAGTAATCGGCATCGGTCGCGGTTTCCGGATGGGCCAGCAGCAGCTTGCTGTTGAAGATGTTGAGGCCCTTGTTCTCCATCGCCCCCATGTTGAAGTCATCGGCGCAGAAGATCATGAAGGTGTCGAGATCGTATTCGCGGCCGTAGCGCTCCTCGTCCCATCGCATCGCGCGCTTCAATGCCGCCATCGCGTGATGGCATTTGGCCAGGTTGGCCGGCGTCGAGAAAATCCGCAGCGCGACCTTGCGTCCCGACGCGGTGACGAACCCGTCGTCGAGCGAAGCCAGGTCGCCGGCGACCAGCGCGAACAAGTACGAGGGCTTCGGATACGGATCGTGCCAGATCGCGTAGTGCCGGCCGGCGTCGCCGGCGACGGGGCCGCGTTCGACCAGATTGCCGTTGGAAAGCAGCACCGGATAGCGCTTGCTATCGGCGACGATCGTCACCGTGTATCGCGCCAGAACGTCCGGCCGGTCGGGGAAGTAAGCGATGCGGCGAAATCCTTCGGGCTCGCACTGCGTGCAAAACACGCCTGACGACAGGTACAAGCCCTCGAGCGCGCGATTTTCCGCCGGCTCGCATGTCGAGACAATGTGCAGTACACCGGTGTCGGGAAGCGTCCGAAAGATGATGCCGGCCGACGAAAGCGCGTAAGCGTCGGTGGCCAGCGGCCGGCCGTCGAGGCTGACCTCGAGCAGCCGCAGCTGCTCGCCGCAAAGCACCAGCGCGGCGTCGCGCTCGGCCGCCGGATTTCTGCGGTAGGCGAAGCGCGCCGACACCCGCGTGACCGCGGGATCGAGCTCAAAGCGAAGCTCTACGTCGTCGACGAGATGCGAAGGCGGGCGATAGGCGAGCCGTTGCACGACCGGCGGCGCCGCGTCGCGAGGGAGCATCAGCGCTTGACGTCCAGCAGTTCGACGTCGAACACCAGCGTCGCCCCGGGCGGAATCACCCCGCCGGCGCCGCGGCTGCCGTACCCCATGTCCGGCGGGATGATCAGCGTGCGCTGTCCGCCGACTTTCATGCCGGCCACGCCTTCATCCCAGCCGCGTATGACGCGCCCTCCGCC
>DATNAR010000204.1:0-15033 GCA_035607385.1 Casimicrobiaceae bacterium
GAGTGCGGCGAGAAGAAGATCCCCGGTGCTGTCCTCATCCCGTCGGGTTTCGCCGAAACGGGCAACGTCGAGGGTCAGGAAGAGATCGTCGAGATCGGCCGCACGTACAACGTGCGGCTGATGGGGCCGAACATCTACGGTTTCTATTACACGTGGAGCAACCTCTGCGCGACGTTCTGCACGGCGTACGACGTCAAGGGCCACGCGGCGCTGTCGTCGCAGTCGGGCGGCATCGGGATGGCGATCATCGGCTTTTCCCGCTCGGCGAAGATGGGCGTCTCGGCGATCGTCGGACTCGGGAACAAGTCGGACATCGACGAGGACGATCTGCTGACGTTTTTCGAGCAGGACGACAACACCCACATCATCGTCCAGCATTGCGAGGACCTGAAGGACGGCCGCGCGTTCGCCGAGGTCGCCAAGCGGGTATCGAAAAAGAAGCCGGTCGTCGTCCTCAAGGCGGGCCGCACGAGCATGGGCGCGCGCGCCGCGAGCTCGCACACCGGTGCGCTCGCCGGCAACGACAAGATCTACGAAGACGTATTGAAGCAGTCGGGCGTCATCCGCGCCAAGGCGCTGCGCGACATGCTGGAGATGGCGCGCGCGATCCCCAAGCTGCCGACCCCGAAGGGCGAGAATGTGCTGATCATCACCGGCGCCGGCGGCTCGGGTGTCCTGCTGTCCGACGCCTGCGTGCTCAACGGCCTCAACCTGATGGCGATGCCGCCCGATCTGGATGCGGCGTTCCGCAAGTTCATTCCCCCGTTCGGCGCGGCCGGGAACCCGGTCGACATCACCGGCGGCGAGCCGCCGAAGACGTACCAGAACACGGTGCGTCTGGGCCTCGAGGACCCGCGCATCCATGCGCTTATCCTCGGCTACTGGCACACGATCGTGACGCCGCCGATGGTGTTCGCCAACAAGATGGTCGAAGTCATCGACGAAATGCGCGCCAAGGGCATACATAAGCCGGTGGTCGCGTCGCTTGCCGGCGACGTCCAGGTCGAAGAAGCCGCGGAGTTCCTGTTCGATCACGGCATCCCCGCGTATCCGTACACGACCGAGACGCCGGTGATGGTGCTCGGCGCCAAGTACCAGTGGGCACGCGGCGCCGGTCTGATCTGAGGGCCGGCTTGGACGACAGCACTTCGCCAGGTTCGCCGCCGAGGCCCGCATGATCCATCATCTGGCCAGCCCCGCCTTCTGGGTCGCGCTCGGCGAAATCATCATGGTCAATATCGTCCTGTCGGGGGACAACGCGGTCGTGATCGCGCTGGCCGCGCGATCGCTGCCGCCGCGGCAGCAGAAGCAGGCGATCATCTGGGGCAGCGTCGCGGCGACCGTGATTCTGGTGGTGCTGACGATCGTCGCGGCCGAAATTTTCGAACTGCCCTACCTGCGACTGGTCGGCAGTCTGTTGCTGTTCTGGATCGCGGTGCAACTGCTGCTTCCCGGAGACCAGGAGGAAGACGGTGTCAAAAGCGGCAAGACCGCGTGGTCGGCGATGCGCACGATCCTGATCGCCGACCTGATCATGAGCACCGACAACGTCATCGGCGTCGCCGCGACGGCCAAGGGCGACCTCGTACTGCTGATGCTCGGACTCGGGATCAGCGTTCCGGTGGTCGTTTTCGGCAGCACGATCGTCATGAAGCTCATCGGCAGGTTTCCGATCATCATTACCCTTGGCGCGGCGTTGCTGGGCTGGGTCGCCGGCGACATGCTGGACAGTGATCCGGTACTGGTCGGCTGGATCGCTGCGCACCTGCCCTGGCTCCAGTTCACGCTGCCGCTGGTGGGAGAGATAAGCTGGAGCCAGATCGTCGGCGCGCTGGTCGTCGTCACGATCGGCAAACTGCTGGCCGCGCGCACGGCGCGGGCGGAGCGCAAGCCGATCGACCTGGCCGCGGGCGTGCGGCAGAGCCGCTCGCACTGATCGCGGACGCGCCGGAGACGGCCCAATGCTGAAGATCCTGGCACTGGTCGACGGTTCGAAATCCTCGAGCCGCGCCGTGCGTTACGTCATCGCAATGTCAGCTGCCTGCAAGGACATGCCCGACATCCATCTGTTGAACGTACAGTTGCCGGTCGCGCCGGGAATCGTGGCGCGCCACGTGCGCCGCGGCGATCTGGATGCCTACTATCACGACGAAGGTATGGCCGCGCTGGCGCCGGCACGCAAGCTGCTCGACAAGGCGGGCGTTCCGCATGCCTTGCATATCGGTGTAGGCGAGGTCGGTGAAACCGTGGCAAAGTACGTCAAGAAGCTCGCGGCACAGCAGATCGCGATGGGCACCCGCGGACTCGGTCCCATGGCGGGCATGCTGCTCGGCTCGGTCACGGCCAAGGTCGTGCAGGCGGTCAACGTTCCGGTCGTGCTGGTGAAATAGATCGTAAGTCGTTGCGTGGATCCATTTGCAACGGTTTGGCAGGATCATTACAAGAAGCTCGCCGACAGCGGGCAGGTTGTCAGGGAACCACAGCCACTTTAGGAGGTGACATGAAGATTCATCAACTCTCGACGTTGCGGACGGCGCTGTACGCGTTGGTCGCCGGTGCCGTCGCGGCAGCCGTCCCGTTTTCGGCAGCCGCGTGGGAACCTGCCAAGCCTGTCCAGTTCATCGTGCCAGCCGGAACCGGCGGCGGTGCCGACCAGATGGCACGCTTCATTCAGGGGGTGGCAAGCAAGCACCAGCTGATGAAGCAGCCGTTCATCGTCGTCAACGAATCGGGCGGCGCCGGCGCGCAGGGCTTCCTCGACGTCAAGGACAGCAAGGGCGATCCGGAAAAGATCGTCATCACGCTGTCCAATCTGTTCACGACGCCGTTGGCGACCGGCGTGCCGTTCAGCTGGCGCGATCTGACGCCGGTCGCAATGCTTGCGCTCGACGAATTCGTCCTGTGGGTCAATGCCGATACGCCGTACAAGACGGCCAAGCAGTACATCGACGCAGTCAAGGCGGCGCCCAACAAGTTCAAGATGGGTGGCACCGGATCGAAGCAGGAAGACCAGATCATCACGGCGCAGATCGAGCAGGCCAATCCCGGCGTCAAGTTCATCTACATTCCTTTGAAGGGCGGCGGCGACGTCGCCGTGCAGCTGGTCGGCGGCCATATCGATTCGTCGGTCAACAATCCGATCGAGGCGGTGGCCCAGTGGCGCGCCGGCAAGCTGCGTCCGCTCTGCGTGTTCGATGCGCAGCGGATGCCGTACAAGGAAAAAGTCACCGCCGACATGTCGTGGAATGACATCCCGACCTGCAAGGAATCCGGCCTCCCGGTCGAGTACACGATGCTGCGCGGCATTTTCATGCCGGCCGGCGTCAGCAAGGATCAGGTCGACTTCTACGTCGACTTGTTCAAGAAGGTTCGGGCGACGCCCGACTGGAAGGCGTTCAGCGAGCAGGCCGCGTTCAACCAGTCGTTCATGAGCGGTCCGGAGTACACCAAGTGGGTGGAACAGGCCGAAACGATGCACAAAGGCCTGATGGAGAAGGCCGGCTTCCTGGCCAAGCAATAGGATCGCCGCACAAGGGCGCAAGGTCGCTCTGCTGCGAACGACGGACCGGCTTCGCGTTGGGCGAATCCGTTTTCCGATCGCATCAGAGCGGCCGTAGCCCTCTCGCGTTCGACATCTAACGCCGCGGGGCACCGAGGATGGCAAAGCACGGCACTGGCGGTCACGACGACGGCCGCTCAATCGTCTCGATGCGGACGATGGAGATCGCGATCGCGGCGATCCTGCTCGCATTCGGGGCGACGTTCCTGTACAGCAGCTACAAGCTCGGGTTTCGCTGGGGCGCTGACGGGCCGCAGTCGGGCTTTTTCCCGTTCTACGTGAGCCTGTTCATCTGCATCGCGAGCGCCGCCACGCTGCTGCAGGCGATCCTCAGCAAGAGCGCCGCCGGACGGGAAAGCTTCGTCGAGCGAGGACAGCTGAAGCAGGTCCTGAAGGTCCTGATCCCCGCGGGCCTGTTCGTTCTCGGCATCCAGCTGATAGGCATCTACGTCGCGTCGGCGATCTACATCGCGCTGTTCATGAACCTGCTGGGCGACTATCCGTGGAAAAAAAGCGTGCCGCTGGCCGTTGCGATCAGCGTGCTTTTTTTCTTCATGTTCGAAGTGTGGTTCCAGGTTCCGCTGTTCAAGGGATACTGGAATCTGACGGGCTGGACCGGCTTCTAGCCGGTTCGACGCATGCGAGCAGCGTGGCAGCGCCCGCGGGCGCAGTCAATCAACTCGGGAGCACTGGGTGGCTGACCTGAATCTCCTGTTTCACGGATTCGCCGTGGTGCTCACGCCGTTCAACGTCGGCCTGATGTTCCTCGGGATCGTCCTGGGTGTGATCATCGGTGTGCTGCCCGGCCTGGGCGCCGCCAACGGCATCGCGATCCTGCTGCCGCTGACGTTTACGATGCCGCCGACGTCGGCCATCATCATGCTGTCGTGCATTTACTGGGGCGCCCTGTTCGGCGGCGCGATCGCCTCGATCCTGTTCAATATTCCCGGCGAGCCCTGGTCGGTCGCAACCACTTTCGACGGCTATCCATTGGCGCAGAAAGGACGCGCCGGCGAGGCGCTGACCGCATCGTTCACCTCGTCGTTCGTCGGCGCGTTCGTCGCGGTGTTGCTGATCACGTTTCTCGCGCCGGTGATCGCGCGTTTCGCGCTGCAATTCGGACCGCCGGAATTTTTCTCGGTCTATCTGTTGACCTTCTGCAGCTTCGTCGGCATGGGCAAAGGATCGCCCTGGAAGATCATCGTTTCGATGATGCTCGGATTTGCGCTCTCGGCGGTCGGCATCGACATCGTGACCGGACAGCTGCGGCTGACATTCGGCCTTCCCAGCTTGATGAAGGGCTTCGATTTCCTCATTGCGGTGATCGGGCTGTTCGGCATCGGGGAGATTCTGCTGTCGATGGAGGAAGGCCTGGCGTTTCACGGCGTGCCCGCCAAGATCAATCCGAAGGTCGTTTTCGAGACGTGGAAGCAGCTGCCGAAATACTGGATGACGTTCATACGCAGCACGGCAATCGGCTGCTGGATGGGCATCACCCCGGGCGGCGCGACACCGGCGTCGTTCATGAGCTATGGCGTGGCCAAGAAGATGTCGAAGGACGGAGACAAGTTCGGCACCGGCGTGGTCGAAGGCGTCGTCGCGCCGGAGACCGCGGCGCATGCCGCCGGAACCAGCGCGCTGCTGCCGATGATCACGCTGGGGATCCCAGGCTCGCCCACCGCTGCGGTCCTGCTCGGAGGACTGTTGATCTGGGGCCTGCAGCCCGGACCGCTGTTGTTCGCAGAAAAGCCCGACTTCGTCTGGGGATTGATCGCCAGCATGTACCTCGGCAACGTCGCCGGCCTGATCGTCGTGCTGAGCCTCGTGCCGCTGTTCGCCGGCATCCTGCGGATTCCGTTCTCGATCATCGCTCCGGTCATCGTCGCCATCTGCGCGATCGGCGCGTACACCGTCAATAACGCGATGCAGGACATCTGGTTCATGCTCGGGTTCGGGGTCATCGGATACCTGTTCAAGAAGCTCAACTATCCGCTGGCGCCGATGGTGCTGGCCCTGGTCCTCGGCAACAACGCCGAAAACGCGTTTCGCCAGGCGATGCTGATGTCGCAGGGCGACATGACGATCATGTGGTCGAACTGGCTGGTGGGCAGCATCACCACGCTGGCGGTAATCATGCTGTTCTGGCCGCTGCTCGCCAGGATCTTGAAGACCATCGTTCCGGCCAAGCCGGACAAGCTGTCGGAGCAGCGGCCGGTCGAATAGCCGCGCCGGAACGCCCCGCTTCGCCATTGCGCCGCGAGCTTTCGCCGGCGCGGGGCTTTGCGAAGAAACGCCCGCTGATGAACGCCAATCTCTACGCGCTGCTGCGCAGCCATTTTGCCGAGCATCTCGAGCAGCCCTGCGTGCTGATTCCGGGCGGTCCGGTCATTCACTACGACGACCTCGACGCCGTCTCGGCGCGCATCGCCCACGCACTACGGGCCGCCGGCTGCGCGCCTGGCGATCGCGTTGCCGTCCAGACGGACAAATGCTGGCAGCAGCTGGCCCTGTATCTGGCGTGCCTGCGCGCGGGCCTGGTGTACCTGCCGCTGAATACCGGATATCGCAAGGCCGAGCTCGCGTATTTCTTCGGCGATGCCGAGCCGCGCGTCATCGTCTGCGCTCCCGCCGACGCGGCCGACATCGCCGCGCTGCGCACCGACGCGACAGTGCTGACCCTTGCCGGCGACGAGGGCAGCCTGCTCGAGGTCGCTCGCGACCAGCCGCCGGAGTTCGACACCGTCGTCTCGGCACCGGGCGATCTCGCGGCGCTGCTCTACACCTCGGGGACGACCGGCCGCTCGAAAGGCGCGATGCTGACGCACCGCAATCTGGCCACCAACGCGCTGGCGCTGGTCGAGCACTGGGCCTTTACTCGCGGCGACGTGCTGCTGCACGCCTTGCCGCTGTTCCATGTGCACGGCCTGTTCGTCGCCTGCCACTGCGTGCTGCTGTCGGCCGGGCGGATGCTGTGGCTGCCGAAATTCGACGCCGCAGAAGTGGCGAGGCTTTTGCCGCACGCGACGGTGATGATGGGCGTCCCGACCTATTACTCGCGTCTGCTGGCCGATCCCGCGTTCGGCGCCGAGGCCTGCAGCACGATCCGCGTGTTCATCTCCGGCTCGGCCCCGCTGTTGCCGGAAACGTTCAACGAGTTCGCCGCGCGCACCGGACAGGCGATCGTCGAGCGCTACGGCATGACCGAAACGGGCATGAATACCTCCAATCCGCTCGATGGCGAGCGGCGCTGCGGCAGCGTCGGCCTGGCGCTGCCCGGCATCAGCGTGCGCGTTACCGCGTCCGACGGCGCCATTTGCGCGCCGGGCGCAGTCGGCGCTATCGAGGTCAAGGGGCCGAACGTGTTTTCCGGCTACTGGCGAATGCCGGATCGCACGCACGAGGATTTCACCGACGACGGCTATTTCCGGACCGGTGACGTCGGGGAAATGGCCGCCGACCGCTACCTGCGCATCGTGGGTCGGGCCAAGGATCTGATCATCACCGGCGGCCTCAACGTCTATCCGAAGGAGATCGAGGAAAGGATCGACGCGTTGCCGGGAGTCGCGGAGTCGGCGGTGATCGGCGTCGCCGATCCGGATTTCGGCGAGGCGGTCACCGCAGTCGTCGTCGCCAAGCCGGGCCACGTCCTGCGCGAAGCGGACATCGTCGCTGCGCTGAAACAGGAAATGGCGGCGTTCAAGGTGCCCAAGCGCGTACACGTCGTTGGCGAGCTGCCGCGCAACGCGATGGGCAAGGTCGAAAAGAAGGTGCTGAGAGAACGCTACGGCCGACCGGCCTGATCGGCGATCTACGGATGCAATGCCGCGGCGTCGGGGCCGACGTCGGCCGCCGCGGCATGGCGCCTGGGCGCGGCGCTGCGCTCGGGCGAGGCCGTCGGGGCGGCGAATGTCGCGACGATTCTCGTTCCCGATGTCGCGCCGGGTTGGACGCTCAGCACGCCATTGTGGCGATCGACGACCTCCTTGACGATCGCGAGCCCGAGCCCCGACCCGTCTCCCGGCGTTCCTTCGATCCGGTAAAAGCGCTCCAATACCTTGCTGCGCGCATCTTCGGGAATGCCGACACCGTTATCCTCGACGCTCAGGTAGGGGCGGCCCCGGTCATCAAGGCCTGAGCGAACCGTCACCGCGCCGCCGGGCGGTGTATAGCGCAGCGCGTTGTCGACCAGGTTGTTCAACAGCTCGGCCAACAGCAGCGGATTGCCCGCAACAATCGCGCTTTCCAGGACGAAGCCGAGGTCGATATTGCGCGCGATTGCGCGCGGCACCCATTCCTGCGCCGCCGCGTCGGCGATCTGGCGCAAATCGAAATACTGGGCATCGCGGCCGTTGGCGCCGCTGGCCTCGGCCCGCGCGAGAGCGAGCAATTGCGTGGCCAGATGGCTTGCCCGCATCGTCGCCACATGCATGCGCTCGATCTCGCTCCTCACGTCGGGAGTCAGGTCGCGTCGCAACAGCAGCTCCAGATGCATCTGCAAGCCGGCCAGCGGTGTGCGCAGCTGGTGCGCGGCATTGGCGAGGAATCGCTGCTGCACGGCGCTGGCCTCGCGCATCCGTGCAAGCAGCTTGTTGAAGGCCTTGACGGCGGGAGCGATTTCCGCGGGCGCACCTGTCTCGGTCAGCGGGCGAAGATCGTTCGGACCGCGCCCAAGCAGCTCGCTGCGGATTCGCGCCAGCGGAGCGACGCCGTGCTTGACTCCCGTCCAGGCGAGTCCCACGGCGGCGAACGCGATGAGAAGGGTCGGCACCAGTCCAGCGGCCAGAATTTCCCAGATCAGGCGATGCCGCTTGGAAAGGGTTTCGCCGACCTGCACGCTGAATCCGCCGTCGGTGCGCAAGGCTGCAATGCGAACCGGTTCGCCGCGATAGACGCCGTCGAAGAATCTGCGTTCGCCTTCCCGCAGGGCGGGGGCCGGCGCGAGCTCGTCGGTGCCGGCAATGACCCTGCCGTCGACGCCGCGAATCTGGAAGACCATCGAATCGACATGATCGAACATCAGCGCTTCCTGCGCCTGCATCAGAAGGTCGAGATGCGGGCCGTCGGCGCCGATCCGGATGTTCTCGGCCATGTCCAACGCAGGGTCGAGCAGCGAGCGGTCGTACGCCGAGGTGGCGACGCTCAGCGCGACCCCGTAAGTCAGCACGCCGCCGCACAGCACCAGGAAC
This sequence comes from Casimicrobiaceae bacterium, assembly GCA_035607385.1. Classification (GTDB taxonomy): domain Bacteria; phylum Pseudomonadota; class Gammaproteobacteria; order Burkholderiales; family Casimicrobiaceae; genus PALSA-1003. The sequence continues at coordinate 8,746 of DATNAR010000204.1, forward strand.
AGCAGCGACGGGATCAGGAAAAACAGCAGGCGGCGGCGAATGCTGCGGCCGCCCGGCCTGGTGTCAGGCATCGAGCTGCCCCCACAAATAGCCGAACCCGCGGACCGTGCGGATGTGCATTCCCGCTGTTTCGATCTTCGCACGCAGACGCGAAACGTAGACCTCGATCGTATTGATCGACAGGTGCTCGTCATAGTTGAAAAGCTGCTGCCCGATGAACTCCTTGCTGAGCACGCGTCCCGGACGCGTCAGGAAAAGCTCGAGCAGCGCCCACTCGCGCACGGTGAGGTCGACCGTGACGCCATTGGCTGTCACGCGCTTGGCCTCGATATCGATCGACAGCGCGCCGATAACGATCGGGCCCGCAGGCAGCGAAGTCCGCCGCAGCAGCGCCCTGACCCGCGCTTCGAATTCGGTCAGCGAAAAGGGTTTGGTCAGGTAATCGTCGGCGCCCAGATCGAGCCCGCGCACACGGTCCTCGACCGCGTCGCGCGCGGTCAGGACCAGAACGTTCGTCTGCGAACGGCGCTGCCGCAGTCGGCGCAGCACTTCGAACCCGTCGATATCGGGCAGGCCGATGTCGAGGACCAGAAGCTCGTACGGCGTCGCCCGCAGCGCGCTATCCGCGCCCAACCCGTTCTTGACACGATCGACGCCGTGTCCGGCCTTCGTCAGCAACCGGGTCAGCCCCTCGGCGAGCAAAGCATCGTCTTCCGCGACAAGTATGCGCATCGTTTCTCCAGTCGTCTGTTTCCGGCACCAGCGTGCGTGCCCATGTTACCGGCAAAGCCCGGCATCCGGCCCTGTCAGCCCGCAGTCAGGAACGGTTGGCTCCTGCGATCAGCGATCAGTCAGCTGCCGTTCAGCGCGGCGACAGTTTGCACGCGTACGATCGTTTTTCCAAGATCGAAGCGACGTGGTCAAGAGTCGATCGCGGCGACGGCAGGACACCCGCCCGATCATGTCGACTTGGAAGAACAGCGGCGAGGACGACGAAGACTAGTCGTGCGAGCCCGCATGTCGCGCCAAACGTTCTGAGGAGAGACCACGTGAACCGGAAAAAAATCCTTGTGATCGCATGTTCGCTGTCGCTTTTCGGCACCGGGGCTGCGCGCGCAGACGTCGTCAGTGATCTTCAGGCGCAAATGGAGACGCTGCAAAAACAACTGGATCAGGTGAAGACGCAGCTCTACAACATGCAAGAGGAAAAAAGGAAGGAGGTGAATGAAGCCAAGGAATCGGGCGGCGGCACTCTGATACGCATGAAGCCCGGCAATGATCTGACATTTCTGGTTGGCGGCGGCGAGGTACAGATCTACGGACATGCCGACGTCTCTCTCGACGATCAAACGAGTGGGCTGAGCGGCTTCATGAACAATGGCCAGCCGGTCACGGGCAAGAATGGCTGGGTGCCGGACGTTTCGAGCAACCTGTCGTACTTCGGCGTTCGGGGCAACCGTTCACTTAGCAAGGATCTGAAAGCCGTGTTCCAGTTTGAAACTGAGGTCGCCTATGCGGCGACCCCGGGCGCATCCGATCAGGCCCCGGACGGAACGGCGCAAAAATTTAGCCTGGGATCGCGCAACAGCTTCATCGGCCTCCAAAGTGCGGCCTATGGCGCGATCAAGCTCGGCAAGACCGACACGCCATACAAGACCTCAACCGGCCGAATGGATCCCTTTGCCAGTACGCCGGGCGACTACAACGCCATCATGGGCAATAGTGGCGGCGACAACCGCGCAGAATTCGACGCCCGCCTGCCTCACTCCGTGTGGTACGAGTCGCCGAAGATCAATGGCTTCAATTTCAACTTTCTGGTCTCGCCGGGCCAGAACCGGAGTACCAATACGGGACTGTATGCGGAGGGCGAACCCGACTGCGCTGGCGGCAATTCGACGGCAGGTCTGAACGGAAATAACGGTCAACCCACGTCTTGCGAGGATGGCTCGTTCAACAGTGCCTATAGCGCCGCGCTGACTTACGAAGCCGGGCCGCTCTATGCCATCGCTGCTTTCGAGCGCCACAACAGCGTCAATCGGATTGGCGATGAAACCGTCCCGGGAACAGTCGGCATCCGGGACGAAAGCGCCTACAAGCTGGGCGTGCAATACGCGTTCCCGACAAAGACCACCGTTAACTTCATCATCGAAAGATTGAAGCGGGACGCTATCACTCCCGACCTGGATGAACGCACTCGTACCTCTACGTGGCTGGCCGTGACGCAAGGGCTGACTCCCGAGGACGATCTGAACTTCGGCTGGGCCCATGCCGGCAGGACGCCGGGACAGCCCGACCAGGGCGTGCAGGACAAGGACGGTAATGCGGCAACGCCCGGCTCGTCGAACAACTCGGCCAACCTGTATTCCCTCGGCCTCAAGCATCGCTTCGGCGACCGGCGAACCACGGCCTACCTGACCTTTTCCCGATTGGTGAACGAGCACTGGGGACACTTTTCGCTTGGTGCGGGCGGTCACGGCCTGCCCACCCGAAATTACGTCGGCGACAAGTTCATCGGCGGGTGCCAGGAAGGCGGCAACTGCGGACCTCCGTTCGCCGGGAACACCGCACAGGCAATTTCCGTTGGGCTCACCTACGATTTCTGATCTCTGACGCTTTGTTTACGCCGAGCTTCGGCTCGGCGCGGGCGCGCGTACTCCTCCGGGGCGCGCGCCCGTTTTGTTTGGCAGCGCGTCAGCTGGCGCCCGCATCTCCCCAGCGGCCGAGCGTGGGAATGCGGCCCTCCCCCGTGGCTTGTTGCAGATGCGCCGGCCGATCGGGTTGCGGCAACGCGGCATCGAACAGCGCAGGCGCGACTGCGAGCAACCCGGCACGCGTGTCGGGGTCCGCCACCGCCGGTGCCAGCACGTCGCGATCGACCCACAGCGGCTTTCCATCGACCAGGCGCACGTAGATGCGCCCGGTCGCCTGGTCGGCGAAATTGATTTCCCGGAAACGGTCGACGCATTGCCGCAGAAAGCCGGTGTTGTGCTCCGGCAGAAGAAGGCTCGCATCGCGGTACAGAAATTCCGGGCCGGTCGCGTTGATGTCGATTCTGCGATACCGCTCGACGTCGAGCAGGCACTTGACGTCGAGCACGTTCAGCGTGTCGTTCCAGCCGAAAGCGATCGTCCGCGGCCGCTCGCCGAGCTGCACGCTGTTGTCGAGGAATTCGAAGTGCACCTGCTTGTCCGTGCGCTGGATCCAGGTAAAGAACAGCTGCGGCATGCCGGAGTAAGCCTCGACCGCGTGGGCCAGCGTATCGTCGACCGCCTTGTAGCGGCCGACGTCGAGGCCGCGATTCCAGGCGCGCTCGACCAGGGACTCGGGCGAGGTGATCATGAAGAACAGATACACCACCCGCCCGAAGCGGGTCAGCAGGTTGCTGCCCGCCTCGTCGGAGTCGGGAGCGAAGCTGTCGAAGCGGAACCGGTCGATCAACAGATGCGACATGCCTCCGCGCTCGGCCTTGCGCGCCATGTAGCGGTCGAGCTTCTGATCGACGATCTGCAACTCTTCCGCGGTGAAAGAACCGCCGTAACGGAAGGCCGGGCCCAGCGTGCCGTAGTCGAGCAACTGCTTTCGCCATATGTCGGGGCTGATCAGCGCGAAGTCGCTCCAGTTGACGCCGATATCGCCGGCGAGCTTTTTCTGCAGGGGCCGCAGCGTGCTCTTGCCCGATGCCGACGCGCCCTTGGTATTCATGACGAACGGCCGCTGCTGGGGCGGCAGCAGCGTGTAGCCCTCGCAGACGGCGCCTTCGATCAGCCACGGGGCGATCAGCCGCCCGATCTCGTCGGCGCCGAAGTCGTTACAGGCAATGTCGACGGCAATCGCGGCGACGAGCTCGCGACTGGCCCACAGCTCGCCATGCCGGACGAGCAGCGCGGACACGACCTTGATCAGGGCGCGGTATGCGGCCTTGTGCAACGCATCGGAGGACTCGTAGGCGCGCCGTTCCCAGTCGAGCGGGATCCGCTCCACGGCGGTTTCAGCCGACACGGGCGCCGCTGTTCGCGCCCGGCGCGACCGGAAGATCGCGCGCACGACGGAGGCGCGCCCGGGCGCCGGCCGGACCGGTTCAGGCCGCGGATACAAGGACGACAGCTCTGAATCGACAAGCTCGCGGAGTCGGCGGCGCACAGCGTCGTAGGCGGACTCGATCGCCGCGCTTCGTGGCTCGATATGTCCGGCCAGGATCGTGCGCGTTATCCGGCGGAAGTTGATGCCCAGATCCTCGATCTTCGTGCCATCGGGCACCGATAGATCGGCGGTGACGCGAATCAGCACTTCGTGCAAAGCGAGGCGGCCAGGCCGGAAGGCGACCAGCTCGCTCGAGTCCAGGCCGGTCAGATCGCGCAGCTCGTCCGCTTGCGCGACAGTGGTAAAGACATTTTCAGGACGAAAGATCGTGCACAGATGCCGCAAATGGCCGGGGACTTCCGACTCGATTCCCGGATGCCAGGGGCCGAAGGTTTCCATGCCGGTCACCGGCGGTTCAGTGGGCAAAGACCTTCCAGAGGAAAAAGGCAGCGACGACGTAGAGCAGCGCGGCAAAAGCGCGGCGCAGGCGTATGACCGGCCAGCGATGCGCCATGCGGGCGCCAGCCGGAGCGGCGAACACGCTGGCGCTGGCGATGGCGAAGAGCGCCGGCAGGTTCAGATAACCGACCGTGTACGGCGGCAGATCGGTCTGGCGCAACCCCGCGACGAGATAGCCGACCGTTCCCGCCGCGGCGATCGGGAGTCCAAGCGCCGCCGAGGTCGCGACCGCGTTATGGATGCGCACATTGCACGCGGTCATGAATGGCACCGAGACGAACGCCCCTCCGGCGCCGACGATGCTCGACAGCACGCCGATCGCGCCGCCGACGGCGAACATGCCGGGCGCGCCGGGGAGCACGCGGGTCGCCTTCGGCTTGGCGTTGCGCAGGAGCCGCGTCGCGGTGAATGCCGTGAACGCGGCGAATACGCCGGATAAGGCCGCCGTCGACAGGCCGCTGACCAGCTGCGGGCCGAGCAGCGACCCGGCGAGAAGGCCCGGAGCGAGCTTCCAGAAGATCGGCCAGACGACCGCGTCGTGCGCGTGGTGCGTCCACACGCTGGAAATCGAAGTGAACACGATCGTTGCCAGAGACGTCGCCACCGCGATGTGCAGGATGTGCTCGGGTGGAAAGTGCTGGTAGCTGAAGATCAGCGTCAGCAGCGGGATCATCGTCATCCCGCCGCCGATGCCGAGCAGGCCGGCGATGAATCCGACGACGCCGCCGATCGAGAGGAAGATCGGGACCAGCGTCCAGTCCACGCTACGCTTTCATCAGCTTGTCGGTGATGATCGTCCATTCCCGGGGATCGACCGGCGTGATCGACAGGCGGTTGCCCGCCTGCAGCACGCGCATCGACGCGAGGTCGGGGTGGGCGCGGAGCTCGGCGAGCGAGACCAGCCGTGTCTTCTTGACCAGCGTGACATCGACGTTCATCCAGCGCGGCGCCGCGCGCGTGGCCTTGGGATCGTAGTACGGACTTTTTTTGTCGAACTGCGACGCGTCCGGATAGGCAGTCTTCGTCACCTTGACGATTCCGGCGATGCCCGGCTCCGGACAGCTCGAGTGATAAAAGAACGCGAGATCGCCGACCTGCATCTGGTCGCGCATGAAATTGCGCGCCTGGTAATTGCGAACGCCATACCAGGCGACCGTCTGCTTCGGCATCGCCGCGAGGTCGTCGATCGACACTTCGTCGGGCTCGGACTTCATCAACCAGTAGCGCATGAGCATGTTCCATCTATCCAACGACAACCAATCCGCTCTCTAATTGAATCACACTGGCGACGCCTATGGGGCATCGGAGCGGTGCCTGGAACGACAGTCCGATTTCAGTCGGAGCGATCCAGGCGGCGAATCGGGCGCCAGCTCAGAAGCAGGCAAGCACAGGCGAACGACAGCAACAGCGAGACCTTGGGCACAAGCTGGGACGCATCGGGTGCGCCCAGAAAGACGGTCTGCATGCTGTCCAGCGCCCAGCCCATCGGCGACCACTCGGAGACGGTCTGCATGGCGGCCGGCATCAGCGGACGCGGCACCATGATGCCCGCCAGCGCCGCCAGCACGACATTGGCGCCACCACCAAGCGCGGCGGCGTGGTCGAACGAATGTGCGTGAGCGCTGATCAGCAGCGCCAGACCGACCGCCGCTGCACTGGTGGCAAACACCGTCAGCAGGAACCAACCGAGCTGCAGATCCAGATACAGCGTGTCGCCGCCCAGGAAAGGAACAAGCCAGCGCCCCACCA
>DATNAR010000209.1:0-6151 GCA_035607385.1 Casimicrobiaceae bacterium
TACAGCGTGTCGCGCCCGGCGGCGCGCGGCGCCGTCTGGATGATTCCGGCGTCGGGATTCGCCTCGCCGATCCGCACGAGCGCCGTCAGGCATTCGCCGCTCATCACGCTGTCGGCATCGAGCACGATCATGTAGCGGTACTTGCGTCCCCAGCGGCGGCAGAAGTCCGCGATGTTGCCGCTCTTGCGCTTGATCCGGTGCTGTCGCCAGCGATAGAAAATGCGGCCGAAGCCGTCGACGGCGCGACAAAGCGCGAGCCAGGCGTCGAGCTCGGCGACGCGCGTATCGGCATTGCCGGTGTCGGACAGGACGAAAAAGTCGAATCGGTCGAGCGCGCCGGTTTGCTGCAACGACTCGTACGTTGCGCGCAGTCCCGCAAACACGCGCTGCACGTCTTCGTTGCAGATCGGCATGACGATCGCCGTGCGCGCTTCCGGTGGAATCGACGCGGGACCGCTGCCGGCCATCCGCTTCGAGATCGCGTAACGGTCGCGATTCCGGTTGAGCAGCCAGAATCCGGCGAGCGCGGTCCAGAATCCGGCGGATATCCATGCGAACAGCACGCCGAAGAGCACTAGCATTGCGACCTCGACCGGTCGCTGGCCCTGATACGGGAGCACGATCGACATGTAATTCGTCGCCACGATCGACTGCACGACGATCAATGCGACCATGATCAAGCGGCGATGCGCGGCGCGGGCGCGCCAGCGGCTTCCCGGATCGCGCGGCGTCGCAGTCGAGCGTCGCTCGAGGCGCGGCTCCCGCCAACTCGCGTCCCCGGACGCGCGGGCCTTGCGTCCGGGCCACGCATGCGGCGCCATCGGGCTTCGCGCAAGGCGAGGCGTCGTTTCGAGTCGCTGGCGCCCATGGATATCGCGCGCGACGACATTGTCGGCGTGCGAAGACCGGGACCCGATGGCGATGCGCAGCCGCGCGCCGATCGTCGCGTACGCGGCATTCGCCGCATTCGCGGACGATGCGCCGAGCGCCCCGTGCACGCGGCCGAGTGCCTCCGCGATCGTCGTTGCGTGCGCGAGCGCATCGTCGAAAAGCGCCGCGCGCCGCTCGGCGGATAGCGGAAGGCGGCTCAGATAGCGCTGCACGATCAAGCCCGCAGCGCTCACAGGTGTACCCCCACGCTTGCGGCGTTCGCCGCTGCGCTGCCCCCTGGGGAGGCGCCATTCGCACCTTGGGGCGGCCCAGCGGTGCTCACTCGATCGGCAGGATGTAGCTCCATGTCTCCGATAGCGTCGTAGTGCCGTTGCGCAGAAACGCGCGCAACTCGCCGGGCTTCTTGTCATCCTGTCGCCTGATTCGCAGCGCGAGCCGCCATCCGTTCGTGACGTCGTTGTGATAGGCGTTCGCCTCCATCACCTGGATGTTCGAGTCCGCGTTGACCACGCCCTGCACCGGCGTGTCCGCCGGCAGCTTGCGCAGCACAGCGCCTTCGAAATCGATCAGCAGCGAAATGCTGTCGTCCGGCTTGCGTACGTAACCGTGCCCGCGCCGCGTCTGCGAAACGTACGCGAGCGTCGGCCTCGTGTCGTTGTCCTTCTGCCACAGCATCCGGTACCCGAAGTCGTACGGCTGCTGCGGCGGTGGCGGTGCATCGGGGACGAAATACGCGACGATGTTGTCGTTGGTTTCGTCGGGCGTGGGAATCTGCACGAGTTCGATGCGCCCGGCGCCCCAGTTCCCCTTCGGCGCGATCCATACCGACGGACGCGTCTCGTAACGCGATTCGAGATCCTCGTAATCGAAGAAGCTGCGGTCGCGCTGCAGCAAGCCGAAGCCGAGCGGATTGGTCACCGCGAACGACGTGACGAGCAGGCGCTTGGGATTGACCAGCGGGCGCCAGAGCCATTCGCCGGTGCCGGCCTCGACCGACAGGCCGTCCGAGTCGTGCACCTCGGGCCGGAAGTCCTCGATCCCGGTACGGTCGTTTTCGCCGAAGTAGTACATGCTGGTGAGGGGCGCGAGACCGAGCTTCGCAACGTTCTGCCGCAGGTAGAGTTGTACGCGCACGTCGAGCACGGTATCGACGCCCGGCTTCAGCACGAAGCCGTAAGCGCCAGTCGCGCGCGGCGAATCAAGCAGCGCGTACAGTCGCAACTCGCGTGCCTGTGGTTCCGGACGCTCGATCCAGAATTCGGTGAAGCGTGGAAACTCCTCCCCCGACATCAGCGCCGTGTCGATCGCAAGCCCGCGCGCCGAAATGCCGTAACGCTGTCCCTTGCCGAGCGCGCGGAAATAGCTGGCGCCGAGAAAGACGAGCACCTCGTCCTTGTACTTCGGGGAATTGAGCGCGAAGTGCACGCGAAAGCCGGCGTATCCGAGCCCTTCCAGCGACTTCGGGTCGAGGTGGTTCTTGCCGTAATCGAAAAGACCGGGGTCGAAGCGGATGTCGCGCACGCCCGCTGGACTTACCTCGTGCAGCAGCACCGGATGGTTGTAATAGAGGCCCTCGTGGAAGAACATCAGCTCGAACGGCAGGTTCGAGTTGCGCCACCATGCCCGGTCCGGCTTGAAACGGATGTCGCGATACTGGTCGTACGTCAGCTCCTGCAGCTCCTTCGGCAGGTTGACATCGGGTTTCTTGTACGACGCTGCAGCGAGTTGCCGGGCGCGCAGCGCAACGTCGTCGAAGCCGAACGCCGCGCATGCCGCGGACAGCAGGAATGCGACGAGTGCGACACAGCCGGCACCGAGTGGCGCGATGTCGCGCCTCAGAAGCAGAGGCGGCCGCCGAAGTGGCGACCGAAGCCGCCGGCGCAGATAGCGGGACCCCAATAGTACGGACGAGGTCCCCAATAGGGAGCCGCGTAGCGATAGTACGGACCGTAATACGGCGGCGGCTCGACGACGACGTAATCGGGCGGCCGCTGCTCGTAATAATCGGGCGGCGGCGAATCATAAGCCGTCGCCGCCGGCGGCGACGCCGATGCGCCGACGACCTGCCGTGCGATTTGCCATTCGCGCCATTTCAGCAGACGGTCGGCCTCGTCGGCGCTGATTTCCCCGCGCGTCACACGACCCTCCGTTTCGCGGCGATACAAATCGAGGCGCTGCTTGACGGCCGACGATTGCTGCGCGTTCAACGTCGGCAGCGGCGGCGGCATGGACTGCGCATACGCGGCCGGCCCCACGACAAGCAATGCCAGCGTGAATCCCGACAGCGCGAACAGGCGTTTCATCATCATGCTCCTTTTGCACACTTCCCGAAGCTTGTTTCGCGAACGAGGATTCGACCGCGCAAGCCGTAATCGGGTTCGTCGTCCGAAACAGTTCGTAACGCCTGGCGCGCGCCATCGTTTCCGATTCGACGCGCCGGCGCAATGCTCGTCCGCGCGCCATGATACCTGCCCGCCGGCGCACCGGCGGCGGTTGAGTGTTTGTCGCTGCGCGGCGACGAAACGAGTGTCATCGGAACGGGGCGGCGATCCGTTTCGGGTGGTGCGATGTTTGCGTCACGAAACCAGTGCGGGCGCGGATGGAATCGCGCGGAGCGATGACGATGTAGCAATTACCTGTCCGACCGGACACGCACGGCGTCGCAGTAGGACCATCACCCACAGCCATTACAGGAATAATACGATGACGACTCGGCCAGGCGGTGTGGCACGCTGGATGGACATCGTTGCGCTCGCGGCGATGATGCTGTGCTGTTCCGCGGCGCAGGCACAAGTGCAAGGTCAGCCCGCGGATTACACCGGCAACGATACGGATCCGCCCGTACGCGTGGGTCGCCTGTCGTACGCGAACGGTGAGGTCAGCTATTCACCGGCGGGCAGCGACGAGTGGGTGCAGGCGCAGGTCAATCGACCGCTCGTCACCGGCGATCGCGTTTGGGCCGACAGCAATTCGCGCGCGGAAATCAGCGTCGACAACAGCACGTGGTGGCTCGGTGCGCAAACGAGCGTGACGGTGTCGAACCTCGATGACCGCATCGCGCAGATGCAGGTTCAGGAGGGGACGCTCGACGTGCGCGTGCGCCAGTTGCCGGCGGGCAATGTCGTCGAGATCGACACGCCGAATCTCGCGTTCTCGCTGACGCGGCCGGGTCGTTATCGCGTCGACGTCGATCCACAGGATGGCTCGACGACCGTCGCGGTGCGCGAGGGCGCCGGCGAGGTCTACGGCGAGAACGCGTCGTATGTCATCGCCGCGGGACAGGCCTACCGCTTTCATGGCACCGATGTCAGCGACAGCGAATTCCTCGCGCTGCCCGCGCCCGATACGTTCGAGCGCTGGACGCTCGATCGCGATCGGCGTTACACGAGCGCCGTTTCCGCGCGCTATGTATCGTCCGACGTGGTCGGATACGAGGACCTCGACAGTTACGGCACCTGGAGTGCGGAGGCGACGTACGGCAGCGTCTGGTTTCCCCGCAGCGTCAGCAGCAGTTGGGCACCGTATCGCGAAGGCCACTGGGCCTGGATCGATCCGTGGGGCTGGACCTGGGTCGATGACGAGCCGTGGGGCTTCGCGCCATTTCATTACGGCCGCTGGTCGCACTTCAGTCGCGGCTGGGGATGGGTCCCCGGGCCGCGCAGCGTGCGCGCCGTCTATGCGCCGGCGCTGGTCGCGTTCATCGGCGGGGCGGGATTCAGCCTGTCCGTCTCGTCGGGGCCGGCGATCGGCTGGTTCCCGCTCGCGCCGCGCGAGGTGTACGTGCCGCCGTATCGCGTTAGCCGCAACTACTTCCGGCAGGTGAATGTGAGCAACACCATCGTCAACGTGACCAACGTCACGAACATCTACAACAATCCGACGCGCGCGACCGAGATCAACTACGCCAACCGGAGCGCGCCGAACGCCGTTACTGCCGTGCCGCCGGCGGCGTTCGCGCAGGCACAGAACGTCGGGCGCGTGGCAATTGCGATGCCGGCGGCGGCGATTCAGCGGGCCGAGGTGCATCCGGTTGCGCGCGTCGCACCGGCTCGTCCGGCGTTCGTCGGGGCGGCGCCCGTTGCGCGCGCCAGGCCGCCGGCCGCCGCCATGCAGCGGGCGGTTGTCGCCAAGGTCGCGCCGCCGGCGCCACCCGTTCCCGACGCGCAGAAGCTGCAGGCGCTTGCGAAGAACCCCGGGCAGCCGCTCAGCCGCGCGGAAGTGCAGACGCTGCGCCGCGCGACACCGCCCGCGGCAGTTGCAGCACCAGCGGTCAAGGTGGTCACACCGGCGAAGCCTCAAGCCAACGCCGCGCCGCCGGCGCGCGCTGCAGGCGCACCGGGCGTCGCGCCACCGGGACAGGCCAACGAACGTCCGGCGGTGCCCGGAGCGCCCGCGGCGAAGGGGCCGCCAGTGGGTCAGCCGCCTGCGGGTCGCGCACCACCCGCAGCCGGTGAGCGTAATGCGCCGGCCGCAACCGCGAGGCCGCCGAGTGCGCCAGGCGAGCGTCCGCCAGCCAACGCCGGCGGCGCACGTGCCCCGGCCGTCCCCGCCACGCCCGAAGAGCGGGCCGCGCCGTCGGTGGCGCGGCCGCCTGAAGCGCGCAGTCGCGCGACACCCGGCGCACCCGCCGAGCGCCCCGGCGCACCCGCCAGGCCGCCTGCACGGCCACCCGAAGCAGGCGGTCCACGTGCTCCCGCGACGCCCGAAGAGCGTGCGGCGCCGGCCACTCCACCGGTAGCACGTCCGCCGGAAGCGCGCGGCCAATCCGCCGTTCGCGGCCGGCCGGAAGGCAGTCCGCCGGGGCAGGCTGCGCGGCCGCCCGAGGCCGGGCCCACGCCGGCGCCGCAGGAGCGGGCCCTGCCGCAACGTCCGCCCGAGGCGCGCGCCGCGCCGCCGCGGCCGCCGGAAGCGCGTCCGCAGCCGCCGCAGGAGCGAGCCGTACCACAACGTCCGCCGGAAGCGCGTCCGCAGCCGCAACCACCGCCTGCGGCGGCACGCCCGGCGCCGCAGCCGCCCGCGGCTCGGCCGGAGCCGCCACGTCCGCCGCAGGCGCAGCCTGAAGGCCGTCCGCCGCCGGCAGCGCAGAAGGGCGAGGAGAAGGGCAAGGGCAACGACAAGAAGGACCAGAACCCGTAACAGCCTGATCCGCCCGCGTGCCGCATCATGCAGCGCGCGGGCGCCCGGGCTCGATGGTGGCCTTGCTCCGGTCAGTCCTTGCTTCTCGACTCGTCGATCTTCTTGTCCTCGTTTTTCGCGGCCT
>DATNAR010000215.1:0-9490 GCA_035607385.1 Casimicrobiaceae bacterium
AAAATCGAGAATCGCCAGCTGAAGCAGGAGAACGTCCTCCTCAAGCGCACGCTGGGGCTGGCGCACCAGTTCTCGAACATCATCGGCCGCAGCGAGTCGATGCTCGGTGTGTTCAAGATGATCGAGACCGTCGCCCGCACCAACAGCACCATCCTCCTCACCGGCGAATCCGGCACTGGCAAAGGGCTCGTCGCGCAGGCGATCCATTTCCACTCGCTGCGGCGCGAGAAGCCGTTCGTCGCGCTCAATTGCGGCGCGCTGCCCGAGAACCTCCTGGAGTCGGAGCTGTTCGGGCACATGCGCGGCGCCTTCACCGGCGCCGACGCCAACAAGAAAGGTCTGCTCGAGGTCGCCGAGCGCGGCACGGTGTTCCTCGACGAGATCGGCGAGATGAGCCCGGTGATGCAGGTGAAGCTGCTGCGCGTGCTCCAGGAGCGCCGCTTCCGGCGCGTCGGCGGGCTCGAGGAGCTGCAGGCCGACATCCGCGTCATCGCCGCGACCAACCAGGATCTCGCCAAGGCGATCGCCGATGGGCGCTTCCGGGAGGATCTCTACTACCGGATCGCCGAAATCGTCGTCGAGATTCCTCCGCTTCGCGCGCGCAAGGGCGACGCGGCGCTGCTGGCGCACAGCTTCGTGCACAAGTTTGCCGCCGAGCAGCGCCGGGGTGCGATGACGCTTCTGCCCGACGCGGTTGCCGCAATCGAGGCGCACACCTGGCCAGGCAACGTGCGCGAACTGGAAAATGTGATCAAGCGGGCCGTCATCATGGCCGATGCCCTGACGATAGGCGCCACCGACGTCGGTTTGGAGCCCGCCGATGCGGAACCTCCAATCCTCAATCTGCGCCGCGTGCGCGAAGAGGCCGAGAAGGATGCGGTCCTGCGCGTGCTCGGGCGGGTCAACGGCAATTACAGCAAGGCGGCTGAGCTGCTCGGCGTCAGCCGTCCCACACTCTACGATCTAATGCATCGCTGCGGCCTCAAGTAGACGGCGCATCGACGATCGATTCGGCGAAAGAAGCGACGACCATGAAGCTCCGGCACCCCAGTACGATCCTGATGCTGCTCGCAGCGTTCGCGCTCGCCGGTTGCGGCAAGGATGATCCGAACGCCCTGCTCGCATCGGCCAAGTCCTACCTGGCGAAGAACGAATACGAGTCCGGCATCATCCAGCTGAAGAGCGCGCTGCAGATAGCTCCCGACAACGCCGAAGCACGAATGCTTTATGGCAGGGCGCTGCTCAGTACCGGGCGCCCGGGGGCGGCGGAGACCGAGATTCGCAAGGCGATCGAACTGAAATATTCGCCCGATGAGGCGTATCCGCTGCTCGCGCGCGCGATGGTCGACCAGGGTGCTTACGCCAAGGTGGTGGCGGAGTTCGCCGACCGCAAGCTCGGTGACCCGAAAGCGCAGGCGGGACTGCAGACCCAGGTAGCCATGGCGTACCTCTCGCTCGGCGAAGGGGCGAGGGCCAACGAAACGATCGCCGCGGCGCTGGCCGCGATGCCCGGCGATCCGCGCGCGCTGACCGTTCAGGCGCGCGTCGCCGCTCTCGGCAATGATCTGCCGCAGGCGCTCAAGCTGATCGACGCTGCGTTGTCTGCGGCGCCGAATAATCCGGAGGCGCTGGTCGTCAAGGCGGGATTCGAGAACGCGCAGGGCCGGCGCGACGATGCGATCAGGACGCTCGAGCGTGCGGTCGAAGTCAGCGGCGGCGCGCTGGGCGTGCGTTACGCGCTCGCCTCGCTGCTGACCGAAAGCGGACAGCTGGACAAGGCCGCGGCTCAGGTCGAGGCGATGCAAAAGATCTCGCCGCTCGAGTTTCGAACGCTCTATGCCGACGCGCTGATTTCGTATTCACGGGGCGATGCGGCGCACGCGCGCGACGCGATCCAGAAAGTGCTCGCGGTCAACCCGGACAACCTGCAAAGCCTTTACCTGTCGGGGCTGATCGACATGAAGCTGGGGTCGTATGCCTCCGCCGAGGAATCGCTGCGCAAAGTGGTCGCCCGCACGCCCGACGAGATCAATCCGCTGCGGGCGCTCGCAGCGCTGTACATGCGAACCGGCCGCACCACGCAGAGCACCGACACGCTCGACGCGGCGCTGCGTCGCGCGCCCGACAATCCGATCCTGCTGCAGGCAGCGGGTGAAGCGAACCTCGCTGCCGGGAATACCGCAAAGGCCGCGCAGTATTACGAGCGGGCGAGCGAGCTGGACAAGGGCAACATGGCGAGCAAGGTGCGCCTGGCCCAGGTCAAGTACGCGGCAGGAGAACCGGGACAGGCGTTCAAGGAGCTCGAGTCGCTGTCCGGCGCCGACCAAACGCAATATCAGGCGGATCTCGCCTTGATCGCCGCGCATTTGCGCCGCGGCGAATTCGACCAGGCCTTGTCCGCCGTCGCCGCGCTGGAGAAGAAACAGCCGAATAATCCGTTGACCTATAACGTGAAGGGCGCGGCGTACGCCGGCATGCGCGACAACAAGAACGCGCGGGCTAGCTTCGAGAAGGCGCTCGAAGTGCAGCCTGGATATTTTCCCGCGGCGCGCAATCTGGCGCTGCTCGACGTACAGGAGCAGAAGGCCGAGGATGCGCGCAAGCGCTACGAGGCGATGCTGGTCAAGGACCCGAACAACGAGCAGCTGCTGCTGGGGCTGGCCGAGCTGCTGGTGATGTCCGGGCACAGCCCGGACGAAGTCAAGGCCACGATCGACCGCGCGATCGCCGCGGCGCCGAAATCGATCCGGCCGCGGGTGGCGCTGATCAACTACTTCGCCAACATTCGCGACGCCAAGGGCGCGCTCGACGCGGCCCGAGCGGCGCAGGCGGCGTTCCCCGACGATACGCAGATCCTCGAAGCGGTGGGTGTCGCGCAGCGCGCCGCCGGCCTGAACGACGAGGCGCTGGCGACTTTCAAGCGCCTGGTTCAACTGCAGCCGCAGAACACGTCGGCCCTGCTGCGTCTTGCCGACGTCCAGGTCGGGCAGAAGGACTATAACGCTGCGATCGCGACCCTGCGCCAGTCGCTCGGTGCCGACCCCGAGCAGAACCGTGCCCTGGTCGCCCTGGCCAAGACATTTGTCATTGCGGGCCGTCCGGACGACGCGATCGCGGAGGCGCGTAAGCTGCAGAAGGACCGGCCGAAAAGCGCGCTCGGTTTTGCGCTCGAAGGCGAAGTGCTGGCGGCGCAGGCGAAGTGGCCGCAGGCGGCGCTCGCGTACCGGGATGCTATCGCGCGCGAGCCGATCCCGCTGCTCGCGGTGCGGCGGTACGAGGCCTTGCAGAAAGTGGGCCAGGCCGATGCCAATGGGTTCGCGACGCAATGGGCGAGAGAGCATCCGACCGACGTCACGCTGGTCGCGTTCGTCGCGCAGCAAAACCTGGCGCGGAAGGACTATCGCGCCGCGATCGCCAACTACCAGGCGGCGCTGAAGCTCGATCCCGACAATACGATGCTGTTGAACAACCTTGCCTGGGCGCTGGCCGAGACCGGCGACCCGAAGGCGCGCGAATATGCGGCAACCGCGTATCGCCAGGCGCCGTTCAACCCCAACGTCATCGATACGCTGGGCTGGGCCGAAGTGCAGATCGGCGACGCCAAGAAAGGCGTCGAGCTGCTGCAGGCGGCGTCCAATCTCGCGCCGGGCAACTCCAGCATCCGGCTGCATCTGGCCAAGGGCTTGATCAAGATCGGCGACAAGGCGGGCGCGAAAAAAGCGCTGGAGCCGCTGTCCAAGCTCGGCGAAGCCTCGCCCGCTCGCGTCGAAGCCGACAAACTGCTGAGCGGGCTTTAGCATGGCAGCAGCAGGCACCACGATCGGCGTCGTCGGGCTGGGCTATGTCGGGCTTCCGCTCGCGGTCGAGTTCGGCAAGAAGTACCCGACGGTGGGGTTCGATCTATCCGCGACCAAGGTGGCGGCGTACGGCAAAGGCATCGACCCGACCGGCGAAGTAAGTCCCGCCGAGCTGGCCGCAGCCACCGGCTTGCGCTGCACGACCGACGCGGCGGCTCTGCGTAGCGCCGACTTTGTCGTCGTCGCCGTGCCGACGCCGATCGACGATGCGCACCAACCCGATTTCGGTCCGCTGCTCTCGGCCAGCGAAGCCGTCGGCCGGAATCTCAAGCGCGGCGCCACCGTCGTGTTCGAGTCGACCGTGTACCCCGGCGCAACCGAGGACGTTTGCGTGCCGGTGATAGCCAAGGCTTCCGGGATGGTGTGGAAGCGCGATTTTTTCGTCGGGTATTCGCCCGAGCGCATCAATCCGGGCGACAAGGAGCATACGCTGCCGCGCATCGTCAAGCTGGTCAGCGGCGACACGCCTGCGACGCTGGAACGCGTTGCCGCGGTCTATGGCAGCATCATCCCGGCCGGCGTCCACCGCGCGAGCTCGATCAAGGTCGCCGAAGCGGCCAAGGTCATCGAGAACACGCAGCGGGATCTCAACATCGCGTTGATGAACGAGCTGGCGCTGATCTTCCACAAGATAGGCATCGATACGCTCGAAGTGCTCGAGGCGGCCGGAACCAAATGGAACTTTCTGGCCTTTCGGCCGGGCCTGGTCGGCGGCCATTGCATCGGCGTCGATCCCTACTATCTGACGCACATGGCCGACAAGCTCGGCTACCATCCCCAGGTCATTCTCGCCGGCCGGCGGATCAACGACGGCATGGGCAAGTTCATCGCCGAGCAGACGGTCAAGCAGCTGATCCAGTCGGGTGCGTCGGTCAAGGGTGCCGACATCAACGTCCTCGGCCTCACGTTCAAGGAAAATTGTCCGGACATACGCAACTCGCGTGTCATCGATGTCGTCCAAGAGCTGGTCTCGTACGGCGCCAACGTGCATGTGCACGATCCGGTGGCCGACCCGGCCGAGGCGCGCCGCGAGTACGGCATCGATCTGAAGTCCTGGGATGCGCTGCCGCGGGCGCGGGCCATCGTCGCCGCCGTCGCGCACCGCGATTTCAAGCGCCGCCCGACCGACGACTATGTGACCAAGCTCGACGAAGGCGGGCTGTACGTCGACGTAAAATGTCAGGCCGACGCCGCGCAGTTTCGCGCGCGGGGCGTCAACGTCTGGAGGCTTTGATCGTGGATATGCGCGCCGCCCCGGAACCCCTGCTCGCCTGCTGCGCGGCGCTCCGCGCGCACCCGAAGCGGTGGCTGGTGACCGGGAGCGCCGGCTTCATCGGCTCGCACCTCCTGGAGACGCTGCTGAGCCTGGGCCAGGACGTCGTGAGCCTGGACAATTTCGCCACCGGTCATCGCAGCAACCTCGACGAGGTCCGCCGCGCCGTCGGTGAGCTCGCGTGGCGCAAGCACAGCTTCCGGGAAGCCGATATCGTCGACGCCGATGCCTGCCGCAGCGCCTGCCAGGGGGTCGACATCGTCCTGCACCAGGCGGCGCTCGGCTCGGTGCCGCGCTCGATCGAGGATCCGCTGCGCACGCATGCGGCCAACGCCACCGGATTTCTCAACATGCTGGTCGCCGCGCGCGACGCGGGCGTCGCGCGCTTCGTCTACGCCGCTTCGAGCTCGACGTACGGCGATCATCCGGGCCTGCCCAAGGTCGAAGATGCCATCGGCCGGCCGCTGTCGCCGTATGCGGTGACCAAGTACGTGGACGAGCTCTATGCCCAGGTGTTCGCGCGCTGCTACGGCATCGCTGCGACCGGGCTGCGCTATTTCAACGTGTTCGGGCCGCGCCAGGACGCCGAGGGCGCGTATGCGGCGGTGATTCCGCGCTGGGCCGCGGCGATGCTCGCGGGAACGCCGATCGTCATTTACGGCGACGGCGAGACCACGCGTGACTTCTGCTATGTCGGCAATGTCGTGCAGGCCAACCTTCTGGCCGCAACGGCACCGGAGGCGACCGTTTCCGGACAGGTGTACAACGTCGCCGTCGGCGGCCGCATATCGT
The DNA here is from genome assembly GCA_035607385.1 of Casimicrobiaceae bacterium. GTDB lineage: Bacteria > Pseudomonadota > Gammaproteobacteria > Burkholderiales > Casimicrobiaceae > PALSA-1003. The sequence goes on from DATNAR010000215.1 coordinate 5,923, forward strand.
TGAACGATCTGTATTCGGCGCTGCGCGATCTGGTGGCGGAGCGGCATCCGGGACTCGCGGTCGCAGCGCCGATCCACGAGGATTTTCGCGCCGGCGACGTGCGCCACTCGCAGGCCGACATCAGCAAGGCCGTCGACGCGTTCCGTTATGCCCCGACGCACGAGTTGCGTGCCGGACTGCGCGAAGCGCTGCCCTGGTACGAGTCGCATCCGCTGGCGGCGCCGATGGCGCGCGCCGCGAGGACTCCCGGTGTTCGCGGGACTGCTTGAGCTCCGCAGCGCCGGCGCCCGGGCGTTCGGCACCCGCTGCGTGCTCGCGCTGGTCGCGACGCTGCTGCTGGCACCGGCGGGTGCCGAGCCGCCCGCGCGCCCCGATGTCCTGGCGGCGCAGGCGCTCGCGTACGAGCACGGCGAGGGCGTACCCAAGGATCAGCGCAAGGCCGCCGCACTGTATTGCGAGGCGGCGCGCGGCGGCGACGTCGGCGCGATGTTCAACCTGGGCTGGATGTATGCCAATGGTCGCGGCGTGACCCGCGACGACGCGCTGGCGGCGTTCTTTTTCGGACGCGCCGCGCGGGAAGGCCACGCCCAGGCGCGCGAAATGCTCAAGTTCGTCGACGGCGGCCGGCCCGTTTATCCGGAATGCATGTTGCTGCCGGCGCCCGCCGCGACGGCAGAAGCCGCCGCGACGCCGGCGGCGCTCATCGATGCCGAGGCCTATGCCGACCTGCCGCCGGACAAGCGCAGGATCGCGGAGGCGGTCGTCAAGGCAGCGCCGCAATTCGGCATCGACCCGCGTCTGGCGCTCGCGGTCGTCGCCGCCGAGTCGAATTTCCGGCCGGATGCGCGCTCCGACAAGGACGCGCGCGGCCTGATGCAGCTGATCTCCGCGACGGCAGCGCGATTCAACGTAATGAATCGGTTCGACATCGAGGACAATCTGCAGGGAGGTCTTTCCTACCTTCGCTGGTTGCTCGCTTATTACCAGGGTCGGGTTTCGCTTGCCGTCGCCGCATACAATGCCGGCGAAGGCGCGGTCGACCGCTACAAAGGCGTTCCTCCTTACGCCGAGACCCGCGCCTACGTGCAGCGCGTGCAGCATCTCTTCGGCGAGGAATGGCATCCGTACGATCCGAGCGTGGCGGATTCGTCCACGATTGTCGGTCGCGCTTCCGGCGACGAGTAGCGCGCGATGCTCAATCGCCGGTCCGCTTGGCAGCCCCGTTGGTCCGCACTGCTGTTCTGCGCGTGCGCGCTGGTCGTCGCGCTGCCGGCATGCGCCGGCGCGATCGAAACGATCCAGCGCGTCAAGGGCTCGATCGTCGCCGTGGGCACGTTCGAGCGCACCCGATCGCCGCAGTTCCAGTTTCTCGGCACCGGATTCGCCGTCGAGGACGGCTCGCTGATCGTCACCAATGCGCACGTGCTGCCGAAGGTGCTCGACCCGGCGCTGCGGGAGAGCCTCGCGATCATGATTCCGCTGCCCGACAAGAACGACCCCAACCAGGCGCAGGTGCGGGAAGCGAAGGAGGTGGCGACCGATGCCGACTCCGATCTCGCGCTGCTGCGGATCTCAGGCCCGGCGCTGCCGCCGCTGACGCTCGGCCAATCGGGTGAGGTGAGGGAAGGACAGGAAGTCCTGTTCACCGGCTATCCGATCGGCGCGGTTCTCGGTCCGCATCCGGCCACCCACCGCGCGATCGTCGCCTCGGTGACGCCGATCGCCATACCGCTGGCGCGCGCCGGCGAATTGAGCACGCAGACGATACGCCGGCTTTCCGCCGGGCAATTCCCGGTCTTCCAGCTGGACGCGACCGCTTATCCGGGAAACAGCGGCAGCCCGCTCTACGATCCGTTAACCGGAGAGGTCGTCGGCGTCATCAACAAGGTGTTCGTGCAAGGAACCAAGGAGGCTGCGCTGACGCAGCCGTCCGGCATCACCTATGCCGTTCCCGCAAGCCATCTGCGGGCTCTGCTGCAGCGGGCGCGCTAAAAGCGCGACTCGCTATTCGCCGTACCCGAAAGCATCGCAGGTGATCGATCCGATCTGGATCAAGGCGGTGCTCAAGTCGCTGGCGCTGCCTCCGACCGGGCCGCTTCTGCTGGCATTGCTGGGTCTTGCCTTGTGGCGGCGGCGTCCCCGGCTCGGCGCGGGCCTGGCGTGGACCGGCGTACTGTCGCTGCTGGTGCTTTCCTTACCCGCGGTTGCGTCGCTGCTGATACGCAGCCTCGAAATCGCTTCGCCGTTCGAGCGCAGCCGCGCGGCCCAAGCGCAGGCGATTGTCATCCTTGGCGGGGGCACGCGACGCGACGCGCCGGATTACGGCGGCGATACGCTGGCGACGCTGACGCTCGAGCGCGTGCGCTATGGCGCGCGCATCGCCCGACTGACCGGTCTGCCGGTGCTGGTCACCGGCGGGTCGACCTATGGCGGGACGACCGAAGCCCAACTGATGCAACAGGCACTGCAGCAGGAATTCGGCGTCGCAGTGCGCTGGGCGGAGAACCGCTCGCGCACGACGCACGAGAATGCGCAATATTCGGCGGAATTGTTGCGCGCTGCCGGCATCGGCCGGGTCGTCCTGGTCGCGCACGCTTTCGATATGCGCCGCGCCACGGCGGAGTTCGCGGCGGCCGGGATCGCGACGGTTCCCGCCGCGACCGGCATACCGTCGCGCGGTCCGGTGCGCGTCCTCGATTACCTGCCCGGCATCAACGGCCTGCAGGGAAGTTATTACGCGTTGTACGAAATCCTGGGCAACGCGGTGCGGATCGTCACGCCCTAAGGGCGGCCGCAGCGCGGCACGTCTCGCGGCCGGCGAAAGGCGCCGGTGACGCTGAGTTACCGCGTGGGCGCGATAAAGCCGCGGCGCTCGCGGCCGTGACGCCAGGAAAGGGCGCGATGCGCCATCAGCGCCTCGTGCGCGCCTTCGCCGCGGTCATCGCCGGTGCGCAGCAGTGCAAGCAACAGGAAGCCGGCATACCCGCCTGCCAGGAACACCCAGACCAGCCACCACACGGAAACCATCATGTTGGAACTCTCCGCTCGTGAGCATTCGGCGCGGTCCGGATGGACTTCCGCAGCCGGATTGCCGTCCTGGGGCAAAGGCAAGCAAGCGATATGCCATGGGTCTAAGGCCTTGATTCGGAGTGATTCAGCACCCGGAGGGCAACCCCGAGGGCTTCGTCCCGGGGCCGCAAGTGCCGCGCGGCGGGCGACCCGCAGCGCCGAAGCCGCCGGCCCGGCGCACGTCCCAGGGCGGGTGCAGGATCAGGGCGCCGGGGACTGGCTCCCCTTGCTCGCCATGGCGCTCAACAGGTCGATCGGCAGCGGGAAGACGATCGTCGAGCTCTTGTCACCGGCGATATTGGCCAGCGTCTGCAGATAGCGAAGCTGCATCGCCTGCGGCTGCTTTGACAGCATCTGCGCCGCCTGCAGCAACTTTTCGGACGCCTGCAATTCGCCTTCGGCATGGATGATCTTGGCGCGCCGCTCGCGCTCGGCTTCCGCCTGCCGGGCGATGGCGCGGATCATCGATTCGTTCAGGTCGACGTCCTTCATTTCGACC
>DATNAR010000217.1:0-10425 GCA_035607385.1 Casimicrobiaceae bacterium
GCGCTTCGGCATGATGATCCGGGCCGCGGCATCGAATCCCGAGATGGCGACGTCGCTCGGCCTCGACATCCGCTGGATCCACGCGCTGGTCTTCGCCGCAGGCGTCGCATTGGCGGCCTTCGCCGGCATGATCGCCGCCCCGGTGTCGTCGGTTTTTCCGGGCATGGGCAGCCAGGTGCTGATCGTCTGTTTCGTCATCGTCGTCATCGGCGGCATCGGGTCGCTCAAGGGCGCGCTGATCGCGGCGCTGCTGATCGGCTTTGCCGATACGTTCGGCAAGGTGCTTTTCCCCGACTATGCGAGCATCGCCGTCTATCTGTTGATGGCGGTCGTTCTGCTGTTCCGTCCACTGGGGCTCTTTGGCCGTGCGTGAGCCCGGGCACGATCGCGCGGCTGACGCGCGGGATCCGGCATGAAGCGCAGCCTGCTGCCGTGGCTCATCGTCGCCGCGATCCTGCTGCTGCTGTTTCCCGCGGTGGCCGAGAAGTTCTATCTGCAGCTCGTCACCAAGATCATGATCCTGTCGATTTTCGCGCTCTCGCTCGACCTCCTGGTCGGCTACACGGGGCTCGTCAGCCTGGGCCACGCCGCGTATTTCGGAATCGCCGCGTACACCTACGCGCTGGTCTCGCCGGCCGCCGATCCGGCGAACGTCTGGCTGACCTTGCCGCTGGCGCTCGCGGCCAGCGCCGCGGCCGCGCTGCTCGTCGGTGCCCTGGTGCTGCGCACCTCGGGCGTGTACTTCATCATGGTGACGCTGGCGTTCGCCCAGATGGCGTACTACTTCTTTCACGACACGCGCATCGCTGGCGGCTCCGACGGCATCTACGTCAATACCCGCCCCGACGCGCTGGTGCCGGGCGTGGATCTGGCCAACGATCTGCATTTCTATTATTTCGTGCTCGCCGCGCTCGCCATCGTCTTCGCGCTGCTCGCGATCATCCTGCGCTCGCCGTTCGGACGGGCTCTGCAGGGCATCAAGGCGAACGAGCACCGGATGCGTGCGCTCGGCTTCGCGACCTTGCGCTACAAGCTCGCCGCTTTCGTGCTGGCGGGAACGATCGCCGGGCTCGCCGGCTATCTCGCCGCGGCGAAGGAGGGCTACGTCAACCCCGAGATGATGGCCTGGCATCAGTCGGGGACCGTGCTGATGATGCTGATCCTGGGCGGGATGGGCACGCTGCTCGGGGCGGTTCTCGGCGCGTTCTCCTATGTGCTCTTGCAGGAGTGGTTCTCGGCGCTGACCAAGCATTGGCAGCTGTTGATGGGCATGTTCATCGTCGCCGCGGTGCTGCTGCTGCCGCAGGGCCTGATCGGCCTGCACCAGCTGCGGATGAAGCCGCGCTTGCCGCGCGCGGAGGACGAACGTGACTGAGCCGGTGCTCGTCGCGACGGGGCTCGGCCGTCGCTTCGGCGGTCTGGTCGCCGTCGACGATGTCACGCTGTCGCTGACGCCACAGACCGTGCATGCGGTCATCGGCCCGAACGGCGCCGGCAAGTCCACGTTGATCAACCTCCTTTCCGGTGATCTCTCGCCGTCGACCGGCACAATCCGCCTGGGCGCGCTGGACATCACGCATTGGCCATCGCACCGCATCGCCCAGCATGGCGTCGCGCGATCGTTCCAGCACACCAACGTCTTCGCCGCCTTTTCCGCGTTCGAAAATTGCCGGCTCGCCGCGCAGTCGCACCACAGGAATTTCCATCGCTGGTTCAAGTCCGCCGAGCGCTATGCCGACTGGAATGCCGCCGCGGCAGCGGCGCTGGCGATCGTCGGGCTGGCCGGCCGCTCGGGCATCGCGGCGGCCGCGCTGTCGCACGGCGAGCGGCGCGCGCTGGAGATCGCGATGGCGCTCGCCACGCACCCGGCGGTGCTGTTGCTCGACGAGCCGCTGGCCGGCATGGGCCCGGAGGAGTCCAAGCACATCGTCGCCCTGCTCGAGCGACTGGCGGCCGACCACGCGATCCTGCTGGTCGAGCACGACATGGACGCGGTGTTCGCGCTGGCCGACCAGCTGACGGTGATGGTCAACGGCCGGGTACTGGCCAGTGGCCCGCCGGAGGCGATCCGCGCCAACGCCGACGTGCAGCGCGCCTACCTGGGCACCGAAGCGGTGAGTGCGCTCTGATGGCGCCGCTGCTCGAAGCGCGCAAGCTCCACAGCTACTACGGCAGCAGCCACGTGCTGCAGGGCGTCGATTTCTCGATCGGCGCCGGCGAAGTGGTCGCCTTGATGGGTCGAAACGGCATGGGCAAGACGACCTTGCTGCGCTCGATGCTGGGCTTGCTCAAGTCGCGCACCGGCGAAGTGCACATCGATGGCATCAGCGCGACCGCCATGGCGCCGCACAGCATCGCGCGTCGCGGCATTGCGTTCGTGCCGGACAACCGCGGCATATTTCCGACGCTGTCGGTGCGCGAGAACCTGCTGGTCGCCGCGCGTCCCGCTGCCGGCGCGGCTGCGTGGACGTTCGAACGCGTGATGGCGACATTCCCGGCACTCGCCGCGCGGCTCGATCACCGCGGTAACCAGCTCTCGGGCGGCGAGCAGCAGATGCTGACGATCGGCCGCGCGCTGCTGACCAACCCGCGCCTGTTGATCCTCGACGAGGCGACCGAGGGGCTGGCGCCGCTGATCGCGACGACGATCTGGCGGACGATACGCGCGATCCGCGACGGCGGCATCGCCACGGTGATCGTCGACAAGCATTTCGCGATGCTGGCCGAGCTCGCCGATCGCTGCGTGATCCTGGTCAAGGGACGAAAGGTATTCGACGGCTCGCCTGCCGAGCTCGCGGCGCAGCCGGGCCTGCGCGAGCAGCATCTGGGCGTCTAGCCTCGATCGATGGCGCGGGCGCGATTCATCGACGTCGCCGGCCACCGGCTGGAATGTGTGCGCATCGGCGGCGCGAAGACCGCACCGACGCTGGTCTTCTTGCACGAAGGGCTGGGCTCGGTCGCGCTGTGGAAGGACTTTCCCGCGCGCGTAGCGGCGGCGACCGGCTGTCCCGCGCTCGTCTATTCGCGGGCCGGTTACGGGCGCTCGTCGCCGGCCGCGCTGCCGCGCGCACCCGACTACATGCATGTCGAAGCGCTCACCGTCCTGCCCGCGCTGCTCGACCGCCTCGGGATCGAGGAGCCGATATTGGTCGGACACAGCGATGGCGCATCGATCGCGCTGCTGCATGCCGGTTCGGGCAAGCGGCCGGTGCGCGCGCTGGTGGCGCTGGCGCCGCACGTGTTCGTCGAGGACATGTCGATCGCGAGCATCGACGAAGTGCGCCGGCAATACGAGACCACCGACCTGCGCGAAAAGCTGGCGCGCCGCCACGCCGATCCCGACGCCGCGTTCCGCGGCTGGAACGACATCTGGCTCGCGCCGACGTTTCGCCGCTGGAACATCGAGGGATGCCTGCCCGGCGTGCGCTGCCCGCTGCTGCTGATCCAGGGCCGTGACGACGAATACGGAAGCGCAGCGCAGCTCGACGCGATCGAGCGCCAGGTCGGCGGCACGGTGGCGCGGCTCGAGCTCGCCGACTGCCGCCATTCGCCGCATCGCGATCAGCCGGAAGCGACGCTGGCGGCGATCGTGGATTTCGTCGCTACGGTGTCGAGTTGACTTTCTGCAGCGCCAGCGCGCGCTGATAAAGGCGATTGCGCGCCGCGCCCGATTGCGCGACCGCAATGCGCACCGCCTGGGCCAGCGGCAGCTCGGCGAGCAGCGGCTTGAGCAAGCTGTCGTGCTCGGTCGCCTCGTTTTCTCCGCCTTCATCTTCCGGCGCGGCGACGATCAGCACGAACTCGCCGCGGATCCGGTCGGCGTCGGCTGCAAGCCAGTCGGACGCCTCGGCCAGCGCGCAACGATGCAGCGTTTCGAAGCGCTTGGTCAGCTCCCGTGCGATGACGATCTCGCGCTTCGGATCGAGCGCGGCGGCAAGCGCTGCCACCGTCGCGGCCACGCGATGCGGCGCTTCGTACAGGACCAGCGCGTAGGGCAAGTTGCGCAGGCGTTCGAGCGCCGCGCGCCGCGCGCCGGCCGCGGCGGGCAGGAACCCCAGGAAGAGCCACTGCGGTGTCGCCATGCCCGCTGCCGAAAGCGCCGCCGTCACCGCCGACGGACCGGGGATCGGCACGACCGCGAAGCCCGCCGCGGAAACCGCGCGTACCAGCGCCGCACCCGGGTCGCTGATGGCCGGCGTGCCGGCATCGGTGATCAGCGCGACACGCTTGCCGGACGAGAGCGATTCGATGATGGCGGCCGCGCGCTTGTGCTCGTTGTGCTCGTGCAGCGAAACCAGCCGCGCGCGAACGCCATAGTGCGCGAGCAGCCCGGCGCTGACGCGCGTGTCCTCGGCGGCGATCACGTCGACCTGCCCCAGCACGTCGAGCGCGCGCAGCGTCAGGTCGCGCAGGTTACCGATCGGTGTTGCCACCACATATAATGTTCGCTCCAACGCCGGCAACGGCTCCCCTCTGCTCATGGTCGACGTCCTTTCGATGGCCCGATTGCCGGCATGGCTGCGCGCGGCGGCGCTCGCCGCCGCGGTGCTCGGCGTCGGCGCGTGCGCGGTCACGCCGCCATTGTCGGGCCGCGCGCCCCTGCCGCCAAGCGCGGCGCCATCGGCGCCGCCGGCGGTCGAAAGCAATCCGCCGCCGCTGGTGCCGCCGCCGCCCTTTGCGGCGACGCCTGCCCCAACGCCGCCACCGGCGGTCCCATCTGCGATCGCCCGCGCCGCCGGGAACACGATCGCGTTGATCCTGCCGCTCGAGTCGCCGACCTATGGTCGCGCCGCGGCCGCCGTCAAGGCGGGCTTCGTCGCCGCCGCCGCGCGGGCCGGGGCGAGCGCGCGCGTGCAGGTCATCGGCCACGGCGACGACGGCGTGCTGCCCGCATTCGCCGCGGCGGTGCAGAGCGGCGTTGCGCTCGCCGTCGGGCCGTTGACGCGCGACGATCTAAAGACCGTCTTCGCCATGTCGCCGCTGCGGCCGCGGATGCTCGCGTTGAACCAGGCCGATGAAGCGGCGCCGCTGCCTGCCGGCGTCTACGCCTTGACGCTGGCTGTCGAGCAGGACGCCGCACTGTTGATGCGGGTCGCCCGCAGCGAGGGCGTCAACACGATCGCCGTCGTCGGCAGCGATGCGCCGTTTCAGCGGCGGTTCAGTCAGGCGTTCGTCGCCGCATGGCGCCGCGAAGGCGGCACGGCGCCGCGCGAATACCGGTTCGACGCCAACCCGGAGCAACTGGGCGCGCTGCGCCGCGCGCTTGCCACGCAGCCGATCGATGCGATCCTGCTGGCGGTCGACGCCAACGACGCGGCGCTGGCGAAGTCGTTTCTGCGCGGCCGCGTCTATGCCAGCAGCCAGATCACCGACGGCCTTCCGGCGCAGATGCTGTACGACCTGGAAAACGTCCGCTACATCGAGGTGCCCTGGCTTGCCGAGCCCGACAATCCCGCCTTCGCCGGCTTGCCGCGCGCCGACTACGACGACCCGGTGCTGGAGCGCCTTTACGCGCTGGGCATCGATGCGTTCGCGGTGGCGCAGATGCTGGCCGAGCCGACGCCGCCCGATCGGATCGAGCTCGACGGCGCGACCGGTCACCTGTCGCTGCTGCCGTCGCGGACCTTCGCGCGCGAGGGCCGCGTGATGGCGATCCACGACGGGCGCGTGCTGCCCGAATCGCCCGCCCGATGACGCGATGAATCGCGGCGCGGCGGCGGAAGCGCTGGCAGCCGAATTCCTGCAGGCGCAGGGGCTTTCGATCGTCGCCCGCAACTACCGCTGTCGCGGCGGCGAGATCGACCTGATCGCCAGCGACGGCGACACACTGATCTTCGTCGAAGTGCGGCTGCGCAGCGATGCGGCATTCGGCGGCGCAGCGGAGAGCATCACCGCAGCGAAGAAAAAACGGCTCAGCTTCGCCGCAGCGCACTATTTGAGTCGGCTAAAACCGGCGCGTCGCGAGCCGCCGTGCCGTTTCGACGCCATCCTGATGGCAACACTCGATCCGGCCCGGATCGAATGGCTGGTCGATATCGACGCGAACTGACGCCTGGCGGGGCCAAGTTGCTACAATGCCCCCGACCGATGGACACCACGCATCGCATCCGCGCGCATTTCGCCGACAGCGCCGAGCTCAAGCTTGCCGCGGTCGACGCGATGGCGCCGCTGATCGCGCGCGCAGCGGGCCTGATGACCGATTGCCTGCTGGCGGACGGCAAGATCCTCGCCTGCGGCAACGGGGGCTCGGCATCCGACGCCCAGCATTTCGCCGCCGAGATGGTCGGCCGCTTCGAACGCGAGCGGCCCGAGCTGCCGGCGCTGTCGCTGGCGACCGATACGTCGATCCTGACCGCCGTCGCCAACGACTACGACTTTAGCCAGGTGTTCGCCAAGCAGGTGCGGGCGCTGGGACGCACCGGCGACGTCCTGCTGGCGCTGTCGACCTCCGGCAACTCGGCCAACGTCGCGCTGGCGATCGATGCCGCGCACGAGCGCGAAATGCGCGTCATCGCGCTGACCGGCAGGGGCGGCGGCCGCATCGGTGAACTCCTCACCGGCGTCGATGTCCACCTCTGCGTGCCGCATTCGGTCACCGCGCGGATCCAGGAAGTGCACCTGTTGACGATACACTGCCTGTGCGATGCGATCGATACCAACCTGCTCGGCGAAGAGAGCTGAGCCCCCGGGAAAACGAGAGGAATCATGAAAAGGTTCGATACCATCATGCGGATTGCGGCGACGATGTCGCTCGCGGCCGGCGCAACGCTGCTCAACGGCTGCATTCCGCTGGCCATCACCGGCGTCGCGGCGAGCGCACAGATCGCCACCGACCGGCGAACGACCGGCGCCCAGCTCGACGACGAGTTCATCGAGGACAAGGCGATCGCGCAGATCGCCGATCGCCTGAAAAGCGACATTCATGTCAACGTCACCAGCTACAACGGCATCGCGCTGCTGACCGGCGAGGTGCCCACCGAGGCCACGCGGAACGACGTGGCGCAGGTCGTGCGCTCGATGCCGAAAGTGCGCATTGTGCAGAACGAGCTCGTCGTCGGCCCGACCAGCAGGCTTTCGGCGCGTACCAACGACACATTCATCACCTCGAAGGTCAAGGCGCGATTCGTCGAGGCCCACAACAGGTTCCAGATCAACCACGTCAAGGTCGTCACCGAGCGCAGCGTCGTCTATCTGATGGGCATCGTGCGGCGCGACGAGGGCGATGCCGCCGCCGATATTGCCCGCACGACCAGCGGCGTCGAGCGCGTCGTCAAGGTGTTCGAATACATCAGTTGAGCGCTTCGTCCGACCGGCTCGCGGCGGCGCCGGGCTTCGCCGCCAAGATCGCCACGGCCGAAACCCGTGCGCGGCAGATCGCGGCGCTGCGGCGGCCGATGGTCTTCACCAACGGCGTATTCGACATCCTGCATCGCGGCCATGTCACCTACCTCGACCATGCGCGCAGGCTCGGGGCCTCGCTGGTCGTCGGCGTCAACAGCGACGCATCGGCGCGCCGGCTGGGCAAGGGCGGCGACCGGCCGATCAATTCGCTCGACGACCGCATCGCGGTGCTGGCCGCACTGGAATCGGTGAGCCTGGCCATTGCTTTCGACGAGGACACGCCGCTCGCGCTCGTGCTCGAGTGCCATCCCGACGTCATCGCCAAGGGCGCCGATTACACGGCGGCCACCACCGTCGGTGCCGCCGAAGTCATCGCCTGGGGCGGGCGCTTCGAGGCGATACCGCTGTTGCCCGGACGCTCTACCAGCGCGCTGCTGAATCGCCTGCGGCGCTGAACACGGGGCAGGTCGACGCATGACGTTTGTTATAATTTGACGTTTTCAGCGAGCGAAAATGAACTTCCATACGATCGATGCGGTGGAGCTGTCGCGTCTGATCCAAAGCGGCAAGGCGCCCCGGGTCATCGACGTGCGCACCCCGGCCGAAGTCGCGCGCGGGACGATCACCGGCGCGATGAACATCGAGCTGTCGACGTTACCGGCGCGGCTGTCCGAGCTCGACAGCGACGCGCCTCTCGTCGTCGTTTGCCAGTCGGGGGCGCGATCGGCGCAGGCCTGCGCCTACCTCGCCGAGCGCGGATTCCGCCGGGCAAGCAATCTCGGCGGAGGCATCACCGGCTGGATGCAGGCAGGTCTGCCCCTGAATGGACGGGACCGATGATGGAACAGACGGTGCAATTCGAACGTGAAGTCGATGCCCGCGGGCTCAACTGCCCGCTGCCCATTCTTCGCACCAAGAAGGCGCTGAACGACATGGCCAGCGGCCAGGTCCTGCGCATCCTGGCCACCGATCCGTCGTCGGTGCGCGACTTCGAAGCCTTCGCCCGACAGACCGGCAACCAGCTGCTGCAGCAAAGCGAGCAGAACGGCGAGTTCGTTTTCCTGCTGCGCCGCAAGTAGGGGCCGGCGCGAGCGCCGGCGCGGCGGCACTTTTCCACTTCGATAGCGAACGACCATGGCCGATACGCAAGCGATCATCGAGCTTACCGACGAGAATTTCGCCGAGTCGATCCACGACCATCCTTTCGCGGTCATCGATTTCTGGGCGCCCTGGTGCGCTCCGTGCCGCGCGTTCGCCCCCGTGTTCGCGGCCGCGGCAGTCAAGTATCCCGACGTCAGATTCGCCAAGGTCAATACCGAGGAGCAGCAGCAGCTGGCCGGGCACTTCAACATCCGCTCGATCCCGACGCTGATGATCTTCCGCGACAACATCATCGTGTTCGCCGAAGCCGGTGCGCTGCCCGCCAGCGCGCTCGATCAGGTGTTGACCGCGGCCAAAGCGCTCGATATGGCAGCGGTGCGCCGCGAGATTGCCGCGCAGGAAGCGCCTGCGGCTGAGGGGAACTGACTCTGTTTGCAACCGTGTTTCAAAGCAGACCAGGGGTTGCCGCGCTCACGGCGATATCTACCGGTGCGCTCGCTCGCGGTCGCATCCCCCGCTAAAGCGGGGGCCCCTGCTCCGCGCTCCCTCGCGTTCCCTGCTCCGCGCTCTCTCGCGTTAGCGCCGGTAGCGGTTCAGGAAGTCGACGACGATACCGCGCTGACTCTTGTCGATCGCCGCTTCCATCGTGTTGTCGAGCGGATCGTATTGCAGCACCCGGCGAAACGCAGCGATCGCCTCCTGGTGATAGCCCTGCGCCTGCAGCGAGTACCCGAGGCAGCGCCACGGCTCGGCATTCCAGAATTCAAGATCCGACCACGCCCGGCACAGTTCGGCCGCACGTCGCCAGTTGCCCGCGTTGAGCATGCGCGGGCCTTCGCCGCGCAGCAACGCGAGCCGCGCCTGGCGATCGGCAAACAGTGCCGTCGTATCGGCGTCGTTGACGGTGCCGGTGTCAGGCGCCGAGCCGCTGCCGATGGCGCCCTGCGATCCGCGATCGATCGACACGATCTTGCCGACGTCGCCCTGGAAGCCGCGCGAGAGCAACGACGGCGCCGAAGGCGTCCATCCGGCAACGACGCGCTTGGCGGCGACGATCGACTCGGTCATCGGCTCATGCCAGGCAACGCCGTACAGCCACAGCATCGCCGCCAGCCCGACGACGCCGGTGACCATGTTCAGGATGCCCGGCGGGCTGTGCGTCACCAGGCAGTCTTCGGCGAAATCCCATTTCGTCTCGCCCTGCTGCGCGAGTTTTTCGTAGGCCAGTGCGATCAGGACCGGCGCGAGCAGCGGGAATCCGCAGGCGAGACCCGCCCACCACACCTGGAACGACCGGCGCAGCGCACGCGCGAGCTGCGCCCGCACATCGCGCCGCGCATAGGCGTTGCTGATCGAGAACTGCAGATAGACGCCGAACAGCCACTTGCCCGGCGTCTGCTGCAGCGATGCGATCAGCAGCGACTCGATCGGAATCCACGAGAGCGTGATCAGCATCGGCGCGAATAGCGGATGGCCGAGCCAGAAGGCCACGTCGTCGCTGACGATGCCGGCGTTGTGCAGCTCCGACAGCAGCAGCGCGAGGACCAGTCCCCAGATCGCGTAGTCGAACAGTCGCGCCGCCAGGCGGTTCCACGGGCGGGGCTCGCTGGTGCGCCCCGACTTGGCCCGTTCGAGCTCGGCCATGCGCAGCTGGAAGATCCAGCTCGCATCTTCCTGCGGCGCGTCGGTGCCGAGAAACACGCTCTTTTCGCGGCGCCAATTGAGAATCGCGAGATCGGTCTGCGGAATCAGCGCCGGCATGCGCGGCACGTGGCCGCGGCGCATCCACGTCAGGCCGTGCACGATCCCGTAGATCAGCGAGAGAACGAGCAGCAACAGCGTCAGCCATACCAGCACCTGCTTGGCGACCAGAACCGAATCGGCCGGGGTCACGAAGACGATCGCACCGGTGATGAACGCGCCGAACAGCAGGCACAGCGCGAGCTGGCCCATCGCCGAGCGCCCGAACGATGCGACGCGCTC
>DATNAR010000219.1:0-3699 GCA_035607385.1 Casimicrobiaceae bacterium
TCCGCGCCATCCTGGCCGGCGGCGAGGCGACCTGCGCCACGGCCGGCGTCCCCTTGGCGGGCGGACATACGATCGACTCGGTCGAGCCGATCTACGGCCTGGTGGCGATCGGCACCGTCGACCCCGGCAAGATCAAGCGCAACGTCGGGGCTAGGGCCGGAGACGTGCTGGTCCTCGGCAAGCCGCTGGGCATCGGCATTTGCGGCGCGGCGCTGAAAAAGCAGCAGCTCGGCGAAGCGCAATACGCGGCCATGCTCGCCCAGGCCACGCAACTCAACACCCCCGGCATCGCGCTCGGCGGACTCGAGGGCGTGCACGCGCTGACCGACGTCACCGGCTTCGGCCTCCTCGGTCACCTTCTGGAGATCTGCCGCGGCTCGGGTGTGGGCGCGCGGCTTCGCTTCGACCGCGTGCCGCTGCTTCCGGGCGTGCTCGAGCTCGCTCGCGCCGGAATGATCACCGGCGGATCGGGGCGTAACTGGGCCGGCTACGGCACCGAGGTCGTTTGGCGCGCCGATGGCGATGCCGTCACGCAGGCTCTACTTTCCGATCCGCAGACGTCGGGCGGACTGCTCGCCGCCTGCGCCCCCTCGGCGGTCGAGGAGGTCCTGGCGGTCTTCGGCCGCGAAGGTTTCGCGCACGCGGCCGTCATCGGCGAGATCACCGCGGGCCTGCCGCAGGTCGTCGTCGACTGAACTCCGGTCGCCCAAGCCGCATCGTAGTAAGGCCCGCCAGCGCAAGGACCCTGCCATGACCGAACGATCGCATCTGCGCACGATCCCGCCATCCAGGGCGACGAGCCAGGAGGCTGCGCTGTGCGACCGGTATCGCAAGGTTCGCGCTGCCACCGAGGCGCTGTGCGCCGTCCTGTCGGACGAAGACTGCGCGATCCAGTCGATGCCCGACGCGAGTCCGGTCAAGTGGCATCTCGCCCACACCAGCTGGTTTTTCGAGACTTTTCTGCTCGATGCCACGCTTGCCGGCTACCGTCCGTACGATCCGGCTTTCCGGATCCTTTTCAATTCGTATTACAACGCCGTCGGCGACAAGCATCCGCGGCCGCAGCGGGGCCTCATTTCGCGTCCGTCGCGCCGCGATATCCTCGCTTATCGCGCACACGTCGACGAGGCGATGCAGCGATTGCTGGCGGGGCACGATGCCGGCGACGCCAGGCTTGCCGCTCTGATCGAGCTCGGCCTGCAGCACGAGCAGCAGCACCAGGAGCTGATCCTGACCGATGTGTTGCACCTGCTGTCGTGCAATCCTCTGCAGCCGGCTTATCTTCCTCCGGCCGGCGGCGACGGTCGCGCCGCGAGCGACGCAGCCGCGCCGGCCTGGATCGAGTTCGACGGCGGACTGGCCGAAATAGGACACGATGGCGTCGGATTCGCCTTCGACAACGAAACGCCGCGGCATCGCGAATTCCTGGCGCCGTTCGCGCTGGCGAGCCGCCCCGTATGCAACGGCGACTACCTTGCGTTCATCGGCGATGGCGGCTATCGGCGACCCGAGCTGTGGCTCTCGGAAGGCTGGGATTGGCTCAACGCCGGAGGCATCGGCGCACCGCTCTATTGGCGACTCGAGGCCGGCGGATGGCGCCGGTTCACGTTGCGCGGCGCCCTGCCGGTCGACCCGGCCGCGCCCGTGTGCCATGTCAGCCTGTTCGAGGCGGATGCCTATGCGCGGTGGGCAGGCGCGCGTCTGCCGACCGAAGCGGAATGGGAGCTCGCGGCTTCTGCCGCCCCGGTCGACGGCTCGTTCGTCGAGGACGGGGCGCTGGTCCCGCGGCCTTCGGGTGCCGCTGCCGGTACGCTGACGCAGATGTTCGGAGAGGTCTGGGAATGGACGCAAAGCGACTACGCGCCGTATCCGGGGTTTCGCCCGGCGACCGGCGCGATCGGCGAGTACAACGGAAAGTTCATGTGCAACCAGTACGTCCTGCGCGGCGGCTCCTGCCTGACGCCGCGTTCGCACATTCGCGCGACCTACCGGAATTTCTTTCCCGCCGCTGCGCGCTGGCAGTTTTCGGGTTTCCGCCTCGCGCGGGACTTGAGCCGGCGCGGCTAGAATCGACGAGCGCCCACTCGCACGCGGCCTGACGGGTAGCGGCGGCGCCGACAACTTTATCGTGACCGGGCAGACGGGCATGATCCCCAGCGGTGCGATGCCGATCGACAGGCGACGCAACGGCCGGCGCCCGGTTCGATTCCTTGCGGCAGCGCTCGCCGCCGCTACGCTGCTGCTGGCCCCGCTCGCGGCCGGCTTCGGTTTCGACGATGTCGCGAAAATTGCCGCGCAGCGCGCCGCGACCTCGTACAAGGCACGGACCGACAAGCTGCCCGATGCACTCGCCAAGCTCGACTACGATCATTTCCGCGACATCCGCTTCAAGCCGGATCGCTCGCTCTGGCACCCCGAAGGGCTGCCGTTCGAGATCGCATTCTTTCACGAGGGGCAGAACTTCAAGGAGCCGGTCAAGATCAACGAGCTGGTCGGCGACGTCGTGCGCGAAGTGCGATTCAATCCCGAGCTGTTCGACTACGGCGCCAATGTCATCGATCCCCGCGACTTGCGCGGCCTCGGATTTGCGGGACTTCGCGTGCATTACGCGATCAATTCGCCGAAGTACAAGGACGAGGTTGTCGTCTTTCTCGGCGCCAGCTATTTTCGCGCGCTCGGCAAGGGCCAGCGCTACGGGCTGTCGGCGCGCGGCCTTGCCGTCGACACCGCGCTCGGCTCGGGCGAGGAGTTTCCGCAGTTCGTCGAGTTCTGGCTCCAACGCCCCGCGCCCGGTGCCACCGAGCTGACCATTTTCGCGCTGCTCGACTCCCGGCGCATGGCCGGCGCCTACCGCTTCGTCGTCAAGCCGGGCGTGGACACCGCAATCGATGTCAAGGCCCGGCTCTACCTGCGCGAATTCGTGAGCAAGCCTGGTTTTGCGCCGCTGACGACGATGTATTTCTTCGGCGAAAACCAGCGCGCCGCGCGCGATGACTACCGTCCCGAAGTCCACGACTCGGACGGTCTGTCGGTCGCCTCCGGAACCGGAGAATGGATCTGGCGGCCGCTGGTCAATCCCAAGCGGCTGCTGGTGACGTCGTTTGCGACGGCGAACCCGTCCGGATTCGGCATCATGCAGCGCGATCGCGACTTCGAGCATTACGAGGACCTGGAAGCGCGTTACGACCTTCGCCCCAGCGCATGGATCGAACCGAAGGGCCTGTGGGGAACCGGCAGAGTCGAGCTGGTGCAGATTCCCAGTCCGGACGAGACCAATGACAACATCGTCGCCTATTGGGTGCCGGACAGGACGCCGGCGCCGCAGCAGCCGTACGACATCGAATACCGGATTCTGTGGCAAAAGGACGCCTGGGTGCGGCCCCCGACGTCGTGGGTGACGCAAACCCGACGCGGCCGCGGCTACGTCCGCAACGACGACGGCAGCATCGGCTTTGTCATCGATTTCGACGGCCCGGCGGTGCGCAGGCTGCCGGCCGACGCCAAGATCGAAGGGATTGCCTCGGCCGATGCCAACGGCGAAGTCGTCGAGCTGATCGGCCACCGCAACGATGCCGAAGGCGGCTGGCGTCTGGCGTTGCGCGTCAAACGCCGCGATACTAGCAAGCCGGTCGAACTGCGCGCGTATCTGCGCGGCGGCAATAACGCGGTGTCGGAAACGTGGAGCTACATCCTCCCTCC
>DATNAR010000232.1:0-4096 GCA_035607385.1 Casimicrobiaceae bacterium
TCGGGCGGGTCGAGGCTCGCGGCGCCGGACCCGTCGAGCGTGAAATGCGCGTGCCGCGTCGCCGCGCAGTTCGGGATCATGCCGACCGGCTTGCTCGCGGCATGCGTCGGATAATCGAGAATCTTGACATCGAGCACCGTCGACAAGCCGCCCAGTCCCTGCGCGCCGATGCCGAGCGCGTTGGCCGCCTCGAAGATGTCGATGCGGAGCTGCTCGATAGGATTGGCCGGACCGCGCTTCTTGAGCATCGCCATGTCGATCGGCTGCATCAGCGCTTCCTTGGCCAGCAGCATCGCCTTTTCCGCGCTGCCGCCGATGCCGATGCCCAGCATGCCCGGCGGGCACCAGCCGGCGCCCATCGTCGGCAAGGTGCGCACCACCCAGTCGACAATCGAATCCGAAGGATTGAGCATCACGAATTCCGCCTTGTTTTCGGAACCGCCGCCCTTGGCGGCAATCCGCACGTCGACGGTGTTGCCGGGCACGAGGTCGAAGTGCACGACGGCCGGCGTGTTGTCGCGCGTATTCCTGCGCGCGCCCGCCGGGTCGTCGACGATCGAAGCGCGCAGCTTGTTGTCCGGATCGAGATAAGCGCGGCGCACGCCTTCGTTGATCATGTCGGTCGGCGACATCGTGGCACCTTCCCAGCGCACATCCATGCCGACCTTGACGAAGGCGACGACGATGCCGGTGTCCTGGCAGATCGGGCGGTGGCCTTCGGCGCACATGCGCGAATTGGTCAGAATCTGCGCGATCGCGTCCTTGGCGGCCGGCGACTCCTCGACCGCGTAGGCGTCGGCCAGCGCCTCGATGTAGTCGACCGGATGGTAATAGGAAATATATTGCAGCGCGTCGGCTACGCTCTGGATCAGGTCTTGTTGCTTGATCGTCGTCATGGCTGGTGGTCGACGCAAACATCGGGCGAAACGCCCGGCAAAGCGCAGCACTCGGAACGTGCAATTCTACCATCGCGGCCCCCTGATCCGGCTCCGCGCGGCCAGCGCAGAACGCCGCGTGTCGTCGCCAATTGCACCGCAAGGGCAAGACTCGGTAGACTGCGGTCGAGCGGTCGGGACGGGAGGGGGTGCTGTCCTTTCGTCCGCGCCATCGAGGAGGCAGGCAACATGTCGACGATCGAATCGGTATCGAACGAAAAACGCGTATTCGAGCCGCCGCGTGATTTTGTCGCGCAGGCGAACGTCACCCGAGCCGACTTCGATCGGCTGAACGCCGCCGCGGCGGCCGACTATCCGGGTTTCTGGGCGAAGCTCGCGCGCGAAAACCTCTCCTGGCACAAGCCGTTCACCCGATCGCTGGACGAGAGCAAGGCGCCGTTCTACAAGTGGTTCGAGGATGGCGAGCTCAACGTCTCGCACAACTGTCTCGAGCGCAATCTCGAAAACGGCAATGCCGGCAAGGTCGCGATCATCTTCGAGGCCGACGACGGCGCCGTCACCCGGGTCACCTATCAGGAGCTCTATCACCGCGTCTGCCGCTTCGCCAACGGGCTCAAGTCGCTCGGCATCAAGAAAGGCGATCGCGTCATCATCTATATGCCGATGTCGATCGAGGGCGTCGTCGCGATGCAGGCCTGCGCGCGCATCGGCGCGACGCATTCGGTCGTCTTCGGCGGATTCTCGGCCAAATCGCTGCAGGAGCGCATCATCGACGTCGGTGCGGTCGCCGTCGTCACCGCCGACGAGCAGGCCCGCGGCGGCAAGCATCTGCCGCTGAAAACGATCGTCGACGAAGCGCTCGGCATGGGCGGCTGCGAAGCGGTGCGCAAGGTCGTCGTCTACCGCCGGACCGGAGGGACGGTGCCGTTCGCGGCGCCGCGCGACCTGTGGCTGCACGAGCTCGTTGCGGGGCAGCCCGACACCTGCGCGCCCGAATGGGTGGGCGCCGAGCACCCGCTGTTCGTCCTCTATACCTCGGGCTCGACGGGCAAGCCCAAGGGCGTTCAGCACAGCTCCGCCGGGTACCTGTTATGGGCGGCGCTCACGATGCGCTGGACGTTCGATATCAAGCCGACCGACGTGTTCTGGTGCACGGCCGACATCGGCTGGGTCACCGGCCACACCTATATCGCGTACGGACCGCTGGCCGTCGGCGCGACCGAAGTCGTGTTCGAAGGCTTGCCGACCTATCCCGACGCCGGACGCTTCTGGCAGACGATAGCCAAGAACAAGGTCACCGTCTTCTACACCGCGCCGACCGCGATACGCTCGCTGATCAAGGCCTCGGGTGTGGCGCCGCAGACGGCACCGAAGAACTACGATCTGTCGACCTTGCGTCTGCTCGGCACCGTCGGCGAGCCGATCAATCCCGAGGCCTGGATCTGGTATCACGAAAATGTCGGCGGCGGGCGCTGCCCGATCGTCGACACGTGGTGGCAGACCGAAACCGGCGGGCACATGATCACGCCGCTGCCCGGTGTCACGCCGCTGGTGCCGGGATCGTGCACGCTTCCTTTGCCCGGCATCGTCGCCGCGATCGTCGACGAGACCGGGCACGATGTCGAGCACGGCCATGGCGGCATACTGGTGATCAAGCGGCCGTGGCCGGCGATGATCCGGACGATCTGGGGCGACCCGGACCGATACGTGAAGTCCTATTATCCGGAAGAGTTGGGGGGCGCGCTCTACCTCGCCGGCGACGGCTCGGTACGGGACAAGAAGACCGGGTATTTCACGATCATGGGCCGGATCGACGACGTGCTCAACGTGTCGGGCCATCGCTTGGGAACGATGGAGATCGAGTCGGCGCTGGTCGCCAATCCGATGGTCGCGGAAGCCGCCGTCGTCGGCCGGCCCGACGACATGACCGGCGAAGCCGTCTGTGCGTTTGTCGTGCTGAAGCAGGCCAGGCCCGAAGGTGCTGAAGGCGAACGGATCGCCAAGGTGCTGCGCGACTGGGTCGGCAAGGAGATCGGCCCGATCGCCAAGCCCAAGGACATCCGCTTCGGCGACAATCTGCCGAAAACGCGCTCGGGCAAGATCATGCGCCGCCTGCTGCGGTCGATTGCCAAGAACGAGAACATCACGCAGGACGTGTCGACGCTGGAAAATCCGGCGATCCTGGAGCAGCTGAAGCAGGCGTTGTAGCGACGGTGCGACACTGGCGACCGGGCTGATCGCCGCCGATGCTCGTGGCCCGCGGGACCGGCTCAAGCCCGCGGCGGCGCGGTCTCGGAATACGACGGGCGTTTCGACAACTTGTCGAACAGCGCGACCAGGTTCGCGTGCTCGCTGCGCCAGGCGATCGTCGGATGCCGCAGGTCGAGGTAACCGAGCGCGCAACCGGTCGCGATATCGGCCAGCGAGTGCGCTTCGCCGTTGCACCACGGCTTGTCGGCGAGTTCCGCCGCCATATCGACGATGCCGCGCTCGATCTTTTCGCGCTGCCGGTCGATCGCCTCGCTGCTCTGCTGCTTGGCGGGCCTGGCCGCTTCGCGCACGATCGCGACCGCGGCATCGCACATGCCGTCGGCCAGGGCTTCCCAGCGCTTGACGGCGATGCGTTGCCGGCTGGGCTCAGGGATCAGCCGCGATACCGGACTCACCGTGTCGAGGTATTCGACGATCACGCGTGAATCGTAGAGCGCTGTGCCGTCGTCCAGAATCAACACCGGCACTTTGCCGAGCGGATTGTGCGTCGGCACGATCGAGTCCTTGACCCACGGCGACGCCTCGACCAGCTCGCAATCGATTTTTTTCTCGGCGAGCGCGATGCGCACCTTGCGGGCGTAAGGACTCGTTGGCGATGCGAGCAGCTTCATTGTCGATTCAGGTGGTGGAACGGGCGCCCAAACTGGAGCTGCGGTCGGGGCTGCAGCGAACACCGCAGCGGGCGCAGCACTGCAGGATTGACGTTGATTATAGCACCGCGGCGGTGTGCCCGTCGGCACGGACCGACGCTTCGGCCGTGCTACACTTCAGCTCGACCTGGCTAGCGAAAATCGTCTTCCTTATGCCGATCGCCGAGGCGCTTTCCACCCTTACAGCGCTGTCGCCGCTCGATGGCCGCTACCGCGGCAAGGTCGCAGCACTCGCCGAACACTTCAGCGAATATGCGCTGATCCGCGAGCGCGTCCGCG
>DATNAR010000235.1:0-5351 GCA_035607385.1 Casimicrobiaceae bacterium
AGCAGCAGGATGACGCCGGGCGCGACGTCCTGGGTCAGCTCCTTGTAGTCGAGGCCGACGCCTTCCTCGTCGCCGAGCTCGCGTGCGGCATCGAGCGTGAATTGCTGGCCCGCCTTCAGGACGACCCTGCCGCTGGCAAACTTGCCGATGCGGATCTTCGGGCCTTGCAGGTCGGCCATGATCGCGACCTCGCGCCCCAGCGATCGCGCCGCTTCGCGCACCATCCGCGCGCGCTCCTCGTGGTCCGCCGCGGTGCCGTGCGAAAAATTCAGCCTCATGACATCGACGCCGGCAGCGAGCATTCTCGTCAGTACGTCGGCGGAGCTGCTTGCCGGACCGAGCGTAGCGACTATTTTGGTCGAGCGTTGCATCGAGGATCTCGCTTGAAAAGGGTCGCCGTCGCCGCTGCGATCAGCGTGCGGCGCGCTGCTCGAGGATCGCGACGGCAGGAAGCGTCTTGCCTTCGAGAAACTCGAGAAACGCGCCGCCGCCGGTCGAGATGTAGCCGATGCGGTCGGCGACGCCGTATTTCGCGATCGCCGCCAGCGTGTCGCCCCCGCCGGCGATCGAAAACGCCTTCGAACCGGCGATCGCGTGGGCGAGCTCGCGCGTGCCTTCGCCGAAAGCATCGAACTCGAACACGCCAACCGGGCCGTTCCACACGATCGTGCCGGCCTGGGCGATGATCGGCTTCAGCATCGCCACCGTCCGCGGGCCGATGTCGAGGATCATGTCGTCGTCGGCGACATCGGCGATGGCTTTCAACGCAGGCGCCGCGGTCGCCGAAAATTCCTTGGCGACGACGGCGTCCACGGGAATCGGGACCTTGCCCGGATAAGCGTCGAGAATCGCCCTGGCTTCGGTCGCGAGATCGGCCTCCGCCAGCGACTTGCCGATCCTGCCCCCGCCGGCGAGGATGAACGTGTTGGCGATGCCGCCGCCGACGATCAGGCGGTCGACCCGCGCCGCCAGTGACTTCAATATCGTCAGCTTGGTCGACACCTTCGACCCGGCGACGATCGCGACCAGCGGTCGTGCCGGATGCGCCAGGGCGCGCCCAAGCGCGTCGATCTCGGCCGCCAGCAGCGGACCGGCGCAGGCGATCGGCGCGTACCGGGCGATGCCGTGCGTCGTCGCCTCGGCCCGATGGGCGGTGCCGAAGGCGTCGTTGACGTAGACATCGCACAGCTGCGCCATCTTGCGCGAAAGCGACTCGTCGTCCTTTTTCTCGCCGACGTTGAAACGGCAGTTCTCGAGCAGCACCAGATCGCCGCGCTTGAGCGCCTCATGCCATGCGCCGCCGTCAACCCAGTCGGCGATCAAGGGCACCGGCCGCCCGAGCAACGCGGCGAGTCGGTGCGCAACCGGCGCCAGCGAGTCGGCGGCGGTGAATCGACCCTCGCTCGGGCGGCCCAGGTGCGAGGTGACCATCGTCGCGCCGCCGCGCGAAAGCGCGTCGCGGATCGCGGGCACCGAGGCGCGAATCCGGGTATCGTCGCTGACCGCGCCTTGCCGGTCGAGAGGCACGTTGAGATCGGCGCGTATGAAAACACGCTTGCCGGCGACATCGACATCGGCCAGACGAAGGAACGTCGCAGGCATGGCAGCGGGTTCGCGCGCTCCGCGCGAGTCGGCAGCGGAAGCTATTTGGCCGCCATCAGCGCAACGGTCGCGTCGAGCATCCGGTTGCTGAAGCCCCATTCGTTGTCGTACCAGGACGAGACCTTGACCAGCCGTCCCGAGACCTTGGTCAGCGTCGCGTCGAAAATCGACGAGCGCGGATCGTGGTTGAAGTCGATCGAGACCAGCGGCGCGGTGTTGTAGCCGAGCAATCCGACCAGGGGTCCCGACTCCGATGCGGCTTTCATCACCGCGTTGACTTCGTCCACCGTCGTATCGCGTGCGGCGATGAACGACAGGTCGACGATCGAGACGTTGATCGTCGGCACGCGGATCGAGTAGCCGTCGAGCTTGCCGTTGAGCTCGGGCAGCACCAGCCCGACGGCGGCCGCGGCACCGGTCTTGGTCGGGATCTGGCTCATCGTCGCCGATCGTGCCCGGCGCAGGTCCTCGTGATACACGTCGGTCAGCACCTGGTCGTTGGTGTAGGAATGCACGGTCGTCATCAGGCCGTTGACGACGCCGATCTTGTCGTGCAGCGGTTTGACCAGCGGAGCGAGGCAATTGGTCGTGCACGAAGCATTCGAGATCACCGTGTGCGATGCTTTCAGCGTCTGATGATTGACGCCGTAGACGATCGTCGCGTCGACGTCCTTGCCGCCGGGCGCCGAGATGATCACTTTTTTCGCGCCGCCCTTGAGGTGCGCCGAGGCTTTTTCCTTGGTCGTGAAAAGCCCCGTGCATTCGAGCACGACGTCGACGCCAAGCGCGCTCCACGGCAACTCGGCCGGGTTGCGCTGCGCGAAAACCTTGATGCGGTCGCCGTTGACGACCATCGCGTCGCCGTCGACGTCGACCTTGCCCGGAAATTTGCCGTGCACGGTATCGTGCCGGGTCAGATGCGCATTGGTCTCGGGGCTCCCCAGATCGTTGATCGCGACGATGGCCAGCGGGTGCTTGCGTCCGGTCTCATAGTGCGCGCGAAGGATGTTGCGACCGATGCGTCCATAGCCGTTGATGGCAACCTTGATCATCCTGCTCTCCTGTTTTCTCTCGTCGATTCGGTTTCGGGCAATATCTGCCCGGCGCCGCAAGCGGCCGCCAGCGCGTTGAGGTCGCGCCAGCCGTAGCCCGCTTCCAGCAATTCCATCCCATCCCATTCGAACGCCTGCTCGACCAGTAGCTCCGCACCCAGCGCCTCGTAGAAAGCCCGCGCCGGCTTGTTGCCGGCGATGACCCAGACGATCAGTCCGGTCGCGCCGAGCAGGCGCTGCGCATCGACGACGGCCGCGATCAGGCGACGCCCGAGACCGACGCGCTGGAACTCGCGGCGCAGATACACGGCGGTAAGCTCGGCGTTGAGCCCGAATCTGGGTTCGGCGAGCATGTTGCCGGCGGCGAAGCCGACAACCTCGTCGCCGTGGGTGGCGACGAAGACGCTGGCCGGGTTGGGCCCCGCGGTGAGGATCTTGTCCCAAAGCGCCGTGCTGGCGTCCACCTGCATGCCATCGAGGTAGGCGGTCGGAACCAGGCCGCGATACGACATGCGCCAACCGTCGATGCGCACGCGCGCGATCGCCTCGGCATCGCGCGGTGCGGCGCGGCGGATGACGATGCCGGGAGAGTTATCCAAGAACGCTGCGGACGGCGGCGACGACATGATCGACGGTGAAGCCGAAATGCTTGAACAGCACGGCCGCGGGGGCCGATTCCCCGAAACGATCGATGCCGACGACAGCGCCGGCGGGATCGTCGACGGCGCCGACGTATTTGCGCCAGTAGTCGGTGACGCCGGCCTCGACCGCGACGCGCGGCAGCCCGCGCGGCAGTACCGCTTCGCGATAAGCGGCGTCCTGGCGATCGAAGACGCTGCAGCACGGCATCGATACGACCCGCACCGGCAGGCCGGCCTCGGCCAGCGCTTTTTGCGCGCCGACGGCGAGCGCGACCTCGGAGCCGGTGGCGATGATCGTCGCCCGCGCGCCCTCGGCGTCCACGAGGACATAGGCGCCGCGGCGGATCGCCTCGATCTGGTCGGCGCGGCGTGGATTGAACGAGACACTCTGCCGCGTCAGCAGCAGGCAGCTTGGGCCGCGCCGGTGCTCGAGCGCCGCCATCCATGCCAGCGCGGTCTCGACGGTGTCGCAGGGCCGCCAGACATCGAGCTGCGGGATCAGGCGCAGCGCCGCGGCATGCTCGATCGACTGGTGCGTCGGTCCGTCCTCCCCGAGCCCGATCGAGTCGTGCGTGTAAACCAGGATCGTCCGGATACGCATCAGCGCGGCCATGCGCACGGCGTTTCGCGCATAGTCGGAGAAAGTGAGGAACGTGCCGACGTACGGGATGAATCCGCCGTGCAGCGTGAGTCCGCTGGCGATCGCGGTCATCGCGAATTCGCGCACGCCGAAATTGACGTAGTTGCCCGGAGAGTGCGCGCTCACCGCCTTGCTGCCCGACCAATTGGTGAACACCGAGCCGGTCAGATCGGCGGCGCCGCCGATCATTTCGGGCAGCATCGGCGCGAAAGCCTCGATCGCCTGCTGCGACGCCTTGCGCGTCGCGATCGACTCGGCCTTGTCGTTCTGGCGGGCAGCGAATGCAGCGGCGTGGGCGGCGAAATCCGGCGGAAGCTCGCCGGCAAGACGACGTCGGAACTCGGTCGCGAGGGCCGGATATTCGGCCTCGTAGGCGGCGAACCGGCGGTTCCAGTCGGACTCGAGCAGCTCTCCGCATTCGCGCGCGTTCCAGCCGTCATAGGCCGCCTGCGGAATCTCGAATGCAGGATACGTCCAGCCCAGCGCCTCGCGCGTCAAGGCGACCTCCTTTTCGCCCAGGGCTTCGCCGTGCGCCTTCTGGGTTCCGGCGCGGGTCGGCGAGCCGCGCCCGATGATCGTCTTGCAGCAGATCAGCGTCGGCCGGTCGGTCGTCGCGTGCGCGGAGCGTATCGCCGCATCGACGGCGTCGACGTCGTGGCCGTCGACGTCGGGCACTACGTGCCAACCATAGGCGGCGAAGCGCATCGGGGTGTCGTCGGTAAACCAGCCGGCGACCTGGCCGTCGATCGAGATGCCGTTGTCGTCGTAAATGCAGACGAGCTTGGCGAGGCCCAGCGTGCCGGCGAGCGAGCAGGCCTCGTGCGAAATGCCTTCCATCATGCAGCCGTCGCCGGCGAACACGTAGGTCCGGTGGTCGACGATCGTGTGGCCGGGCCGGTTGAACTCGGCCGCGAGCAGCCTTTCGGCCAGCGCCATGCCCACCGCATTGGCGATGCCCTGGCCGAGCGGCCCGGTCGTCGTCTCGACGCCGGGCGTAAGCCCCAGCTCCGGATGACCGGGTGTCGCCGAGCCCAGCTGACGGAAATGCTTGAGCTCGTCGAGCGGAAGCGCATACCCGGTCAGGTGCAGCAGCGCGTACTGCAGCATCGAGCCGTGGCCGTTGGACAGGACGAAGCGGTCCCGATCGGGCCAATGCGGATTGGCCGGGTTGTGGCGCAGGTGCCGATTCCAAAGCGCCACGGCGATTTCGGCCATGCCCATCGGCATGCCTGGGTGGCCGGAGTTGGCCTTCTGGACGGCGTCCATTGCCAGCGCGCGGATCGCATTGGCCATTTGGGTGGTAGGGAGCGTAGAAGTCATCGTCGATATCACGGAAGTATGGAAACTGGGCGCAAGGGGCGCAGCAAACATCGGCGCTCGCAGCTTGCTAAGCCCTTTATTTTACCAGACGATGAC
>DATNAR010000375.1:0-2699 GCA_035607385.1 Casimicrobiaceae bacterium
CGTGGCGATCGCCGATTTCGTCTGGAAATACGCCCCCAACGGCAACGCGCAGGACACCAACTTCAAGCTGCAAGGCGAGTACTTCTGGCGCCGCGAGCGCGGCAATCTGACCTATGACCGGGACGGCGCGCTCGGCCTGACGCAGACCGCCGATTACGCATCGTCGCAGAGCGGCTGGTATCTGCAAGGCGTCTACCAGTTCATGCCTTACTGGCGCGTTGGCTTGCGCTACGACCGCCTCGATCCGGGGCACGCCGGCTACGGCGCGAACGCCGCGTTCCTGGCAACGCCGTCGTTCAATCCGCAGCGCACGTCGGTGATGTTCGATTACACGCCGTCGGAATTCAGCCGCATCCGCCTGCAGCTGGCGCAGGACCGCACGCGCCCCGGCGCGACCGACAACGAATTATTCCTGCAGTACATCCTCACGCTGGGCGCGCACGGCGCTCATCGTTATTAGGAGAGGCCATGAAGTCACTTGTGCAATCGTTTCTGCTCACGCTGTTCGCGGCATGGGTCATTCCCGCTTCGGCGGCGCTGAACGTGTTCGCGACGGTCCCCGAATGGGGCGCGCTCGCGGCAGAGCTCGGCGGCGACAAGGTCAGCGTCTATACGGCAACCAATGCGTTACAGGATCCGCACCATGTCGAAGCCAAGCCGAGCCTGATCGCGCGTGCACGCGGGGCGGATCTGATCGTCGCCACGGGCGCCGAGCTTGAGATCGGCTGGCTTCCGCTGGTGCTGCAACAGGCCGGCAATCCGAAGGTCCAGCCGGGCCAACCCGGTTATTTCGAGGCTGCGCGATTCGTGCCGCTGCTCGACAAGCCGGCCCGTCTCGATCGCGCCGAAGGCGACGTGCACGCGGCCGGCGATCCGCACATCCAGACCGATCCGCGCAATATCGCGCGCGTTGCCGGACCGCTGTCGGCGAAGCTCGCAGAGCTCGACCCGGCGAACGCCTCGTTCTACCAGGCGCGCTACAAATCGTTCGCCGATCGCTGGACCGCGGCGATCGCGCGCTGGGAAAAGGAAGCGGCGCCGCTGAAAGGCGTCTCGGTGCTGGTGCAGCACAAGGCGTTCACTTATCTGATCGCCTGGCTGGGTCTGAAGGAAGTCGCGGCGCTCGAGCCCAAGCCGGGGATCGAGCCGACGACCGCGCATCTGTCCGAAGTGCTGGCGATCACGCAGCGCCAGCCGGTCAAGATGGTGCTGCACGCCGCGTATCAAAGCGATCGCGCGTCGCAATGGATCGCCGAGCGCGCGAAGATCAACGCGGTCGCATTGCCGTTCACCGTCGGCGGCGACGCGGCCGCCAAGGATCTGTTCGGACTGTTCGACGATACGATCCAGCGTCTGCTCAAGGGGGCGCAATGAATCTCGGCGCCGTCGAGCTGTCGATCCTGCTGCCGGCGCTGGCCGCCGGCCTCCTGGTGACCGCGACTCACGTGCCGCTGGGGATGCAGGTACTCGCCCGCGGCATCGTGTTCATCGATCTTGCCATCGCACAGATCGCCGGCTGCGGCGTCGTGCTCGCCGACCGCTTCGGCTTCGAGGCCGAGGGCGTCGCCGTGCAGGTCGCCGCATTGGCCGCGGCACTGGGCGGGGCGCTCTTGCTCACCTGGACCGAGCGGGTGTGGCCCGACGTGCAGGAGGCCGTCATCGGCGTCGTGTTCATTCTCGGGGCGACCGGAAGCGTGCTGCTGCTCGCCAGCAACGTGCACGGCAGCGAGCACCTGCGCGATCTTCTGGTCGGGCAGATCCTCTGGGCGCAGCCATCGCGGCTGGTCTGGGCCGCACTCGTGTACGCGGCGATACTGCTGCTGTGGTTCGGCTGGCGGGAGCGGCTGGGACGCACCGGGTTTTACGTGTTGTTCGCGCTGGCCGTGACCGTGTCGGTGCAGCTGGTCGGGCTGTATCTGGTCTTCGCGACCTTGATCGTTCCGCCGCTGGCGACGCGAACGATGCAACGGGGACGACTCGCTGCCTCGTGGGCGCTGGGTGCGGCCGGTTACGCCGCGGGCCTGGTGCTGTCGACGGCGCTCGACCTGCCCAGCGGTCCGGTCATCGTCTGGATGCTGGTGGTCCTGGGGCTCGCCTGCCATGCATGGTTCGGCGCGGCTGCTGCAAGGACGATTCGCCGTGCCGCCTGAAAGCGCGAGCCGCTATTTGCGCAGCATCGCAACGCCCCGCTGCAGGCCGTCGAGCGTCAGCGGAAACATGCGCGGTCCGAGGAGCTCCAGCACCATCTGCGTCGAGCGCGTGTACTGCCAGGTGCGCTCGGGCTCCGGGTTGAGCCAGATCGCGTGGCGGTACGCCGCGATCAGCCGCGCGAGCCACGCCGCCCCTGGCTCTTCGTTCGCGTATTCGACGCTGCCTCCGGGCTGCATCAGCTCGTACGGGCTCATCGCCGCGTCGCCGACGAAGATCAGTTTCCAGTCGCGCCCATATTTGTGCAGCAGGTCGATGGTCGCGACGCGCTCGTTGCGGCGGCGGTGGTTATCGCGCCAGACGTGGTCGTAGACGCAGTTGTGGAAATAAAAATACTCGAGGTGTCGGAACTCCGATTTCGCCGCTGAAAAGAGCTCCTCGCAGACCTGGACGTGCGGATCCATCGAGCCGCCAACATCGAGGAACAGCAGCACCTTGATCCGGTTGCGCCGCTCCGGCCGCATCTGAACGTCCAGCCAGCCGGCGTTGCG
>DATNAR010000266.1:0-2326 GCA_035607385.1 Casimicrobiaceae bacterium
CACGCTGCTGCCGGCGGGCACCGGCCTCGATGCTGCACAAAAGGTATCGAACAAATTCGTGCAGGTTTCGCGCCTGGGAGCGCCGCTGGTGAACGAGGTCGTCATCGGCCTCAAGGACAAGAACAAGTTCAACAGCAGCGAACCGAAGGACGACGCACAATTCGCCGACTACGTAACCAACCCGACGCTGCCGGTATTGCTGGAAATCCTGTTTGGCAGCGCCGGTGTCAAGGCGCCGACCAATTTCCCCCGCACCGATCTAGTTGCCGCTTTCCTGACCGGCGTCAGCGGCCTGAACCAGCCCGCCAGAGTCGTCGGCTCGGAGATGCTGCGCCTGAACACGGCGATACCGCCGACGCCGGGCGGCGCGCAAAGCCGGCTGGGCGTGCTGGGGGGCGACGTCGCGGGTTTCCCCAACGGCCGGCGTCCGGGCGATGACGTCGTCGACATCGAGCTTCGCGTGGCAATGGGTGTGCTTTGCACGCTGAGCATCGGAGGCTGCACGCCGGCGGATGCGCCCGCAGGCACGCTGCACTATACCGACGGCGCGTTCCTCGATTCGGGATTCTTCGACAACGCCTTCCCTTACCTTCGCACGCCGCTCAAGGGCTCGCCCAACTCCGGACTTTGAAGACCGCGATGGGCCGGACCGCAGTCGCGGCCGGCCCGTCGTCCCGACGGGAAAACACCTTGTCACGGCATCTGCAAGCCTTCGGTCGGTTCGCCATCGCATCGCTGGCTAGCGTCTTGCTCGCGATCGCGCCGGTTTTCGCGGAGCCGTACGTCCCGGGTGCGGACAGCGATGTGCTCGAACGCCTTCCGGAAAAAAACGACCCTTCGCTGCGCGATCTGAAGCGCCTGCGCACCGCTGCGAGCAAGTATCCCGCTGATCTGGCCCTGGCGACACGACTGGCCCGCCGATCGATCGAAGCCGCGCGCGATTCCGGCGATCCGCGCTTCCTGGGCCAGGCGCAGGCCGCCCTCGCACCCTGGTGGCAACTGTCCGACCCGCCCGCCCCGGCCCTGCTGCTGCGGGCGACGATCAAGCAGAGCAACCACGATTTCGCCGGAGCGGTCGCAGATCTCGACCGGTTGATCGCCACCCACCCCTCCGATGGACAAGCCTTGCTTACGCGAGCGACCGTGCTGACCGTGCAGGGAAAGTACCGCGCGGCCCGCGCCGATTGCTCCAGGATCGCAGCCTTGGCCGCGCCCCTCGTCGTTGCCGCATGCGACGCGGCGCCGGCCAGTCTCTCCGGCGAAGCGGCGCAGGCTTACCGTTCGTTGCTCACGGCGCTGTCGAACGCTGCGGACAGCGATACAGTGCTGCGCGAATGGGCACTGACTCTCGCCGCCGAGATTGCCGACCGGCGCGGCGACAGTGCCGCCGCCGAAACGCACTTTCGTGACGCGCTGGCCCTCGACCCCCGAGATCCGTACCTGATCGCCGCCTATTGCGACTTTCTGCTGGATCGAGGCCGCGCGCGGGAGGTGCTGCCGCTGGTAGCGAACCAGACGCGAAACGACAACCTTCTGCTGCGTCTTGCTCTCGCCGAGAGGCAATTGCCCGATGCGGCATCGGCATTCGCCCAGCACCGGCGGGAGCTTGCCGATCGCTTCGTTGCCGCACGCCGGCGCGGCGATGCGTTGCATAAACGCGAGGAAGCGCGGTACCGGCTGACGATCGAAAACGATGCTGCGGGAGCCTTGCGGCTGGCGCGGGAAAACTGGCAGGTCCAGCGCGAGCCGGCCGACCTGCGCATTCTCTTGGAAGCAGCCGCCGCCGCCGGCGATGCGGAAATGCAGCGCGAGGTTGCCGCGTGGACCGCTGCCACCCGGCTGCAGTACGCGGCGCTTCGCATCCCCGCGGCGCACCGGCCATGAAGCGGCCTGGCATCGCAGCCTTGCTGCTGTTCGCGCTTTGGACGGCGCCGATGACGGCCTTGGCGCACAAGGCCAGCGACAGCTATCTGACGCTGACGCGCACGGGGAGTGACTCCGCCGCAATCTCCGGCCGCTGGGACATCGCTCTGCGCGACGTCGACAATGCGATCACGCTCGACACCAACGGCGACGGTGATATCAGCTGGGGCGAAGTTCGCGCCAAGCACCGGGCGATCGCCGCTTATGCGCTGTCGCGGCTGGCGATCGAATCGAACGGAGCAAGCTGCAGCATCACCTCCGGCGAGCAGCTGATCGATCAGCACAGCGACGGCGCGTACACGGTGCTTCGGTTCACCGGTGATTGCCCACGGCGCGGCGCGACGTTGACCGTCGACTACAGGCTGCTGTTCGATATCGATCCGCAACATCGCGGTCTGCTGCA
>DATNAR010000268.1:0-17825 GCA_035607385.1 Casimicrobiaceae bacterium
CGGCCTTGTCGACCTCGTCGAGCACGACCACCGGGTTCGCGTATTCGCCTTCGATCAGCGTTTGCGCAACCTTGCCGGGCCGCGCGTTATGCCACTGTGACGATGCGCCTGTCAAAACCCAGCCCGCGGTGAGCGAGCTCATCGACACGAATTCGAAGCCGGTGGCCAGCGCCTGGGCGAGCCGCTTCGCGAAGTACGTCTTGCCGAGGCCCGGCTCGCCGAGCAGCAGCATCGGCGTGAACTGGACCGCCTCGTTGCCCGCGACGGCAAGGGCCAGGAACTTGCGCAGATCGTCGACGACCTGGCCGAAATTGGGCGACGCCGCGTAAAGGTTGTCCACGGCGGCGGCGGTCGACGGTTTGATGATGTAGCGCGAGCCGCCGAGCTCGCGCATGCGGTCGTACCAGCTTTTCAGCCCTTCATTGCGCCGGGCTGCGCCGTCCTCGGCCGCCCGGTCGACTTCGGCGACCGAGTAGATCGATTGCAGGTCCGCGAGCGCGATGACGGAATCCATGCTGGTATCTAACCTCCGTGATCAGCCACATGCACTAACCGTGCCACCGAATAGCAGCCGCGGCCCGATTCTGCAGCATCCTCCAGCGAGTCTTCTCCGCTCCGGGGACTCTACTCTCAAGCGGGCACCAGGATCAACAAATTGATATTGCGAAGCAATCCGCGCCGGCCGGAGACGGTCAGTCCGGGATCGCGCCAGGCCCGGCCGACCGCATGCGGGACCCGCTCCCCATCCGGACGCAACTCATTTGCGCTTTTGATACGTGCCGAGCAGAACGGCCTGGGCGAGCACGTGTCCCTGCATCGCTTTTTCCACCGCCGCCTTGTCGGCGCGCTGCAGGTCGGGCAGGACCGTGTCGAGCGCGTAGAGTTTGTGGAAGTAGCGATGGCGGCCGATCGGCGGACACGGGCCGCCGTACCCGGTTCGCTTCCAGTCGTTGATCCCTTCGCGGGTGCCGGCCGGCAGGGCCGACGGCGCGACCGCTTCCGGGAGCCCGCGAGCTGCGGGAGGAATGGCGTAGAGCACCCAGTGCACCCAAGTCATCTTGGGGGCGGCCGGATCGGGGGCGTCCGGATCGTCGACGATCAATGCCAGGCTCTTCGTCCCTGGCGGCACGCCGTCCCAGGCGAGCGGCGGCGAAATGTCCTTGCCCTCACAGGTGTAGAGAGACGGTATTTCGGCGTTGTGCGCGAACGCGGTCGAGCTGATCGTGAGGCTCATCGGTGTCTCCTCTCTGCAGATCTGATCGTACCGCCACCGCCCGAGTTCACTGTCGCCGATGCCAACGTGCGCTACAAACTGCCCACCGGCGCGCTTTCTTACAATCGGTCGGCCGTGCCGGCGCGATCGAATACTAAGCTGCTGATTCGCAAGCCGTGGCTCGGACGTTGCTAATTCCAGCGCAGCAGTCCGGGCAGTATGCCGCATCGGTGGCGAAGGACCCGGGCCGGGGTGGGGAGAGCGAAATCAAAGCACACATGGATCCGGTCGCACCTGGGGCAAGGGGGCAGCTGCGGCCGACGATATACCCGGGGGGAGACCACTACCTCGGCGTGGAAGATCAGCGCGCGTTCGCCACGGCGGTCGCGCGTCAGGGCTATTGGCCGGACGAGTTTCTGCTCGACGTCAAGCGTCTGCCGGGCAAGCGACCGGCACACGCGCCGGCGGCAACGCTGTCAATCACCGTCTGGCATCTGCCGACCGGGCGCGGCGCGACCTATCTCGGCGGTCCGGGCAGGGTCTGGGTCGCCGAGTTTCTGGTCGATCTGCTGGGCGGGACGTTCGGCTAGTTCGTCTTCGATCGCGCTGCCAGCGCCACCGCCGGCTACAACGGCGGCCTCACTCCATCCTTGCTCACCTGGATGCGCGCGGCGCTCAGGTTCTGGTCGTTCGCTCCCTGGGCGACGGTAAACACATATTCGCCGACGACAAGATCGCTTCGGCTGCCGGGAACTGCGCGCGCAAGCGCCGCATTTTCCGGGACGGCGATTTTCTGCGTCGTCCCCTGGAATTGCAACGTGAGCTCGCGGGTACCGGTGGCCGCGACCATCGCCGCGACGATCGCATTGGTCATCGTCGATCCCGGCTGAAGATCCCAGGGACCCTGTCCCTCGGGAACGCCAGGCGGCAGGTAGTGGACTTCGACCGCGACCGGCGTTCCGTCCGCACCGGGCATCGATGTCACGCCCAGCTTGTCGCCCGGCCTGATGTCCTCGAATCGAATCGCCTTGGCGACGGAAACGGCGACGTTGTCAGCCAGCGTGATCTTCAGATCGCGGCCGTCGCGCGACTTGACCGACAGGACGTTGCCCTCGATGCCGGCGATCGTCCCGCGCACACGGACGCTGATCTGCGCCTGTGCCACCGTCACGGCTAGCGCCAAGGTCAGCAAGGCTGGAAACCGGAGCAGGCCCATCGCGCTTTCTCCTGTTGGGGGGATTCCAGCCGCTCGGGCGAACGGCCGCCGCCGGCTAACAGCACGCGGCGACCGTTTGTTCCGTCTCGCGCGAGGTCACTGTTTCTGTGCGACGACGCGGCCCTGGGCATTGACAAAGACGTGATATCGATTGCCATCCTGGCACGATGCGATGTAGTCGTTGTCGCCCAGCGTCCTGACTTCGGTGACCTGCCCGCAGGGCAGGCCTTGCAGCGCGATCACCGCCGTCAGATCCTTCTTGACGGCCGCGTCGTCGGCGGCCGCGGCGCTCGCGGCGATCGCTGCAGCGACGGCCAGCGTCGCCAGACTTGCTCGGGTCTTCATCGTTTGCCTTAGCCTCCATCCAGCGATGCGAATTTTGTGCGGTCGGAAAGAATGCCCCAGATCGCCTCGCGCGACGCGACGATCGCCGCCGCCAGTGTCGGATCGCTATCCTGCAGCAGCGCGAGCAGCTTGAGCACCAAAAGATCGAACGGCCGCCGCAGCTCGGCCAGCGTCGTCTTGAGCTTGCCTTGGTAGAACGCGCGGAACTGGCTCAGCAAATCGTCGACCTGGTTCTTCAGCGAGAGCTTGGTCATCACGCCGATCGCCTTGGTCCCCTTGAGCTCGTTTTCCAGAGCCTTGAGATCCAGCGGGGGCGCCGCCGCTTTCGCGACCGGCGCCGCCTTGGCGGCAGGCGCCGCAGGTGCTGCAGGCGCCGCAGGTGCGGCAGGCGCAACGGGCGCCTTGGCTTGCGGTGCGGCGGACTGGGCGGCAGGCTGGGCCGGCGCCTGGTCGGCGGCGGACGGCACCGCGGCTGGCGCCGCCGGATGAGTCGTGGCGGCACTCGCCGGTGCCGGCGCGGTCGGGTTGACGCGTGCCGCATCCGAGGCGGCGGGCGCGGTCGGCGCAACGGCGACGGCGGCGGGCGCTGCTGATGGCTTCACTCCCGCACATCCGGCGGCCAGCAGCGCGCCGAGCAGCGCCGCAACGATCGCACGATGGCTGGCGGAAAAAATCATCAGCGGATCAGCCGAGCGGCCGCACCCCGATCCAGCGCTCGTGCAAATAGAAGGCAAATATCGCCCAGCCAGCGAGGCCGATCGCGATGGCGATCGCGTCGCGGCCCGCCGTCCCCGGGGGATAGACCGTTCCTGCAAGCCGATCCCGGCGCCGCGACGCGGCGAAATCGACGATCGCCCAGACGAGAAAGCTGCCGAACAGCACGACGTCGGCCAGCGTGCCGTTGGCGATGAGATGTCCGAACGCCCACGATTTGACACCCAGGATCATCGGGTGATGGAGCGCGCTCTTGATGCGCGTGCCGCGCACATAGGCGGCCGCGACCAGGACGAATGCGACCAGTACGAACAGCGCCGCGAGGTAGTGCGTCCATGACGGCGGCTGCCAGAGCACGGTCGTGGCGCCCCGCGCCCGTCCGTAACCCCAGATCAGCAGCACGAATCCCGCGATCGAAATCAGTGAGTACAGGCCCTTCCAGGGGCCTTCGCCAATGCGGCCGATCTGGGCGCTGCGCCAGGAATCGGCGAATATGCGCAACGAATGCGGTCCGAGAAACACGATCAGACCGAGAATCAGCAGAATCATCGCTTGGCATGCCCTGGCTTGGATTACCATCGAGGCCCAACACGCTGATTATCCATCGTCGACCTGGGGTTGTCGCGGGTCGGACCGCGGCCGTCGCCGGCGTCCGGCTTCCCGGCCGCGCCGGCCGAACGCGGACGCGCGAAAGGCCACGGGCCGGAACGCGGGCGCCGGTCTCGTCATCTAATGTGCAAGGACCCATGGCGACAATGAAAACCAACAGCCTTCCTGCCGCCGCCGATGCGCCGGACGACGTCGAGCTCGCCCGCCGTGTCGGCTGCCGCGACGAGCCCGCGTTCGAGCTGCTGATGCGGCGTCACAACCAGATGCTGTACCGCATCGCCCGGGCTATCCTGCGCGACGACGCCGAAGCCGAAGATGCGGTTCAGGAAGCGTATTTCGCGGCGTTTCGCAACATCGCGGCTTTTCGCGGCGGCTCGCGCCTGTCGACCTGGCTCGCCCGCATCGTCATCAACGAATCTTATGGGCGTTTGCGCAAGCGCAAGCGTGCCGGCGTCGTTCTGCCGTTCGCTTCCCAGTCCGACGCGTGGAGTGCCGCCGAGCGCGACGCCGAGGAGGGCGCCATGACCGAAGCCAGTTCCGAACAGCCCGATGCCGCCGCGAGCCGCGGCGAAGTGCGCCGGCTGCTGGAACGCAATATCGACGCGCTGCCGGACCAGTTCCGGACGGCGTTCATCTTGCGCGAAGTCGAGGAGATGTCGGTCGACGAAGCTGCCGCCTGCCTCGGCGTGCCCGCAGCGACGGTGCGCAGCAGGACGTTTCGCGCGCGGGCGCTGCTGCGCGAAGCGATGGCGCGCGAGGTCGAAGTCGCGACCGTGCAAGCCTTCGGATTCGCCGGCGAGCGCTGCGACCGCATCGTCGCCGGGGTGCTCGCACGCTGGCGCGAGGAGGGCTGATATTCGCCCGGTGCATCCGGCCGGGTCCGCCGTACGTATATGCCCACGCAGGGCAGTGAAAGCCACTCTCTAGGAGATAGCAATGAAGAACATCGGTATCGTACTTGCAAGCGCTCTATTCCTCGCCGCGGGCAGTGTCGCCGCCCAGGCTCCGAACGACGCGCAGATCGCGCACATCGTCGTCACCGCCAACCAGGTCGACATCGACGCGGGGAAGCTCGCGGAGAAGATGGGCAGCACCAAGGCGGTCAGGGACTTCGGCAAGCAGATGGTCACCGACCATAGCGGCGTCAACAAGCAGGCGGTCGCGCTGGTCACCAAGCTCAAGGTCACGCCGGAAGACAACCCGACCAGCCAGGCCCTGAAGTCCGGCGGCGAGGAGAACGTGAAGAACCTGAAGACGCTGAAGGGCAAGGCGTTCGACAAGGCGTACATCGATCACGAAGTCGCCTACCACCAGCAGGTGCTGGACGCTGTCGACAAGACGCTGCTGCCGAGCGCCAAGAACGAGGAGCTGAAGGCGCTGATCACCAAGGTCCGGCCGGCGTTCGTCGCGCACCTCGAGCACGCCAAGATGCTGCAGTCGAAGATGTGAGTACCCGCGCGCAACGGCTCGCGCTCGCGCTGATTTGCGCGGGCGCGTTGCTGCCGGGCAGCGGGGTGTACGCTGCGGGAACCGCCGCCGGCGGAACCGCCGGCAAGCCGGCAATCCATCACGTTGTCATCGAGGGCCTGAAGAACGAGCCCGAGACGCTGACGGTCAAGCGCGGCGACACGGTCATCTGGACCAACAAGGATCCGTTTCCACATACGGTTACGGCGCCGGGCAAGTTCGACTCGCACGACATCCCGGCGGGCGGGTCGTGGAAATACGTTGCGCGGGTTGCCGGCGATTATCCCTACATCTGCACGCTGCATTCGAACATGAAAGGCATGTTGCGCGTCGAGTAAAGGCGTAGGCCGGGCGACGCGTCTCAGCCGGCGCGTGCGTCTACCTGGCTCACGCGCATTCCTGCCGGCACGAGCCATCGCTCCCCCAGGCGAAACGCCCCTTCGATCAGCAGCGCCAGCGCTGCCGCCGGAATCGCGCCGGCGAGCAGCATCGCGTGGTCGTTCAGGGCCAGTCCGGTGACGATACGCTCGCCATAGCCGCCGGCGCCGATGAAGGCGGCGATCGTCGCCGTCCCGACGTTGATGACCGCCGAGGTCTTGATGCCGGCGAGTATCGTCGGCGCGCCGAGCGGCAGTTCGATGTAGCGCAGGATCGTTCCGTTTTCCAGCCCCAACGACTGTGCCGCCTGTTTCACTCCTCGCCCGATCTGGATCATCGCGGCGTGCGTATTGCGCACGATCGGAAGCAGCGCGTACAGCGCGAGCGCGATGAATGCCGGAATCGCGCCGATGCGTCCGGTGATCGGGATCAGGAAAGCCAGCAGCGCCAGCGCGGGGATCGTTTGCACGACGCCCGTCATTCCCAGGATCAGGCCTTCGCTGGCGGGCTGCCGCGCGGCGAGGATCCCGAGCGGGATGCCGAGCGCGATGCTCGCCGCGAGCGAGGCGAACACGAGCAGCAGATGCTCGAGCGTCAGCCGCGCGAAGTCCGGTCCGAAAAGCTTCTGCCAGAATCCGCCGGCCGGCGCCGGTTGCGCGCCGCCGGCCGGCATCGCGGCTCGCGCAAGCGAAGTCGGCGGCGCCGCGCCGGCGGCTCTTTGCGCGAGGAACTCGCGCGCTACGGCGACGAAGCTTTTGCCTTCGAGCTCGGCTTCGGCATTCATGCGCCGCATCGAGGCATCGTCGATCCGGCCTTCGAGGCTCTTGAACGCGGCCCAGGTCCGCGGCAGGCGCTGCGGCAGGTCGGCGCGGAAGAGCAGCACCGCGTCGTAGCGCGGGAAATAATTGCGATCGTCGGCGAGCACGGTGAGCCCGTACTTGTCGATCTTGGCGTCGGTCGAATAGATGTCGATCGCATCGACCTGGTGCTGGGCGATCGCCTCGTAGGCGAGACCGTGGTCGAGCCCGCGCGGCGTTTCGTACGGCAGCTCGTAAGCGCGCTTCAGCCCCGGCCAGCCGTCCGCGCGTCCGATGAATTCCTGCGACAGTCCGAGCTTGAGCTCCGGATGCGACTTCAGATCGGATAGCTTGGCGATACCCTTGGCGCGGGCATCGTCGGCGCGCATCGCCAGCGCGTAGGTGTTGTTGAACCCGAGCGGCACCGCGACGCCGAGTCCCATCGCCGCGAGCTTGGCGTTGAGCTCAGGCAGCGATGGCACCGCGTCGAGCTTCAGAATCTCCTTGGCGATCGTTCCGGTGTACTCGGGATAGACGTCGATGCTGCCCTGGGTCAGGGCGCCGAGCACGATCGCCGTATTGCCCAGGCCCTGCCGGTGCGTCGCCGATGCTTCGCCGGCCCCCTGCGCTGTCTGCGTGAGGATCTCGCCCAGGATGTACGATTCGGTGAAGCGCTTGGAGCCGACGTTGAGCGGCGCCTCCGCGGCCGCGCTCAGCCCGAGCGCCGCAACGGCGACGACGGCGAACGCGATGCGAAGCGCTTTGCCGGCCGCCTTGCGAGCGCCTGTCTGCGGCGCGGAGCGTTGCGAGGCACTCATCGGCGGAAGTATCCACCGTCGGGGCCCGCGTTGTCTCCCCCTGGGCGGTTCCTTCCGCCGACGCTGCCGGTTCGGGCGCGGCCCGACGCGCATCCCGTGCTCGCCCGCGCCGCCAGCCGCGATACTATCTGCTCGAATACGTTGGTCGCGGCGGGCCGCGTCGCGTCCTCTCAGGAGCAGGCATGACAGAAATGCCGTCACCGGTGAAGCACGTCGTTCTGGTCATATTCGACACGCTGCGGCGCGACGCCGTCAGTTGCTACGGCGATCCGCCCGACTGGGCGAACATCGCCACGCCTCACCTCGATGCATTCGCGCGCGAGTCGGTGCGCTTCGACCGGGCGTACCCCGAAGCGCTGCCCACGCTTTGCGCGCGGCGCACGATC
Organism: Casimicrobiaceae bacterium; assembly: GCA_035607385.1. Taxonomy (GTDB): domain Bacteria; phylum Pseudomonadota; class Gammaproteobacteria; order Burkholderiales; family Casimicrobiaceae; genus PALSA-1003. The sequence goes on from DATNAR010000268.1 coordinate 7,944, forward strand.
TACACGGGTTTGCGCACCTATCCCTTTCATAACGGCGACTTCCGCCACATCAAGGGAGACTTCGTCGGCATCGCGCCGGGCTGGGGGCCGATTCCCGAGGACCAGGCCACGCTGGCGGAAATCTACGAAGCGAGCGGTTTTCGGACCGGCCTTATTTCGGATCTCTACCACGAGTTCAAGCCGTCGAAGAATTTCTGGCGTGGCTTTCATCAATGGACGTTCATTCGCGGCCAGGAGGCCGATGCCGCGCGCAGCGGGCCGTTTCCGACGCAGGAAGAGATCGACTTCTGGGTGCCGCGCGAACTGCAGGAGCTTCGCGGCAAGGCGACCGGGCTCGAGCAGCCCGGCTACGGTGCGCACTGGTTCTCCAGCCGCATACTGCTCAACATGCGCGATCGCGTGCGCGAAGAGCAGTGGTTCAATGCGCAGGTCATGCAGGAATCGGCCCGCTGGATCGAGCAGAACCTCGATGCCAAGCGCCTCTTTCTCACCGTCGAGTCGTTCGATCCACATGAACCGTGGTTCGTCCCCCCGCACTACCGCAAACGCCATGACGACGGTAACGGCAGGGAGCAGGTCATTTCGCCGTACGCGGAAATGCCCGGCCTCGCACCGGAGCTCGTGAAGCGCACCCGCGCCAACTATGCAGGCCTGGTCGAGATGTGCGACCGGTGGTTCGGGCACCTGATCGAGTCGCTGCGTGCCACCGGGGTCCTCGACCAGGCATTGGTGATCGTCACCTCGGACCACGGACACAGCCTGTGGGAGCGGCGCGGGTACATCGGCAAGCGCGGCTATCCGTCGGACCCCGAAAGCTACGAGCTGCCGATGCTGATGCGCCATCCGGCAATGCTCGGCGCCGGCACCGTTTGCGACGCCTTCGTGCAGCATCACGACATTTCGGCGACGATGCTCGAAGCCGCCGGCGTCGAGCCACCGGCGAGGATCGACGGCAAATCGTTCTGGAATACCGCGTTTGCCGGCGGCGCGCCGATTCGCGATCATGTCACCATTGGCTGGGGCAGCGCGATGACCGTCATCGACGACAAGTGGTGGCTCAACTGCAAGGTCAACGGGCGCGGACCGTTCCTGTACGATTCGCCGCGGCCGCGGCCCGGCGCGCCTAACCTGGCGGAAAGTCATCCGGACGTCGTCAAACGCCTGTTCGAACTGGGCAAAGCCGACGCCGGCGGCAGCTTCCCCGATTATTTGCTCGAACAGGCCGAGAGCGCCGGCGATGCTCCCGGATGCAGCCCGTTCGCCGCGATCCGCTGATCACCGCTTTACAGCGTCACCATCGACTATTCGAGGAGGAGAGCATGAGCAAGGATTCGAACAGGACGATCGACCAGCCGGGTCGCCGGCGCGCGCTCAAGCAGGCGGCCGCCGTCGGCGCGACGCTCGTCGCCGGGCCGTATTTCACCGGCCGCGTGTTCGCCCAGGCGGCCGACCTCGCGCCGTACCAGCAGGCGAGGATCAACTGGCGTCAGGTCGAGGGCGAACAAATTACCGTCGCGGTGATTCCGGCCGGCTATTTCGACAATCTGATCACGATCGCGCCGCAGTTCGAGGCGCTGACCGGGATCAAGGTCCGCTTCGAGAAAGTGCCTCCAGGGCAGATCCGGCAAAAGGCGATGCTGGATCTCTCGTCGAAGACGGCGACTTACGCGACGCATGCGGCCGACCCGATGTACTACCCGTTGTACGTGTCGAACCAGTGGGTGGACCCGCTCGATCGCTATCTGAACGATGCTGCGCTGACCGATCCGGCGTGGTTCCAGTACGACGACATCCTCAAGGCGTGGCGCGACGCCGATACGATCGCGGGCAAACCGTACGGTATTCCCTACGACGGCGAGGTCACAGTCCAGGTGTATCGCAAGGATATCTACGACGCCAAGGGACTCAAGCCGGCCGACACGCTCGAGCAGTTCGTGCAGAACGCGAAAGCGGTGCACGATCCCGACAATCGCCTGTGGGGCGTCGCGCTGCGCGGCTTTTCCGGCGCCGGCCAGAACATGTACATCTACCCATCGATCCTGCGCGAATTCGGCGGATCATGGTTCGCCGGCAATGTCGTGCGCGTCAATTCCCCCGAAGCGGTGCGTGCCCTCGATTGGTATGTCGACCTCCTGTCGAAGTACGCCCCGCCGGCGGTGCGCAACTGGAACTGGCCCGACATCGCCGACGCGTTCTCGCAGGGAACGCTGGGCGCGTACATCGACGCGCATTCGTCCGCGGCGGTGCTCAACAATCCGGAGAAGTCGAAGGTGATCGGCAAGATAGGCTTTGCGCGCTGGCCCAGGGGGCCGAGCGGCAAGCGTGTCACCTCGATCTGGAACTGGGGCTTTCCGATCAATGCCGCGCAATCGGATCGCGCCAAGAAGGCCACCTGGCTGTTCATCTCCTGGGCCGCCGCCGCGGAAACCCAGGCGCGAACCTCATGGAAATTCGCCGGCGCGAACAAGCGCTCGGGAGTCAACCGCACCTCGCTGTGGAAGGCCCCGGACTTCGTGCAGACGATGCAGGCGCAAGGCACCAATTTCGTCCAGGCCGCGCTCGAGTCGCTCGAGCAGGATACCGACGTCGATTGGCGGCCGCGCGTGCCGCAATACCCGGCCATCGGCGACACGATGGGCACGGCGATCCAGTCGGCGCTGGTCGGTCAGGCGAAGGCGAAGGAAGCGCTGGACGTGGCGCAGGCCCGGATCGAGCAGATTCTCAAGGCATGACCGGCACTCCCGCGAAGCATCGCCCCGACAACGAGGCGTGAGCAGGCCAGGCTTGCCGACGATAGCGCAGCGGGAGCGGCGCTTCGCGCTGATGCTGCTCGCGCCCGCGCTGGTCGTTCTTGTGCTGACGACGACGGCGCCGCTGCTCTACCTGTTGTGGATGAGCCTGCAGCGGGTCGACTTGTCGATGCCGGCGCTGTCGGGCTTTGCGGGTCTCGACAATTTCGCGCGCATGGCAGGCGATCCCCGATTCTGGGCTTCGCTCTGGCTGACGCTGATCTATACCGGCGCCACCGTGGTGATGCAGGTTTTCATCGGACTGCTGCTGGCGTTGCTGGTCATGCAGATTCCGCGCGGACAGGGCGCGCTTCGCGTCGCGGCCATTTTGCCCATCGTGCTGGCGCCGGTGGTCGTCGGCTTGTTCTGGCGCACGTTCGTGCTTGCGCCCGATTTCGGGATTGTCGATCTCGTCACCCGCTGGCTCGGCCTGGGCAGTCACAACTGGCTGGGCGATCCCCGTCTTGCTCTGATGTCGGTGATTGCCATTCACACCTGGCAATGGACGCCTTTCGCGTTCCTGGTGATCCTGGCGAGCCTCGCGGCGCTGCCGCCCGACATCTATGAGGCGGCGCGCATCGACCGTGCCAGCGCCTGGCAGCGTTTCTGGCGCATCACCCTGCCGCTGATCCGGCCTGCGATCGTCATCGTGCTGATCATGCGCACGATGATCGCGCTGTCGGCGTTCGCCGCGATCTTTGCGGCCACGGGCGGCGGCCCGGGGACCGCGACCGAAATCCTGAATCTCTACGCGTATCGCACGTCGTTCAGCGAACTCAACCTGGGCTATGGCGCCTCGCTCGCCGTGGTCCTCCTGGCGATAACGCTGCTGATTTCCTTCGCGATGTTTACGCTGCGCAAAGCCCGATGAAGCTGCGCAAAGCCTTCATCACGGCGGCGGCGGCCGTGATCCTCGTCGTCTGGTCCTTCCCCGTGCTCTGGGCGCTGCTGACCTCGTTCAAGACCGAACGCGACGTGCTGGCCTATCCGCCGAAGCTGATTTTCGCGCCGACGCTCGCCAACTACACCGACGTGCTGTTCGGGTCGGCGAGTCTGCTGCCGAACCTGTGGTCCAGCTTCATCGTGGCGAGCTTCGCGACGGCGCTGGCGATGCTGATCGCGGTCCCGGCGGCGTACGCTTTGGCCAGGCTCGAGTTTCCCGCCAAGCATGGGACCGGCTTTTACGTGCTCGCGACGCAAATGCTCCCGCCGGTCGGGCTGATCATTCCCTATTATCTGGCGCTGCAGAAGCTCGCGGCGCTCGACACCTATTCCGGCCTCGTCGTCATCTACCTGACCTTTTCGCTGCCGTTCGCGATCTGGCTGATGGTGTCCTATTTCGAGGACGTTCCGCGCGAGATGGAGGAGGCGGCGCTGCTGGATCGCGCCGGCCGCCTGCGCGCCCTCTGGCATGTGATCCTGCCGCAGGTGCGCGGCGGCATCGCGGTGACGACCATTTTCGTGTTCCTGAACGCCTGGAACGAATTCCTGTTCGCGGTCGTGCTCGGTGGCAATCGCGTTCGCACGGTGACGGTCGCGATGTTCAATTTCATCTCGGTCGAGCAGACGCTGTGGGCGAAGCTCGCCGCAGGCGCGGTGCTCGCGATGGCGCCGGTCATCCTCCTGGGGCTGCTGGCACAGCGTCACATCGTCAAGGGGCTCACCGTCGGCGCCGTCAAAGGCGGAGGACGGCGATGAGCGCGGCGGGGACCGTCAGGCTCGAAGGCATCGTCAAGCGACACGGAGCGCTGACGGTGCTGCACGGCATCGATCTCGCGATCGCCGCCGGCGAATTCTTCGCGCTGCTCGGTCCGTCCGGCTCGGGCAAGACGACGACGCTGCGCATCCTCGCAGGCCTCGAGCCGCACGATGCCGGCCGAGTCATCCAGGACGGCGTCGACGTCACCCACCGCGAGCCCGGAGAGCGGGATGTCGCGATGGTGTTTCAGAGCTATGCGCTGTATCCGCACATGAGCGTGTACGAGAACATCGCGTTCCCGTTGCGGATGGTCGGCACGCCTGGAACGGAGGTCGACCTGGGCGTGCGCGACGCGGCCGCGAAGGTGCGCATCGATCATCTGCTCGAGCGCAAACCCGGCCAGCTTTCCGGAGGCCAGCAACAACGGTGCGCGCTGGCGAGGGCGATCGTCCGCAAGCCCAAGCTGTTCCTGCTCGACGAGCCCTTGTCGAATCTCGACGCCAAGCTGCGGCTGGAGACCCGGGTCGAACTGCGCAAGCTCCAGCGCGCGCTCGGCGTCACGACCGTGTACGTCACGCACGATCAGGAAGAAGCGATGACGATCGCCGATCGCATCGCGGTGTTCATCGAAGGCCGCATCGTGCAAATCGGCACGCCGAACGACGTCTTCGAGCATCCGGCGTCGATCGTCGTGGCGGCGTTCATCGGCAGCCCGCCGATGAACCTGCTGCCGGGCACGATCCAGCGGGGAAGCGTGGTCGTGGGCGCCTTCGAGTCGGCGCTTGGGCGCGAGGGCATCGGCGACGGCCCGGTGACGGTGGGACTGCGCCCCGGAGCGCTTTCGTTCGCCGATCGGGGAATGCCGGGCCGGGTCGACCTGGTCGAGGACCTCGGCGACAGCAGTATCGTCAATGTCGAAGTCGGCCAGCAGCTGGTCAAGGTCCGGACGCAGCATCGCCCGGGAGTCCGCGAGGGCGAGGCAGTGCATTTGCACTTCGCTGCGGACGCACTCCATCTATTCGATCGCGCTTCCGGAGCGAGGCTGTAGGACGGGGATTCCGGCTCGATGTCAGCGCACTCGCCGACGGCACGATGCGCCTCGGCGATTGCCGCGTGCGCGTACGGATCCCAGGCGGCATCCGAATTGGCGATCGCCACGCGCCCGACACACCCGCGCGCGATCGCTATATCGCTCTCCGCTGCAAATGTAAAAATTGCAGACAGGCCGAGGACGGTCGCGGGCGAATGAAACGGAATTTCTCTTTGCGCTGCCGGTCAATCCAAACGGGTCGAAATACCGTACGATGGTTTCGGCGCAATCGACTGGACGAAGCCACGGCACGGAACGCGTGATGCAGATACCGAAAAAAGTCTGGGTCTTCGCCGCGCTCGCGGCCGTCATCGCGATTACGCTGGCGTTTTTCGATTGGAACTGGCTGCGCGGTCCGTTGGCGAGCTACCTTTCCGCCAAGGTCGGGCGGCCGGTCAGGATCGAGGGCAACTTGCATGTCGCCTTGTCGACCCGGCCGTTGCTGACCGCCGATTATGTGACGGTGGGCAACGCGCCGTGGGGAAGCGAACCGACGATGGCGAACGCACAGCGCGTCAACGTCCGCTTGAACCTGCGCTCGCTTCTGTGGGGGCCCCTCGTGCTGCACGAAGCGAGGCTGGTGCGGCCGCGGCTGCTGCTCGAAAAGAGCTCGGACGGAAAGGAAAACTGGGAAGTCGGCGGCGCGGGCCCGCCGGCCCTGCCGCTGCCGGGCCGTCTGACGATTGACGATGGCGTCGTGCGCTACCGCGACCCGGGCGCGGGGACCGACGTCAGCGTCAACATCGCGTCGGCGGCGTCTTCAGCGAGCGGCGCCACGCCAGTGCATTTCTCCGGGTCCGGACGTCTGCGCAAAAGTATTTTCACGATCGAAGGCAACGCCGAATCTCTGCTCGCGCTCGAGGATCGTCACCAACCGTATCGACTCGACGTCAAGGCGCGCGCGGGCGACACCAGCGCCCACTTCGATGGCACCGTCATCCCGGCCAGACTCGACAGCGTCGACGGCTTGCTGATGTTGCAGGGACGCGATCTGTCGGAGCTCTATCCGATCATTCCGGTGCCGTTTCCATGGACGCCTCCGTATCGGCTGAACGGCCGGCTCAAGCACGGCACCGCGCTGTGGTCGTTCGATCAATTCAGCGGCAAGGTCGGCGACAGCGACCTTGCCGGCAGATTCAACGTGGACAAGAGTGGAACAAGACTGCTGGTCGACGCCGATCTGGTATCGCAGTCGCTGAACTACAAGGATCTCGGCGGCCTGATCGGTCTTCCTCCCGCCACCCAGACGCCGAGCGCAAAAAGCGCCGCGCAGAAAAAGGAGACGGCCAAGCGCGCGCAAACCGGCCGCGCCCTGCCGACCAAACCCTATGATCCGGACCACCTGCGCGCGATCGACGCGAAAGTGCATCTGAAGGGCAAGCGGTTCATGACCTCGGAGCTGCCGCTCGACAATCTGAACGCGGTGCTCGACCTGCACGCAGGCGTGCTCACGCTGCAACCGCTCGATTTCGGCGTCGGCGGCGGGCACGTCGTCTCCACCCTGGTGATGGACGCGCGCGAGCAAATCTTCAAGACCAGGGGCGAGGTTACCGTGCGCAATGTCGAGCTCAGCAAGGTCCTGCCCAAGCTCAAGCCGCCGCAGGGCAGTGCGGGCAAAGTCGGCGGCCAGGCGCACTTTATCGCGACCGGCAATTCGATCGCCGACATGCTGGCCACGAGCAACGGCGAGGCGGCGCTGATCAGCTGGGGCGGCGACGCCAGCGAGCTCTCGGTCGTGTTGACCAATCTGGACCTTGCGCGCGCCGCACAGCTGCTGCTGAAGGGCGATGAGAAAGCGGCGATCCGCTGCGTCGTGGCCGACTTCGTCGCCGACGACGGGCGCATGGTCGCCAAGACGCTCGTCATCGACACCGATGCCGAGAAAATCCTCGGCGCAGGCAGCATCGATTTTGCGAAGGAACGGTACGATCTGACGCTCAGCGCCCAGTCGAAACGCCCGAGCCTGCTGGCTTTGCGCGGACCCATCGTCGTCGACGGCAGTTTCAGCGCGCCGCAGGTGCACCCGGCAGTGGGCCCGATCGCCGCGCGGGTCGCGAGCTCGCTCGCGCTCGGCGCGCTGAATCCGCTCGCCGCCTTGCTGCCGCTGATCGACCCCGGCGGCAGCAAGGACGCCGATTGCCGCGGCTTGATGCAAGAGGCCAAGGAGAGCGAGCAAGCGCGGAGCAACGTCCCAGCGCACCGCACACCACCCGAGCTGTCGTCCAAGCGCTAACGGCGCTCGGACGGCCGGCATCGGCAGGCGCGGCGCTGGTTTTGCTCCGAGGCGTGCGCGGTTATCCGACCCCCTGGCGCATCCGCGCGCTGCGCCGCTGCAGCGCGCCGACGGCGATCATCAGCGCAAGCGAAATCGCTATCAGCATCGTCGCTGCCGCGGCGATCGTGAGGCTGATGTTGTCGTTGATGCCGGCGAACATCTGCCGCGGCAGCGTGCGCTGCGCGGGTCCCGCCATCAGCAGGACCACGACGACCTCGTCGAACGACGCCGCGAACGCGAAGACCGCGCCGGAGGCCACGCCCGGCAGGATCAGCGGCAGCATGACGCGGCGAAACGTCGCGAGCTGCGAAGCGCCGAGGCTTTCCGCCGCGCGCAGCAGCGTGCGGTCGAACGCGGAAAGCGTAGCCAGCACCGTGATCACCACGAACGGCACCCCCAGCGTCGCATGCGCGAGGATCAGGCCGAGGTAGCCGTCGGTGAGGCCGAGCGGTGCGAAAGCGAAATAGACGCCGACGGCGATGATGACCACCGGGACGACCATCGGCGAGATCAGCATCGCCAGCACCAGCGCCTGCGCGGGGAAGCGCGCGCGCCAGATGCCGAGCGCCGCCATCGTCCCCAGAAAAGTGGCCAGCACCGTCGCCGATATGCCGATGATCAGGCTGTTCTTAAGCGACGACAGCCAGAACGATGAAGTGAAGAAGTCTTCGTACCAGCGCAGGCTCAGGCCCGGCAGCGGATAGTAGAAGAACGATCCCGACGAAAACGACAGCGGCACGATGGTCAGGATGGGCGCGACCAGGAACAGCAGCACCGCGCCGGTCAGCACGATCAGGCCGAGCCGGGTCGCGCGCTCGCCCGATGTGGCGGTGGGATTGCGCATCTGCTTTAGCCCAGACGCATGCGCTCGACCCCGACCATGCGGTTGTATACCGCGTACAGCAGCAACGTCGCGGTAAGCAGCATGATCGACAGAGCCGCAGCCATGCCCCAGTTGACGGTCTTGCTGGCGTAGAAGGCGATGAAGTAGCTGATCATCTGGTCTTCCGCCCCGCCGACCAGCGCCGGCGTGATGTAGTAGCCCAGCGCCTGGATGAACACCATCAGGCAGCCGGCGCCGATGCCCGCCAAGGTCTGCGGCACGAACACGCGCCGGAACGCGGTGAAAGGCTTGGCGCCGAGCGAGGATGCGGCACGCACGTACGACGGCGGAATGCCGCGCATGACGCTGTACAGCGGCAGGATCATGAACGGCAGCAGCACGTGCACCATCGCCACGTAGACGGCGAAGCGGTTGTAGATCATCTTCAGCGGCTCGTGCACCAGCCCGAGCGACATGAAGAGGCTGTTCAGCACGCCTTCCTTCTGCAGCAGCACCACCCAGGCGACGGTGCGCACCAGCAGCGACGTCCAGAACGGCAGCAGAACCAGGAACAGCAATATCCCCGCGCGTCCCGGCGGCTGCGCGGCGATCACATAAGCGACCGGGTAGCCGAGAAGGAGGCAGATCAGCGTCACCATCGCCGCGATCCACAATGTGCGTCCGAGGACGTCGCGAAAGACGCGCTGCTCTATCGGGCCGCCGGTGATCGAGCCGTCGGCGTCGCGCTGCAGATCGAGCGCGGCCAGCAGATAGAAATCGGTGACCGGACCTCCGGCGCGGCGTATCGCGGCCCAGGTTTCGCGCTCACCCCACTTCGGATCGATGCCGATCAGCGTTTCCTTCGCCGGCGCCGACAACTCGTCGGGCAATTGCCTGCCGGTGGTGAACAGCAAGGTTCGAAAGCCGGGTTCGTCGTAATTGAGACGCGTGGCGGCGCTTGCCAGCGTGCCCGCAGCGCGCGCGCTGCGAATGTCGGCGATCAGCGCCTGATAGGCGGGCTCCGCCGGCAGGCCGCTGCCGTCCCAGCTCCTGAGCGCCGCGGTAACCGTCGGCAGGATGCGCGCCACGTCGGTGTCGACGATGCCGCGCGCGAGCATCGCGGCGATCGGCACGACAAAGCACGCCGCGAGAAAGACGAACAGCGGCAGCACCAGCGCTGCCGCGCGCCATTGCTCCCGGCGGCGG
>DATNAR010000270.1:0-3771 GCA_035607385.1 Casimicrobiaceae bacterium
CGCGGAATGCTATGTGCCCTATCTGGTCAATGCCGACGCACTGATCGGCACCGGCCAGCTGCCGAAATTCGAGGAGGACCTGTTCTGGGCGGCGAAGGGCGGCGCAACTGACGAGGAGCGCTGGTACCTGATCCCGACTGCCGAGGTGCCACTGGCCAATTTCGTGCGCGAGCAGATCGTCGCGGCTACGGCGCTGCCAATCCGGCTCACCGCGCACTCGCCGTGCTTCCGCTCGGAGGCGGGAAGTTACGGGAAGGACACCCGAGGCATGATCCGCGTCCACCAATTCGACAAGGTCGAGATGGTGCAGATCGTCGAACCGGACCGGTCGTACGAGGCGCTCGAGGAAATGGTGCGGCACGCAGAAGCCATCCTGCAAAAGCTCGAGCTGCCCTATCGCATCGTCACTTTGTGCACCGGCGACATCGGTTTTGCCGCGGCCAAGACCTACGACCTGGAAGTGTGGCTGCCGGGGCAGGGCAAGTACCGTGAAATTTCGTCGTGCTCGAACTGCGAAACGTTCCAGGCGCGCCGGATGCAGGCGCGATTCCGCAACCCGCAGGGCAAGCCCGAGCTCGTGCACACGCTGAACGGATCGGGGCTGGCCGTCGGCCGGACGCTGGTCGCCGTCCTGGAAAACTACCAGCGCGCCGACGGCGGCATCGACATCCCCGCGGCGCTCCGACCGTATATGGGCGGCGCGAGCACGATCGCCGCCGTGCGCTGACTATTTGGGGGCGCTGACCGGCGCCGCCATCGGCTGCGCCGCGTTTTCATCGACGACACCCGAGAACATGCGCAGGCGCGGCTGCAGCGGCGGCTGCTGGGCGAGCAGGATGTCGTAATACGCGCGCACGCGATCGACGAAGGCGACCGGCATCGCGCCGCGCGCATAGCCGAATTTCGCCGTCTCGTAATACTCGGGCAGCGCGAGCAGCGGCAGCGTCTTTTTCAGCGCCGACCAGGTATCCGGATCGAGCTTCTGTTTCTGCGCCAAGATGCGCGCGTCCTCCAGATGAGCGATGCCGATGTTGTACGCTCCGAGCGCAAGCCAGGTGAGGTCGGGCTCGGCGATGCGCCGCGGCAGCCGGTCCTTCAGGTCGCGCAGGTAGCGCGCTGCGGCGAGGACGCTCGCGGTCGGATCCAGTCGATCGATGCCACCGAGGCGCTGCGCGGTTTCCTCGGTCAGCTGCATCAGGCCGCGCACGCCGGTCTCGCTGGTGGCCTGCGCATCCCACTTCGATTCCTGGTATGCGATCGCTGCAAGCAGGCGCCACTCGATCCCGGTCTCCTGTTGCGCGCGCTGGAACGCGTCGCGGAGCTGCGGCAATGTCGACTTGATGCGCTCGTGGAATACGCCGGCATCGATGCGCGGCACCGTGCCGTAGGAAAAGTAGCGCTCGACCAGCCGCTGCAGCCTGCCGTCGCGGCGAAGCTGCGCGAAGAAAGCGTTGACCCGATCGCGCAGTTGCCGCTGGTCCGGTGGAAACGCCCAGACCAGTTGCTGCTTGCCGGCCACGGCGAACGCCTTGTCGAAGTTCAGATAGACGTGGCGCGCGGCTTCGGCATCGTTGGACGCCACGATCGCGTAGCTCAATGTTCCGTCGGATACCTGGCTGATCATCGCCTCGGTCGAGGGCAGGGTGCTCATCTGCCAGCGCACTTCCGGATGATCGGCGCGCACTTTGGACAATGCGCTCGCGAGTCCGCCGCCTTCGAGAACCCCGACGGTTTCGTCGGCCAGGTCGCGCCAGGACTCCGGCTTGAATCCATCGATGTTGTAGATCAGCACGGGTTCGGCGGCGTAATAGCCGGACGAATAGAGCACGGGTTTGGCCGGCGCCGGCGCCTGTGCTCCGGGGAGATACAGGCTGCCGGCGCCGAATCGCGGGCCGGCTCCCGCTTCGGTGAGCTTCTCGATCGGATCGCCCGTGGGGAGCACTTTGAGAGCAGCTCCCTGCTGCTCGGCGAACATGTGCGCCAGGTCGTAGTCGATGCCTGCGCCTTGATCGTCGGCGCCGACGAACCAGGTCCCCGGCCCGGTGCGCAGCAGCACGGTCAATTCGTTCGACGAAGGCGGCGGCGGCGGGGGTTGCGCTGGACCGCAGGCAGCCAGTGTCATCGACGCCGCGACACAGATCCGCAGCAGAGAGCGTGTGCGCAATCCGACTCCGATACATGATGCGCCGTTTGCATTATAGCCGTCACGACAATGACGGCCAGGCAAACGGCTGGAATTGCGCTTTGAATCGAGGCATCGTGCGGCGTGTTGCTTGCCGCGTGGGCCTCGTTCGCCGATAATGATGGGCAGCAGCGGCAACGATCAATGGCGGGCCGCCCCGCATTGCATGGTGGCGAACCTGGTCAGGTCCGGAAGGAAGCAGCCATAGCTATTCTCTGCAAGTGCCGGGGGTACGGCTCGCCACCCCCCTTTCGCTTCAGTTCGGTCCCAGGCGTTGTTGCTCTGCCGCCGCAGACGCTTGTGTACGTTTAGGTACACGGCGCGCCTGCGTCGGCATCGCGCCTAGCCTGGAACCGAACGCGAAGCGAAATCGCGCGATCTTTTGCTTAATCGATAAACGCTAGACGTTAGACGTGAAAGCCCGATGAGCTATCAAGCGCTCGCCCGCAAATGGCGGCCGAAGAAATTTGCCGATCTGGTCGGACAGGATCATGTCGTGCGGGCGCTGACCAACGCGCTGGAGCGCGGGCGACTGCATCACGCCTACCTGCTGACCGGAACTCGCGGCGTCGGCAAGACCACGATCGCAAGGCTGCTGGCCAAGAGCCTCAATTGCGCGACCGGCGTCACGGCGACGCCCTGCGGCGTATGCCCGGCCTGCATCGACATCGACGCCGGTCGCTTCGTCGATCTGCTCGAGCTCGACGCGGCATCGAATACCGGCATCGACAACATGCGGCAGATCCTCGACAACGCGCGCTACGCGCCGACCGTCGGCCGCTACAAGGTCTATCTGATCGACGAAGTCCATATGCTGTCGAAGGCGGCGTTCAATTCGATGCTGAAGACGCTCGAGGAGCCGCCGGAGCACGTCAAATTCATTCTCGCCACGACCGACCCGCAAAAGATTCCGGTCACCGTGCTTTCGCGCTGCCTGCAGTTCAACTTGAAGGCTATTCCAGCGGCGCAGATCGCGACGCGGCTGGCCGATATTCTTCGCGCCGAGGACATCGCTTTCGACGACGCGGCGCTGGCGTTGATCGCGCACAGTGCGCGCGGCTCGATGCGCGACGCGCTCTCGGTGCTCGATCAGGCGATCGCCTACGGCGCAGGCGAAGTGCGCGAAGCCGTGGTGCGCACGATGCTCGGCGCGGTCGACGCCGAGTACGCGTATCGCATTGCCGATGCCTTGCTCGCGAGCGACGGCAAGGCTTTGCTGGCTGAAGCCGCGGCGCTGACCGAGCGCAGCCTGTCGCTGCCCGCGGCGCTCGATGAGCTGGCCGGGCTTTTTCACCGCATCGCCGTCGCGCAGACGGTCGCAGGTGTCGCCGATGCATTGCCCGACGCCGCGCGGATCGCGCGCTACGCGACGGCATTCACGCCGGACGCCGTGCAGCTTGCCTACCAGATCTGCGTTCAGGGACGAGCGGATATGGCGCTTGCGCCGGACGAGCCGACCGGATTCACGATGACGCTACTGCGCCTGCTCGCGTTCGAGCCCGATGCGGGTTCTTCGGCGGAGGCCAGGCCGCCCGTGCGCGCCGTTTCTCGCGAAGCAGCGAGCACGCCCGGGCCGACATCGAGCAGCA
>DATNAR010000276.1:0-17095 GCA_035607385.1 Casimicrobiaceae bacterium
GCCGGTTTCCTGGCATCCCACGATAGACCATCCGCAATACCCGCTGGGCCCATTCAGCGACTCGCGCAGCCGCTTCTAGACCTGGCGTAGCGCTCTTTGCGCTACATTGCCGAGCGCTCCGCCGGCGCCATGTCGCATCCGCAACGGGTGGCAGTTCCCGGGGCAGTCGACCTATTGCCAAGACGTCGGCCTACCAGATAAAGCCGTCGGCCGCTGCGGTTTTCTCCTACACGTCTCCTTAGTTTCTCCGACACGCCGCCCTTCAGCGCCGCCGTTGTTGTGGACCGGAGCTCACGTGGGTGAGCCAGCGCTTCCCGGGTCTTCCGATGCGCACGCTGACCCGCGCGCCGGGTGCAAACGATTGCGTCATTTATCGCGGTGACAATGCGCGATTCATCGCGGACAACCTGGTCGTCAACGGCAATCAGTAAGATGTCATCGCGTACGCGGTGCGGACTTCGGTGCGCCGCTACGCTGGACTCTGCAGACAGCTGCGCACCTTCGCGGCAGTGGCGTCGAGGTGCCGGGTAATCACCGTGAGATGGTCGCCCGATACCACCACCGTCTGCGCGCCGGGAGCGAACGCGGTCCAGCCCATCGCCGGGCGCTCATCACGGTGATTCTCGGGACGCAGCACGACGACGCGGCCTTTATAGGGGGCCGGAACGTAGCGCCTGATCGCATCGCGATAGCCGGCGAACGCGCTGCCGGGCGCGTCATCGCCCGGAGGAGTGACGAGCGACCGCCGGCGCGAGCGCGGGACGTCCTGGCCGATGCTGAGGCCCGGGAAGACGACCTTCGGCGCTCGCGGGGCGACGGTATCGATCATCAGCACGCAGGAAACCTCCTCTCCCTCGCTCTGGAGCTGTCGTGCGATCTCGAGCGCGACCATGCCGCCCGCGCAATGGCCGCCGAGGACATAGGGACCGCGCGGGCGCGCCGCCCGCACCGCGGGCAGGCGCTCGGCGGCCATCGCCTCGATCGAGCCGGGGATCACGGGATCGATCAAGCCGTGCGGATGCACCGCATAGAACGGCTGATCGTCGCCCAGAGCGCGTGCGAGCTTGTGGCTGAAAAAACCGCCGCCGGTGAAATCGCCGTGCAGGAAAAAGAACGGTGGGCGGGTGCCCATCTCATTGAGCGCGACCAGCGGCGCGCGATCTTCGCGCGCGCTGCTTCGTATCGTGCGCGTCAGATGCTTGATCGTCGGCTCCGCGAAGAGCGCGGTCAGCGGCAGCCGGCAGCCCGACGTGCGCTCGATCGCATCGATCATCTGCGCCGCCAGAAGCGAGTGCCCGCCCAAGTCGAAGAAATTGTCGCTGATGCCGATGTCGCGCACGCCGAGCAGCTCTTCCCAGATCGCCGCCACCATATGGTCCAGCGGGTCCTGCGGCGGCACGTGCCAGCCTGTACGCTGCTGCGCCAGGTCGCCCGGCGCCGGGAGCGCGCTGCGGTCGATCTTGCCGTTGGGCGTCAACGGCATGGCGAGCAGCATGACCATCGCAGCCGGCGCCATGTAGTCGGGCAGCGTCTGGCGCAGCTCGGCCCACAGTTCGGAAGGTGTCGCCTGCATCCCCGCGGCGACGACGACGTACGCCGTCAGCTGCCGCGTGTCGGAGGTGTCGCCGTGCACGAGAACGACAGCTTCGGCGACCTGCGGAAGCCGTTGCAGCGCGGCTTCGACCTCGGCGATCTCGATGCGATGGCCGCGGATTTTGACCTGGCGGTCGCGGCGGCCGAGGAATTCGAGCGCACCGTCGGCGCGGATGCGCGCGCGATCGCCCGTACGGTACAGCAGGGCTCCCGGAGCGGGATCGAACGGATGCGGAACAAAATGCTCGGCGGTGAGATCGGGTCGACCGAAATAACCCAGGGCCAAGCCCGGCCCGCCAATGTAGATCTCGCCGGGAACGCCCACCGGCACGGGTTCGCGGCGTTGGTCGAGAACGTACACTTCGGTGTTCGCGATCGGCCGGCCGATCGGTATCGTCGCCGCGTCGGCGGCAACCTCCCGAACCTCGTGCCAGGTGGCGAACGTCGTCGTCTCGGTCGGACCGTAGACGTGCACCAGGCGACGCGGCCCGCCGTCGCGAAGTGCCGCCTGCACGCTGCACGGGTCCGCCGCTTCCCCGCCGAACAACACGTCGCGGCCGCGGAAGACGCCCGGTGCGGCGCGGGCGAGCTGATTGAACAGCGCGGTCGTGACGAACATCGCCGTCACCGCGAGTTCGTCCAGCGCGCCGCCGAACGCCACCGGGGACAGCATCGTCTGATAGGGAATCGAGGCGAGCTGAGCGCCATTGAGCAGGGCGCCCCAGACTTCGAATGTCGACGCGTCAAAGGCGGGGTTGGCGATGTGCGCCACCACGTCGCCGGGACCGAGTTGCAGATAATCGGTGGCGACGACCAGTCTGACGATTGCGCGATGCGGGATGACGACGCCCTTCGGGCGCCCGGTCGAGCCCGACGTGTACATGATGTAGGCAGTATCGCCCCCGGTGACGCCGTCGCCCGGCTCCGCACGGTCGCTGCGGGCGATTTCGGCCCAGTCGCGGTCGATACAGCGCACGCAGCCTGCGCCGGCCGGCAAGCGCTCGAGCAACCGCTGTTGCGTCAACACCAGTGGATTTCCGGTGTCGTCGAGCATCGAGGCCAGCCACTGGCGTGGCAGCGCCGGGTCCAGCGGCAGGTAAGCAGCGCCCGCCTTCAGGATGGCTACCAGCGCGACCGTCATCTCGACCCCGCGCTCCATCGCGACCGCAACCAGCGAGCCGCGCAGCACGCCTTGTGCGCGCAGAAAGCTCGCCAGTTGATTGGCGCGCGCGTCGAGCTCGCCGTAGCTTAGCGCGACCGCGCCCTCGCGCACCGCAATCGCGTCCGGCGCGCGCGCAGCCTGCGCCGCGAACAGCTCGTGGACCGAGGCCTCGCAGCGATCGCGCACGACACGGTTCGACTGCGCCAGCAGTCGCGAGCGTTCCGCCGGATCATGCAGCGCAAGACGCGAGACGCGCTCTGCCGGATTGGCGACTATCGCCGCAAGAAGCGTACGCCATTGCGCCGCCATGTTCTCGATGGTCGCCCGGTCGAACAGCGCCGCCGCATACTGGAAGCGGGCCTGCAGCCGGCCCGCGCTTTCGGTGACCGAGAGGTAGAGGTCGAACTTCGCGCTGCTATCGAGGATGCCCTCGACCGGCTGTACGTCGACACCGGCCAGATGCCCGCGAGGCGGCGGCGCGTTTTGCAGTGAGAACGAGATCTGGAACAGCGGATTGCGGGACAGGTCGCGGCTGGGTGCGATTTCCTGGACCAGCCGTTCGAACGGCAGATCCTGATGGGCGTAAGCGTCGAGCGAGCGGGCTCGGACCCGAGCCAGATAATCGACGAACGTCGGGTCGCCGCGGAGGTCGCCGCGCACCACGAGCGTGTTGATAAAGAAGCCGATCAGCCCCTCGAGCTCGGGTCGATTGCGCCCGGCGATCGGTATCCCGACTCCGATATCGTCCTTTTCGCTGTAACGGTGCAACAGCACCTGGAAGGCGGCCAGCAAGGTCATGAACAGCGTCGCGCCTTGGCGCAGACCCAGCGACTTCAGCGCCGACGTCAACGCCGCGTCGATGGTCAAGGCAACGCGACCGCCGGCCGCGCTCGCCACGGCGGGCCGCGGCCGATCGAACGGCAACTCAACGGCGGGCAGATCAGCGAGCGCGCCGCGCCAGTATGCGAGCTGGCGTTCGAGCGCCGGACCTTGCAGGGATTCGCGCTGCCACACGGCGAAATCGGCGTACTGGAGCGGCAGTGCCGGCAGCGGTGACCCGAGCCTGCAACGGAACGCCTCGTACAGTGCCGTGAGCTCGCGCGAAAAAATCGAGCTCGACCAATGGTCGGTGACGATGTGGTGCGTGTTCAACAGCAGCCAGTGCTCCTCGGGCCCTAGCCGCAGCAGCCGGGCATCGAACAACGGTCCGCGTTCCAGATCGAATGGCTTGCGGCAGAATGCCTCGGCTAAGCGGCGGGCTTCGTCCTCGCGCGCGCCGCCGGGGAGCGCGGCAAGATCGTCCACCTCTAGACGCAGCGGCGAAGGCGGCGCGATCAGCTGCCGCGGCTCGCCGTCGACGACGGCAAAGCGTGTGCGGAGAACATCATGGCGGGAGCGTATTTCGCCGATGCTTCTTTCGAGCGCCGCGACGTCGAGCGGACCGCTCAGTCGCTCCACGCGGGGCGTGTTGTATACCGACCGATCGGGCAGCAGCTTGTCCAGAACCCACAAGCGTTGTTGTCCGAACGACATGACTTCCGCATAGGAGGTATCGCCTGCAGTCACGGGTGTCGCATCGGGCTGTGCTTCGTTGGGCATCGGGCTGCGCTGGGGTCGGATTCGACGCTAACCGTTACTGCGGCGCGCCGTCTGCGTTTCTTGATGCAAAATAGCTGCTCACGAACGTGTGCAGCGCCTTCTTATCCGAATTCCAGCGCCAGCAGCGGTCTGGCCGAGCGCGATATCGTCAAAGGGCCGAACTCGAACGCGTGCATCCTGCTATGGCATTGTCGCTACCGAGGATCTTTGATTGCAGCGTGCGGGTTCGCCTCGCCTGGGCGCCCTCGAGCAAGAAAACGACAACGGAGGCGTTGAGCCCGCGACCGGCTGTTCCACCAGTAAGTCACTGAACCGGAAACGATGTCGCAATCAAGCGGAGCAATCTTATCGCAATTCTTCGACAGCCGCTCCCGGCGTCGAATTGGAACTTGCGTCGTCCAAGTGGTATGCGGAACATCACGGCGAGTTGACGAGCATGCTCACTATGTACCGACATGCCGCCGATTGCAGGAAGGGTTCACGGGCGCGCGGGCTGAACAGGCGCGTTCGACGCGACCGCGGTGAAGCACCAATGGAAAGGGCAGGGATCAGATCGTCCGGTCAACCTGAGGCAATCGACCGGTAGGTTTGGATCTGCCCTGCCTGAGCCCATTATGCTCGGCCGCCACCCGGTGACCATCAGCGGATTGCCGATTCTGCTGTAGGCGATTGCGCGGTGTCCCGTAGGAATGAGATGAACAGCTAGCCTTTGAATCCGCTCCTGCCAGCGTGCTCCATTCGGTCCGCCGCCGGAACGATAGCGGATCGAGGCGCATCCTAGGAAGAGCGGATCGGCTCTGAAGAAAAAGCGATGCGGATCGAAGACTACGCGATGATCGGCAACAACCGCACGGCCGCCCTGGTCGGGCGCAATGGCTCGATCGACTGGCTGTGCGCTCCGCGCTTCGACGCCCCCGCCTGCTTTGCAGCGCTCCTCGGCACCCCCGACCATGGCCGGTGGCTGCTCGCGCCGCGTGGCGCCGTGCGGCGGATCGAGCGCCGGTACCGCGACCGGACGCTGGTACTCGAGACCGACTTCCACGCGGCCGGAGGCGCCGTGCGGATTGTCGACTGCATGCCCGGCTGGGAGGAGCGCACCGACGTCGTGCGCATCGTCGAAGGCCTGCGCGGACGCGTTCGCATGCACATGGAACTGGTCATTCGCGGCGGCTACGGCGTCATCGTGCCCTGGGTTCGACGCGTCGACGGGGCATTGCTCGCAACCGCCGGGCCCGAATCGCTGGAATTGCGCTCCGACGTGCCGGTCCACGGCAAGGGATTCACGACGGTCGCATCGTTCAGCGTCGCTCGGGGCGAACGGGTTGCCTTCGTCCTGACCCATTTTCCTTCCCACCTGCCGCGCCCGATGCCGATCGATCCCGATGCGGCGGTTGACGCAAGCGCGCGCAGCTGGCGCGCCTGGAGCGACCGCTGCACTTACGACGGGCGCTGGCGCGAGCCCGTCATGCGCTCGTTGATCACACTGAAAGCGCTGACTTACGCGCCGACCGGCGGCATCGCCGCCGCGGTGACGACGTCGCTGCCGGAGGCGATCGGGGGTGTCCGCAACTGGGACTACCGTTATTGCTGGCCGCGCGACGCGACCTCTACGCTCTACGCGTTCCTGCTCGCCGGCTACCGCGACGAGGCGCAGGCCTGGAGACGCTGGCTGTTGCGCGCCGCCGCCGGCAGGCCGGAGGACATGCAGACGGTGTACGGCTTGTCGGGCGAGCGCCAGCTGACCGAATACACGCTGCCATGGTTGCCCGGCTACGAGAACTCGGCACCGGTGCGCATCGGCAACGCCGCCGCGACCCAGTCGCAACTCGACACCTACGGCGAAGTCATCGCGGCGCTGCAGCTCGCGCGAAGCGCGGGGCTCGACCCGGACGCCGACGCCTGGAATTTCGAGCGGGCGCTGCTGCACTACCTGGGAACCAACTGGGCCCGGCCCGACAACGGCATCTGGGAAATGCGCGGGCCGCGACGGCACTACACGCATTCCAAGGTCATGGCCTGGGTCGCCGTCGATCGGGCGATCAAGGCAGTCGAGCAATATGGTCTCCCCGGACCCGTCCAGCGCTGGCGAGCCCTTCGTGCCAGGATCCATGCGCAGGTCTGCCGCAAGGGCTACGACGCCGCACGCAAGACTTTCGTCCAATACTATGGCTCGTCCGAGGTCGATGCGAGCCTGCTGTTGCTGCCGATCGTCGGTTTTCTGCCGGTCGACGATCCCCGGGTGCGGGGCACGCTGGCGGCAATCCGCCGCGACCTCATGGTCGACGGGCTGGTTGCGCGCTACCGTAACCTGTCCGACGTCGACGGGCTGCCGCCGGGCGAAGGCCTTTTCCTGCCGTGCTCATTCTGGCTCGCCGATCACTTGAGTCTCGCCGGGCGGCATGCCGAAGCACAGCGCCTGTTCAAGCGCCTGCTCGGGCTGTGCAACGATGTCGGCCTGCTGGCCGAAGAGTACGATCCGTCAGCGCGGCGGCAAGTCGGCAACTTTCCGCAGGCGCTCACCCACGTCGCGCTGGTGATCACGGCGCGCAACCTGTCGCGCCGCGGCGGACCGTCGGAGC
Source organism: Casimicrobiaceae bacterium (assembly GCA_035607385.1). Taxonomy (GTDB): domain Bacteria; phylum Pseudomonadota; class Gammaproteobacteria; order Burkholderiales; family Casimicrobiaceae; genus PALSA-1003. The sequence goes on from DATNAR010000276.1 coordinate 6,934, forward strand.
ACCACAGTCACGGCATGCGCGGTGCTCCGCCCGGCGGGTCGCAGCCGATCGTCGTCTCGGCGCCCGATTCGACGATGGCGGGCACCCGTGTCCGTACCCGGCGCAAGTCCAGTCGACCGTTGCCTTCGGCGCTGCGGCCGAAGGCGTGACGCCGCACAGGGCTTTTGCCGCCGCGAGTGCACGCCGGGCGCGGTCGGCTATGATGGCGCCTTGCTCGCCACTTCCGCGCCAACCCCGATGGAATCGAACCCGGCATGAGTCGTCGACCCGAGCCGGAGCACGCCCGGCGCGCTCCGCTGCGTCCCGCGACCGATCCGCACACGCTGAACACCGCGTTGCGCGCCTGGGCATCCGCGATCGATGCGGTATCCGACCTGGTATTCATGCACGACGAGGGCGGCTGCTTGATGCGGGTGAACCGCGCCTACGCCGAGCGCGCCGGCACCCGGCCGGGCGAGCTGCTGGGCAGGCCGTTCCGGATGGTCATGCCGGAGGCCGGGGAGGCGCCGGGTCACGAGGGCCTGACGGCCCAGTGCACTGACGGCGAAGCCGAGCTGCTGCTGGCGAGCGGTGAATCGTTCAGCTGCCGCAGGCAGCCATTGCTGGACCCTTCCGGCGGCACCGTCTGTTGCATACATATTCTGCGCGACCGCGCCCCGACGAACCTCGGCGGGACGCCGGCCGCCGACGCCGGCGGGCAGGGCGAGGCTGCGCCGCTGCGCCGCAATTGCGAAGCGACCGTCCACGCGTTTGCTGCGACGATCGAGCTCAACGATCCGGCCAATGGGAGCCACGGGCGCCGCGTTGCCGCGCTGGCGCAGGCGATCAGCCAGGAGTTGCCGCTGTCGGCCGATGAACGCGAAGCCACGCGCCTGGCTGCCCTGATCCATGACCTGGGCAGCTTCAAGATTCCGGTCGAGGTCCTGGTCAAGCCGGGCAAGCTGACCGCGGTCGAACGTTTGCTGGTGCAGTCGCATCCGGAAGTGGCGCACCGCATACTGCAAGGCATCGAATTTCCCTGGCCGATCGCCGAAATCATCCTCCAGCATCACGAGCGGCTCGACGGCACCGGTTACCCACGGGGGCTAACGGGCTCGGCAATACTTATCGAAGCCAAGATCATCGCCGTAGCCGATGCCATGGAAGCGATGCTTTCCGACCGGCCGTACCGGCCCAGCCTGGGCGTCGAGGCCGCGGTGGGCGAGTTGCTCGACTATCGCGGCATCGCTTACGACCCGGCGGTGGTCGACGTCTGCGCCCGGCTGTTCACCGAGCGCGGGTTCGCGTTGCCCGACTAGATCCGATCGCCGTCCGGCAGTTTCGATACGTCCAGGATGTAGATCAAGCCCGGACTGCCACAAGACGCCGCCGCAGCACCCAGCGGCTGTCATATTCGTCACATTCGATCGGCGCGGCGCGCGCCGGACGCTTTCCGGGCCTCGCTTGTGGGCTACGAAAGCGTCAATTTTGGCGCCGGATGTGACGAGAAAAGACTGCAAAATCAGGCAGATGAGTTGTTGCACTCCCGATTCTTCCGGACGTGGCACGGCCGTTGCTTTAGGGGTGATTGCCAAAGTTTAGATCACACGTCGAGGCGGCACCAAGCCTCAATCAATTTCTAACGGGAGAGCATCAATGAAAGCAAGCAAAATCGCCGCCGCCCTCGGAATGAGCGTCGGTCTGATCGCCGCCGGAGCAGCCTACGCCGCCGATACGTCGAACATGACGGTGCAAGCCACTGTTGTCGGCAGCTGCAAGTTCAACAGCACGCCGACGCTGGACTTCGGCAACCTCGATCCGGCCAATGCGACCAACGGTTCGGGCAGCTCGACGATCAGCTTCTGGTGCACCAAGGGTTCGAGCTACACGGTGACCGCGGGCAACGGCAACAACTACGATGCCGGCAATACGACTCGCCAGATGAAGGGCCCCGGTGCAACCGACCTGATTCCGTACTCGCTGGCGCTGCCTGCGGCTGCGACCGGCACCGGCTCCGGCAAATCGACGGCGATCACTTTTGCCGTCACCGGTACCGTGCTGAACGCGAACTACATCAACGCCACGGTGGGTAGCTACTCCGACACGGTGCAAATGGCCGTCAATCCGTGACCAGGCGAAGTGTCTGCAACAGCGAAGCCGCCGGAGCGATCCGGCGGTTCGTTTTTTGTGGCCCCGCCAGCGCGCCCTGCGTAGACTGCACCCCATGATGCGCGTGGTCCTCGCCTGCCTGTTGCTCGCCGCCGCGGCGCCCGCCCTGGCCGGCCGGTTCAGCGTGGCGCCGATCCGCGTCGATTTTGGCGCGGGCCTGCGCATCGGCGCAGTCACCGTGACCAGCGAGGACGACCATCCGCTGGTGTTCAAGAACAGCCCATCGCTGTGGACGCAAAATGCCGACGGCGGTGACGTCTACACGCCGACCAGCGACCTGGTGGTAACGCCGCCGCTGCTGCGGGTCGAGACGGGCGAGCCGCGCATCGTGCGCATCGGCACCTTGCGCGATCCGGGCGATGTCGAGCGCAGCTACCGCGTTTTCCTGGAAGAGCAGGCGCCGGCCAACCCCGAGGGAGGGGGTGCCACGATCGCCGTGGTCATCAAGTTCGGCGTTCCGGTCTTCGTGGCGCCCCGGTCGGAGCGCGTCGCCGGCAGCGCCGAAATTGTCGAGCGCAAGCCGGCCCGGATCAGCGTGCAAGTCAAGAACACCGGCAACGTGCATTTCAACGTCGAAACGATCACCGCCAACGGCGTCGCCTTGAAGGACGTGTCGTCCTGGTACCTGCTGCCGGGAACGACGCGGCGCTACGACCTGGCGATCCCACCGGAGGCCTGCACCGGCCCCTCGGTCGACCTTCGCATTCAAGCCACGCGCACTGTCCTGTCGGCGAGTGCCGCGGCGGGCGATGTGTGCCAGCACTGATGCCGTGGCGCATCCCATCCGACATTGCTGGCGCGGCATTCTGGCCGCCGCCCTGGTCGCGATTGCGGTCACGGCGAGCGCCGATCCGGTGCCGACGATCATGAGCTTCACCGTCAACGGACAGGGACGCGGCGATCACTTCGTCATGAAGGACGGCGATCGCTGGCTGATCGCCGATGCGGAGCTGCGTCAGCTCGGATTGCAGGAAGCCGGCGGCGACACCGTCACGATCGAGGGCAGGAGCTACCGCGTGCTGGGCTCGCTCAAGCGGGTGACGGTCGTCATCGACGAGGCGGCGGGCCGGGTCGACCTCGTCGCGGATCCGGCCGTGTTCGGGCAGCAGCGCCTCGATCTCACGCCGGCGCCGCGGCTGATGCCCACCTACGACACCAGTGCCTTTTTCAACTACCAGCTCAACTGGGCCGACGCCGACCACCAGCGCAGCAGTTACGGCGTCAATACCGAGCTCGCCGTCCGCTATGGTCGCTGGCTGTTCGACAACCAGAGCAATTATCTGAACGACGCGACCGGAAGCACCTTCACCCGGCTCGGCACCAACGCAACCTACGATTGGTACGAAAAGCTCGCCCGTTTCGTCGTGGGCGACCAGGGTGCATCGACCGGCGCGCTGGGTCAGTCGATGCAGCTCGGCGGTGTCGGCTTCTACCGCGCCTATTCGATGGATCCGAGCCTCATCACCTCGCCGACCGCGCGCTTCGTCGGTACGACGCCGGTCGCTGGAGAAGTCGAGGTCTACGTCGACGGCATCCGCGTCTATACCGCGCAGGTCAAGCCAGGGAGCTTCGAGCTCGACAACATCACCCGTTACGCGGGGCTGCGGCACGTCGAAGTGCTGGTCCGCGATCCACAGGGGCAGGTGATTCAGCGCTCGAGCAGCACGACCTATCTGTCCGACCGGCTGTTGCGCGGCGGCCTGGATGAGTTCACTTATGCGGTCGGCATGGTGCGGCCCGAGATCGGCATCGGCAGCGATCGTTACCACGGCCTGGGTTTCGCCGCCGCGCACCGCGTCGGCCTGACCGATGCGTTCACGCTCGGCGCACACGCCGATCGGACGCCGGACTATGCGACCGCCGGGGCCGACGCGACGATGCGTCTGGGCGATCTGGGCGTGCTCGGCATCGAAGCCGCGGCCGGCCGTCCGCAGGATACCGGCCATGTCGCGGGTGGCGCGAGCGTGCTCTATTCGTATACGGCGGACGGCTTCGGCGTCGATCTCAACTACCGGCGACTGCAACGCGGCTTCCTGCCGGCGACGACCCTGTTCCCGCAATTCGTGCCGCTGAAGGACGCCGGCGTCCAGGTCAGCTACGGCTCGCCGCGCTTCGGCACCATCACGGCGGCGGCGACGCGCAGCGAATTCGAAGACGGCAGCCGGCAAAACAGCTATACGCTGCGCTACAACATCTCTGCGTCCGTCCACTGGAATATCGATGCGACGTTCGGCCATGTCAGCGGGCAGGGCGGCGCGCAGTCGGGCGTGTCGGCCGCGCTCAGCGTCAACTATTTCTTCGGCGACCGGACGACAGCGACGGCACGGATCCAGCGCACACCCGGCAACGGGACCGAATACGATGTCGAGGTCGCGCGTCCGGCACCGATCGGACCGGGATTCGGCTATCGCGTCGACATGCAGCGCAGCGCCGGCGTCTACCAGGTGCGCCCGCTGGTCCAGCTCAACACCGACAAGCTCGAATACACGCTCGGCATGTCGCGCCTGTTCGGCAACGATGCCAACGCCACGACCGCGGAAGCCTCGGTCGCCGGCGCCTTCGCCTACGTGGGCGGAGTCGGCAAGTTCACCCGGCCGATCTACGACAGCTTCGCGATCATCAAGACGGGAGACCTGGCAGGCGTGAGCGTCCGGCAGAACAGCCAGGACGCAGGACGCAGCGGAGCCGACGGCACCTTGCTCGCGTCGACCGTAGGCTCGTACGTCGAGAGCCGGTTTACGCTGGATGCCAACACCGTTCCGATCGACACCATCATCGGCCAGAACAGCGTCATTGTCGTGCCCGCGCTGCGCGGCGGTGTGCTGGTCGATTTTGCGCTGCGGCCGCAACGCGCGGTGAGCGGCGTACTGCTCCTCCGCCGCGGGCGCGACGAACGGCCGCTGGGCGGCATCGACGCCGTGCTGGCGTCGGGGAGCTCGCAGCTGCAACTGTTCACCGCGGCCGACGGCGCGTTCTATATCGAGGACGCTGCGCCGGGCCGCTACAACGCCGACATTCGCACCGAGGGCGGTGTATGTCGTCTTGGAATGGACGTGGCGGCGAACGCCCGCATGCCGCTCAACGTCGGAAAGGTCTATTGTGAAATGCAACCTTAAACCATGCGTGGCTGCGGTGTTGTTTGCCGTAGCCGTCCCGGCGCTAGGCGCCTCCGTCTGCACGATCCAGGCGCTGCCGACGCTGGGCTTCCCCAGCTACGACGTGTTCGTCGGAGCGCCGACAGTGACCTCGGGGATCGCGACGATCCGGTGCACCGGCAGCGGCAGCCTGCCGTCGTTCACCGTGGGTATCGGACAATCGGCGACGTCCAGCTCGATCTCAGGACGGCAGATGGCGCAACAGGGGGTTGGCAGCACCGGCCGGCTCAACTACAACATCTACAAGGATGGCGGGTATTCGAACCTGTGGGGGGATGGCACCGCGGGAACGACGCCGCTGGTGGTCACGACGGCGGGACCCAACACCCAGGTGCCGGTTTACGGCAAGATCGATCCGGGCCAGGACGCGCCGGTGGGAAACTACAACGATACGGTGATCATGTCGGTGAATCCCTAGGATGCGCGCGACGGCGGAGGCGTGCCCCGCCATCGCGGGTTGCCTTGAGAACATCTTACTAGATAGCGGGATTCCCGGACAACGGCTAGTACATCACCGTCGAGGAAATCTGCAGCGGCCAGGGATAGCTGCCCGGCGCGACTTCGGGAGCGAGGAAGAACCGGTAGCTCAGCCGCATCAGCATCTGGTTGCCGGTAAACGGCTGATGCGTCATTCCGCCCTCGGGGCCGAGCTCGAGGCCGTTGACCAGACCGGTTACCTGCGCCTTGCGAAACACGTTCGACCGCGCGTCGAAGCTCAAGGAAAAGCCGTTGCGGTCGTTGGTCTTGGCCATCAGGTCGGTCGCCGCGGGCACGTCGATGTAGCCGCGTGCGATGTCCTCCGGCGTGACATCCAGCGTTGAAGCCTGCTTCAGTACCTGCAGCCTGAGATACGGGAGCACGTTCGCCGTCACCTTCATCGTCGACGATCCGACCGAAGCGGCGCGTGCGGTCTTGGGGCTGGCGGACAGCGCGAACGCCGCCGCCAAGGCAACGCCGACCAGAACGCGCTGCAGCTTCAACCCGCGCGCGATGTCGCGCTCGCTGACTGCGCCGGTCGCGACCAATGCCTCGCCGAGACGCTGGTGCGATTGCGCCTGGCGCTCGATGCCATCCTGCAGCTGTTCGGAGGTGATCCTTCCGGTGCTGACCAGCAGATTGCCAAGTTGCAACGGTCCCGCGCGTCTGGCGCGCGCGGCGTCGAGACGCTCCTGAAAGGCAAGCAATGCGGCGAGCTCGGCTTCGCTGAGCCAGCCCTTGCGCACGAGCACCTGTCCCAGTCTTTCTTTCGAAGACTGCTGTTCGGCGAGAGCGCGAGCAAGTTGCGCTCGCGTCAGCCGGCCCGCTTCGAGCAACAGTTCGCCGATCGGTTCTCTGGGGCCGGCTGCGGCATCCAGTATATCGTCGAGGCTTGCCCATTGCGCGCAAATCCGCTCCACTGCCTGCCGCTCTTCCGGACGCAGCTTCTTGCCGTGCAGCACGCTGTCCACCATCCGGCTGACCTGCGCCCCGCCGTCGAGGGATCGATGCTCGTTCTTGTTGTCCGATGCATTGCCCATTCGGTGATCCTTGTTGGTTACAACCATGTCGTGCGTTGTCTCGATGGCCGGGACGTCAAACCGTGAGCCGCAGTCGCAAGTGACGCGCGGCGCCGGTTAATGGCGCTAAAGCGCGGGACCCGATCCGGTTCTTCCTGGCGTCGCCCCGCGTGCGCGCGGTGCACGTTAAAGGCAGCAAGAACCATGCCTTGCAGCCCCTATGACGTTGTCATTACAACGACACGGGAAAACCCGTTGCGGGCACAAAAAAAGGCGCCCCTGGGCGCCTTTTTTTTGTCTTTGCGATGCGACCTAGACGCGGCGGCGATATTCGCCGTTGCGGGTATCGATTTCGATGCGGTCGCCGGTCGCGACGAACAGCGGTACCTGGACCTCCATCCCGCTGGCGAGCTTGGCCGGCTTCAACACTTTGCCCGAGGTATCGCCGCGGACCGCCGGCTCGGTGTAGGTGATTTCGCGCACGACGCTGTTCGGGAGCTCGACCGAAATCGGCTTGCCTTCATAGAGCGTGAGCTCGCACGGCAGGCCCTCTTCCAGGTAGTGCACGGCCTCGCCGATGTTCTCGCGGTCGACCTCGATCTGGTTGTACTCGGCGTCCATGAAAACGTACGCCGGGTCCTGAAAATACGAATAGGTGACTTCCTTGCGCTCGAGTTGCACGAGGTCGAATTTCTCGTCGGCCCGGTAGACGGTTTCGGTTCCGGAGCCGCTCAGCAAGTTCTTGAGCTTCATCTTGACGACGGACGCATTGCGGCCGGACTTGTTGAATTCGGCCTTCTGCACGACCATCGGATCCTTGCCGATCATGATGACGTTGCCGGCGCGGACTTCCTGCGCGGTTTTCATGGCTGTACCTGCACGGTTGATGTCTGAATAAGCGAGCCGAAACGCAGGGCTCGCGAAACCCAAAATTATACCAGGCTTTCGACCATCCTGACCAGCCGCGCGACGAGGTCCGGCTGCGCCGCGAGCTCGGCAGCCCATCGGTGCGCGTGGCGGGCCAGTGCGCTCCATTCGCCCGCGAGCGCCGCCCATGCCCCGGCGACCGAGCCCTTGCCGTCGATGGGATCGTTCCAGTCCCGGTGCAACGCGCTCCATGTCGCCGCACTCGCCGATGTCATCCCCGAGGTGCAGCGCACGAGAAATGCGTCCAGCTTCGCCAGCTGCGCATTCTCGGGCTGCGGATAGGGTTGCCAGATCAGCGGGCGCGCCGCCCAGATCGCGCGCACCAGCGAGTCCTCCCCGCGCACGAAATTCACGTCGCACGCCCATAACAGCTGGTCGTAGTGGTCTTGCGCAACAAAGGGAATGCCGGCCAGCGACAGACGCCCCCGCGTGAGAACTTGCCCTGCATGCGGCACCGCGCCGCCAGTCCATCGATCGATCTCGCCGGCGGCGACACCTTCGGGCACGATGCAGCACACCGGCTGGTCGCCGTCGGACCACGTGTCGAGCAGCGCCGGCAGATGCCGGTTCGGATAGCAGAACAGCGAGATCGCGAGCGCGTCTTGTGCCGGTGCGATGCCCAGTGCGCGCCAGAACGCGGCGCGCGCGGCGGGATCTTTCTGGAAAGCGTCGCGGCGCGCAAGGAGTCCCGCCTCGCGCAGCAGGCCGCCGCTTTGCGGCGTGAATCCGGGGAAGTAGAAGTGCCTCCGCAAGGGCAGGCGCGGATGGCGTGATACCAGGCCATGGCTGCTTTCGATCCAGCTTTCGGCCGACAGATACTCCAGATTGATCCAGACCGGCTGCGCGGCGAGCGCGATCATCGCGTCGAGATACGACGACGGGAGGCCGCAGCCGAACGCTTCGATGACGACGTCCCCCGGCGCGGCTTGCGGCAGCGGAACATCGGGACCACGCCAGTGCACGATGTCGACGCCTGCCGCGGATTGTCGTTCGCGCGACGGATCGACCTGCGGCGCGATGCGCGCCAGCACCGGCACCGCATCGACGAACAGACGCACGTCGTGTCGATACTCCGCGACCAGCTGCCGCGCGAGCCGCCACGCGACCCCCGCGTCGCCGTAGTTGTCGACGACCGAGCAGAAGATGTCCCAGCGCTGCGGCGAGGTCACGGTCGGGAGGAAAAGCTCATCGGGCCGACAGTTGAACCTATTGTCATCGTCGTGTCGAGTGCGCTACGCACGAATGGCGGCGGGGGTACTACAATGCTCGCGTCCACCTCATCCGTTTCCCGGCTCGAATCTTGATCAGCAGTCCCCCCGCCGACCGATCGTCGGACACGCTCGCGGTCGACGTCATCTCGGACGTCGTCTGCCCGTGGTGCTACATCGGCAAGCGCAAGCTGGAGGCAGCACTGAGCGATCTTAAGGCTCGCGAACCCGCGCTCGACATCGCCGTGCGCTGGCATCCGTTCCAGCTCAACCCCGATATTCCTGCGGCCGGCATCCCGCGCAGCAGCTATCTTGCGGCCAAGTTCGGTGGTACCGATCGAGCCGCCGACGTCTATTCGCGGGTACGCGCCGTCGGCGCCGAGATCGGCATACCGTTCGCGTTCGAGCGCATCGTCATCCAGCCGAACACGCTCCAGGCGCACCGCCTGATCGCCTGGGCGCAGGCGCGGGGTGACCTGGACGCGGTGAGCGTGCTGGTCGAGCGCCTGTTCCAGGCGTATTTCATCGACGGCGACCCGATCGGCGACCGCGAGCAGCTGGTCGATACAGCCGCCGCCGCAGGCTTCGATCCGGCAGAAGTGCGCGCAATGCTCGCATCGGACCAAAACCGCGACGTGGTCGCGGCAGAGGACCGCGAGGCCCGAAGTGTTGGCATTCAAGGCGTTCCGTTTTTTATTTTCAACGGCCGCGTCGCGGTGTCCGGAGCGCACGACCCGCCGACGCTGCTCGACGCGATAGCCGCGGCGCGACAGGAGCGGTAAGCGTCGCGGCGATGCCGGAGCGTCCCGAGCATGCGATGAGCGCGCCAGCAGCGAGCGCTGACGATGTCGCGGCGCTGCACGCGTTGCAGCGGACGGCATTTTTCGCGGAACGGTATCCGTCGCAAGAAGTGCGGCGCGATCGGCTCGATCGCCTCGCCGCGCTGATCGATCGCCACGAGCCGGAGATCGTCGCCGCGGTCGCGCAGGATTTCGGCGTCCGGCCGGCGCAGGAAACGCGGCTGACCGAGCTGTTCATCGTCGACGTCGCCCTGCGCCACGCCAGCCGGAATCTCACGAACTGGATGCGCTCGCGGCGCGCCGCGACGCCGCTGTACCTGCGTCCGGGAAGGAGCTGGATCGAAAGGCAGCCGTTGGGCGTCGTCGGCATCATCAGCCCGTGGAATTACCCGGTGCAGCTCGCGCTGCTTCCGGCGATTGCCGCGCTG